>NZ_AP031405.1:3455000-3904291 GCF_055387595.1 Mediterraneibacter flintii
GCATTATTATCCTTCTTAATATTTACTTTATGCGATCTTTCCATAGTCTCTTCTTTGGCACCCTCTCCCTTCCAACAGTCCTGTCTGGTATAAATATGTCTCTATCGCCGTTGCTTCTTCTTCATTATATTTTGTAAGAACCAGATTCATCTTATCGACAGGACAATGTGACATAATATCCAGCAAGCAGTACATATCTGCATAATAGTCCTCTGTCTTTACATAGCCACGGATATGAAATTTTACTGTGAGATTTGCAAAATTTCTAAAATCATTTACAGTTTTTAAATGCACAACATAATTTAACATACTTATTTCCTCCTTAAATATAATTGGTTATTCCTTTTATATTTACCGGTAAATCACTTTTTATCTTACTTGTATTATAGGAAGAAACAGAGATAAAAGAAACCGGAATAAAGACAAATTATAGCAAAATACAGTCTTTCTTCCGGTTTTCTTTTTGTGTGCCAATCTCCATATACCGACAGTATAATTAGTGAACTTAGCTCTAATTTACCATTCTGGCACTATCCTCTTTTTCAAAATTATAGCAAAATACAGACAATGCATTATAAAATCAAGCATTCTTCTTTCCTCTTCGGTATTCCATAGGCGTACAGCCCATACTCTCATGGAACACTTTGCCAAAATAACTGTTTGAACTAAAACCACAGTTTTCACTGATAGTAATAATATTGTCCCCTGTCTGTAAAAGCATCTGTGCCGCCATATATATCCTATAAGAATTTAAATAGTTTACTGGGGAGTTATCAATGCAATACTGAAAACATCTGGTACATTCTCTTGCACTGATACTGGCAGAAGCTGCTATATCCTCCAGCGTGATTTTCTCTCCGTAATGCGTATGAATATACTGCATCATAAGCTTTACCCGTTCCACATCCGTATTATTCTTTGGAATACTTAAGGAGCGCACCTCCTCCGTTGCTTTAAGAAGCATACACCAGAATCTTCCCATCTCTGCTCTAAGCTCTAATTCATAACCGAACGACTCTTCTCTAGATAGCTCAATCATCTTTAAAATTTTTTCAGTCATACAGATATTTTCATAACTATCCGGATGTATCGGAAAGGTCTGAAGCGCTTGGTTGTTCATGATCGGCAGTATATATTTTTCTTCTATTGCATTGTGATACATTCCTGACAGGAAATGTGGTTCAAATAAATGTGCAAATATTTCGCAATTACCTTCCACCCTTGTCCGATATGCATGCATTACACCAGAATTAATAAATACCGCATCCCCTTTTCGCAACGTAAACTCTGCATCCGCAGTACGAAATTCTAGTTCTCCATTTGCAATATAGTTTATTTCAAAAGCAGAATGCCAGTGCCAGGGGAATGTCCCGTCTCCATACCTGCTCATTTCTCTGTACATACAGACATACGGAAGGGCAGATTTATCCATAGGCAGTATCTCCCTGCTGTCACTGCCTGCCTGGAAATTTGAAACTATCAGCATACAGACACCCCCTTTATCTTCTGTTGTTTCACAAATACTGCTCTTCTATGCACCACTGTCTTCGTTCCTGTCCCCAAATGATTTATTGGTTCCTTTCTTAAGTCTTCTGTAAACAGACGGACTTACCTTTCTATATTTTTTAAAAACTTTAGAAAAGTAAAGATTGTTGTCAAAACCTACCGAATAAGCGATTGTAGAAATGGACAGTTCCGTTTCCCTCAAAAGATCACATGCTTTTTCTATCCTATATTCAGACAAATACTCTTTCGGTGCCTTTCCTGTATACAACTTGAAAGAACGGAACAGATGGCTTCGGCTTATTCCAACATATGCCGCTACATCCTCTACAGTTATTGAATAGGAATAGTTCTTTTCAATATACTTCTGGGCTTGCTCCACATACAACATTTGTACATCCTTTGTTCTCTCTTTATCATCATAATATCTTATAAATACAGACAACAAACTATACAGTGCTCCCGTCATCGCGACAGCTGCTTCATACGTATTTCCTTTTATATCATAAATTTTTTCAAGGCATTTTCGAAGCTCCTTGTTTGGCATTTGCCCGTTCAAGATATAAGGCTTCTCTCTGGCAAACTCTGTATTGCGGATTATCTCTCCCGCTTCTGTCCCCATGAACCCCACCCATGCATATTCCCATGGTTCTGCTTTATCTGCATAATAACGCACCTCTTCTCCTGGATACAGAATGAACGTATCCCCTTTTTGTAGATGCCAGGCCGTTCCTCTCGCAAAATAATAACCGTGCCCTGACAAAATATGATGAATACAATAATGATCTCTTATCCCAGGCCCCCACTGATATTCTGGTTCGCATTTCTGATATCCGACATTATAAACTGAAAGCGCATTCAACCTGGGTTCTCCCATTTTGTATGAATGTTTATATGTACCTGTCATCATGCCGCCTCCCTGCCCTCTATTATAGCGTTTCGAGAATCTATAAACAACATTTTTACATAATATTGCACGTATTTTTTATATGCATCTGTCGGTTCCCGCATTATCATTAAAAAAAGAGCTTCACCTGCAAAAGACTTACGCCCCTCCCACACATATACATTCTATCCCTTATCGGGCAAAGCCTATCCTCTCGAAGGGAATGTATTGCGGTGCGCTCTTTAAAGTATAGTTTTTAGAACATACAAAAGGAGGTACATTGCCATGTTTTATGACGCAGTAAAAAAATTAGTTCAGTATGGAATTGACACGGGTTTGACACCCCGTACGGAAAGAATTTATACAACCAATCGGATTCTCTTTCTTTTCAAAGAAGAAAACTACGAGGATACTCCTTGCACTCTAAATAACATTTCTCTAGAAGATATACTTAAGCAACTGCTTGACGAGGCTGTTCAAAGAGGACTGCTCGAAGATACATTCGCTTGCCGTGATTCGTTTGCCTCTAAGCTCATGGACTGTCTGCTGCCCCGCCCTGCGCAGATTCAGGAGAAGTTCTGGCATATATATCAGCATTCTCCCGCAGCGGCGACAAAGTATTATTATAATTTAAGCCAGAACAGCAACTATATCCAGCGTTCTCGTATCAAGCTAGATCAAAAATGGAGTGTAGAAACCCAATACGGGTCTCTGGATATAACCATCAATCTTTCTAAACCGGAAAAGGATCCTAAAGCCATTGCCGCCGCTGGGAAAAAGCTCCCCTCCTCCTATCCCAAATGTCTGCTTTGTCCAGAAAATGAAGGGTATACCGGCAGGAGTTATTATCCTGCACGTGACAACCTCCGTATTATCCCCCTTACACTTAATCAAGAGGAATGGGCATTCCAGTACTCTCCTTATGTTTATTACAATGAGCATTGTATTGTATTCAATCAAAAACATCTTCCTATGAAAATAGACGCATCTACTTTTGAAAAATTATTTGCTTTTGTCCGCATGTTTCCTCATTATTTTCTTGGTTCTAATGCAGAACTGCCCATTATAGGAGGCTCTATCTTAAGCCATGAACATTTCCAGGGCGGAAACTATACATTTGCTATGGCAAAAGCACCTATTACCTTCTCTTTTACAGTACCTGGATATGAAGAAGTACAAGCAGGCATTGTAAAGTGGCCACTTTCCGTTATTCGCCTTTGTAGTATGAAAACAAAAAAGCTTATCGCCCTTGCCACACATATTCTGGAAAAATGGCGCTGTTATTCAGATGAAAAAGTAGGCATTTTCGCTGTAACAGACGGCATCCTACACAATACTATTACTCCTATTGCACGAAAAAATGGAAATTTATATGAACTCGATCTCGTGCTGCGAAATAATATCACAACGGAAAAATATCCGTACGGTGTATTCCACCCTCACACAGATCTCCACCATATTAAGAAGGAAAATATCGGCCTGATTGAAGTTATGGGGCTTGCCGTCCTTCCGGGCCGCCTAAAGACAGAGATGGACTTGCTAAAGGAAGCAATTCTAAACCAAAGTAATATATACAATAATCCGGTTATCGCCAAGCATGCTGCTTGGGCCTGGCAGTTTCTTCCTTTATATCAGAATATTACAGATTCAAATATTACATATATTTTACAGCAAGAAATCGGAAAGGTCTTCTGCCGCGCGCTGGAAGATGCCGGTGTATACAAACACACTCCACAGGGAAAAAAGGCATTTCTCCGTTTTATAGATGCCCTCCACTGATCTGCGGTGCAGGATTACCCCGCACCGTTTCCATTTTCCCCTATATGATTTATCTCTTTGAGATTGATAATCCTGGTGCATACCTTCTTTGCCAACTCTGCATTATGCGTTACCATCAAAAGTCCCAGATGGCGCTCTTTTACCTCTTTTAACATCAGATTCCAAATCTGCGCTTGCGTAATTACATCCAGCATCGTGCTCATTTCATCTGCAAAAAGGAAATGTGTTCCCTGGAACAGAGAACGCGCCACGCAAAACCTCTGTAATTCTCCTCCGGAAAGTTC
This sequence comes from Mediterraneibacter flintii, assembly GCF_055387595.1. NCBI lineage: Bacteria > Bacillati > Bacillota > Clostridia > Lachnospirales > Lachnospiraceae > Mediterraneibacter > Mediterraneibacter flintii. The sequence goes on from NZ_AP031405.1 coordinate 3,459,453, forward strand.
CCGCGGGTATCGGTTCAGCCAATCCCTTTCTATTCCCAGTGCCTCCATTACTTCTTCCCGAAACATACCGGATTCCTCTAATACCTTTTTCATCTTCCATCTGGGATTAATCGCCTTCTCTGGATGCTGATAAATAAGCTGTACCGGAGAAATCCCCTTTTTCGGCAGAGGCCGCCCATCCAATCGCACACTTCCCTCCTGTGGCTCTAAATATCCCGATAAAATCCGTATCAACGTACTTTTCCCATAGCCACTGGGGCCCACCAGGCCTACTCGCTCTCCCTCCTCTATGGATATACTTACATCTTTTAGAATCCAAGGCATTTTTTCATGGTAGCGAAAGCTTATATTTTTTCCTTCAATCTGCATGAATACACCTCACATATCCTCCCCGCACCTCTGTCATAGGTATTTCGTTCTCACATTCTTTTGTCTTAAGAGGACACCTGGGAGAGAACAGACAGCCCTTAGGCAAATATTTTGCATAAGGCTGAAAGCCAGGAATAGGCTTAAAGCCATTTTGCGGTAAAGCCTCCCAAAGCGCCTTAGAATATGGGTGTCTAAGGGCTTCTTTTCCTTTTAAAAAATCTGCTGCTTTCGCTGTTTCCACTGTTGTTCCGGCATAAAATACAGAGATCCTGTCTGCAATGTGAAATGCCAAATCAATGTCATGGGTAATTAAAACCACCGCTTTCCCTGCGTCTGCCAATTCCCTGAAAATCTGCAATGCTTCCAATGCCATTTCTAAATCCAGCCCAGGGGTAGGCTCATCCGCAATAATCAGCTGCGCCCCGCTTAGCACCGCGGTTGCAACCAGAACCCTCCTCGCCATTCCTCCGGAAAGCTGAAAAGGATATAGTCTCTCTGTTTCTTCCTTTAAATGAAGTCTTTTAAAAATTTCCTTCTGTGCTTTTATTATCTGCCGGTTCGGTTTTGTTCCCCGCACCTGCGCCCCTATCGTCATCAGTGGATCTAAATAGGACACTGACTGGGGAACCAACGCCATCTCTGTCCCGCGTAGCGCTTCTTTGTCTTTCTGGGACAACACTTTTCCTTTATAGAAAACCTCTCCCGTCATAACCGCATTTTCCGGCAACAGTCCCATAACCGCGTGAGCAAACAGACTTTTCCCGCTTCCACTGGATCCTGCAATGGCAACGATTTCCCCTGGCCGCACATCCAGCGTCAAGTTAGAAATGACCTTTAAATCATATTGCTCCAGCCCGCCATCATACATATGGAAAGATACTGACAAATCTTTTACCGATAAAATGGCTTCTTTCATTTTCTGTATCCTCCTTTTACTCATGTGCACTGTATGGATCCATAATCTTCTTTAGATTTTCTCCCAGCCTGTCAAACAGCAATACAATGATTACCAGCATAAGCCCGGGGAAAAAGGCAAGCCACCACATTCCTGCAGACAGATACTGCATAGATTCAGACAAAATAATTCCGATAGCCGGCTGTTCCGGCGGAAGTCCAAAGCCCAGGAACGTTAAACTTGATTCATGCATAATCGCATGAGGAAACATAAGAATCAATCCGATCAAGAACTGTGGAACCATATGCGGTAAAATATGATGCACTGTAATCCACCTGCTGGAATGTCCCAGCTTTCTGGATACCTCAATATACTGTTGGGATCGGATTTGCAGCACCTCACTCCGGATAATACGCGCAAGTCCTGTCCAATGTGTAATGGCAACACCGATTAGTACCCCCTTTAATCCTTTTCCACAGGCAAAGGAAATTAAAATCAACAGCACAGTATGTGGAATCCCCATCACCAAATCAATCATCCAATTCACAAAATGGTCCAGCCAGGACACTCCTGACGCCGCTGCACCCCCTACAATAAGGGCAATTACAGCGCTGACTGTAGAAGCTACTGTTCCAACGATCATACTTACGGAAAGCCCCTTTATCGTTCGCGCCAACATATCTCTCCCTAACATATCCGTCCCAAAGGGGTGTTCCCAGGAGGGTTTCAAGCCTTTTTGCGAAAAATCTGCCGCAATGAAATCATCACTGATGAAAAGTCCCGCGAGATACACCGCCGCTAATACAGCAAAAATAGCCCCGACAAACACAATCATTTTCGTTCTCCGGTTGAGATTCATTTTATGTATCCCTCCCTTATCTGCGGATCTACAATACCATAAATTATATTTGCAAGCATATTTCCTACAAAAACAAACAACGTACTAAATAGCGTAATTCCTAAAAGCAAAGGCACATCCAAATACATTCCTGCCGCTGAAACCGCTGCTCCTAATCCTGGATATGAAAATATATTTTCTGCTAACACTGACCCGCCAAACAATTCGCTAAAGGAGCCAAACTGCATCGTTACTGCGGGAAGCAGAATATTGCGCAGTCCATGTCGTTTTAACACACTCCACCTCGACTCTCCTCTTGCTTTCGCAAACAATACATAGTCGCTCTCTAACACATCCACCAGCTTTTCTCTCGTATGGAGCGCCACATTCGCAAAGGATAGAAAGCTCAGTGTTAAAGCTGGCAGCACGAGATGATGTATTCTCTGTAAAATAGTTACCTCGTCTGCCGGAACCCCTTTTGGTACACTCATCCCAAATGGAAACCACCCCAGCATGACGGAAAATACCATAAGGAACACTATCCCAATCCAAAACGTGGGAATAGAACACATCACGAAACATATCTTCTTCAGAATCTTGTCCATCCATCTTCCGTTAAACAGACCCATAACACAACCTATGGCAAACCCTAATACACCAGAAAATATCCATGCTGTCATCATAAGCGCTAACGACGCTCCAAATTTTTCCACAATAATATCCAGTACCGGACGTCTGTATAAAAGAGACACCCCAAAGTCTCCATGCAGCACGGAACCTGCCCAGGCAAAAAAACGTTCCACAGGCGGATCGTTTAATCCCCAGTATTCTGCAATCTTCGCCCTCTGCTCCACACTGACATTCGGCACAGCCCCTACATATTGCTGTACCGGATCTACCGGCGACAGGCTGACGAGTACAAAGCTAATCACACTGACTGCGATCAGCAAAGTTATCATACGGAACAAATATTTTCCTGTGCATTTCAGATAGTATTTCTTTTTCATAAAAGTTTCTCTCTATGCCTCCCAAGTCCACTCCGCAAGGTTTGCAATCAGCGGCCACGCCTGCCCATGTGCATGGATTCTCTGTTTTCCAATATCCAAACCGTCTTTGACAAAATACAAATGTGTCATATTTACATAGAATGCCCAGGGAGCTTCACCTTTCATAGATGTCCCCGTCTCTCCGTCCCACTGTGCTTTCTGCCACCATTCATAAGAATCCTCAATGGAAATGGAATTCATTGCTGCATCCAGATATGCGTCGGTCTTTTCACTCGTATAAAATTCTGGATTATAAAAATCCGTCTTTCCTGCATTGCTGCTGTGATACAGCATATAAGAAGTCATGGGACTGTCAGAACCCCATCCCATAATCATAGGTTCGGAAAACATTCTTTTCACCGTATCATCCGCACTCACACCCTCTACAGTAATATCAAACCCCATATTCTCTTTCGCCTGATTTGCCACAGACATAGCGACTGCTTGCCGCATAGAATCTCCTGCGAAATACATCAGATGAAACGCAAGCTCCTCACCATTCTTTTCACGGATCCCGTCTCCATCTGTATCTATCCAACCGGATTCTTCCAGAAGTGCGACGGCATAGTCAATATCTGTCTCAATCACACACGCTTCATTCCACCAAGGCATACCGTCACATTCCGAATAAGCCGGAGCCGCATATCCATTCAACGCTTCTGTAATAATCTTCTCCCGATCAATCCCATAACTTAGGGCCTTTCTCACATTTACATCACAGGTAATATTATTTCCTATTTTATACCCATCCTCTGTTACCTTTCCTGTATCTGGTACAGTGGGAAGCGTAATTCCTCGGTTATCTACGGACTCTACCTCCTCTACATGCATGCCTTCGATCTCTGTTGTTGCAAGAGTCGCAGAAGTCAGCGCAATGTCAACCTCTCCAGCCTGTGCTGCCACAAGCCTTACATCCTCTTCCTCCTGGATCAGAACGATCGCCCGTTCTATTTGCGGCTGTTCTCCATAATACTCCTCGTTTGCTTCCAAAATAAACTGCTGGCCTTTATCCCACTGCACCAGTTTATAAGGGCCGGAGCCAACCACCTGATCTGCTTCCAGACCAAACTGGTCGCTGTATACACTTTCCGGCACAATTCCTAATTGAGCGATTGTATAGATAAAGGTTACACAAGGCTTGGAAAGTTTAAATTCCACTGTAGTATCATCCACCGCCGTACAGCTTTCCAGCATCGTTAAATCCATATACGTCGCCTTTTCCTTTGTCGTATTAAAAGTAAACGCAACATCCGACGCCTTTAATGGCTCCCCGTTTGTAAACTTTACATCATCACGAATTTTAAAAGTCCAGACAAGCGCATCCTCGCTTACTGTATACGCGACAGCCAAATCATTTTCCAGTTGATTCTCTCCATTTACCTTCACCAAATTTGAATACAGCGGTGAACCTGTATAGCCGAAGCCCGTACAAGGATCAAAAGAGTCTCCTTCACTGGTAAATCCAATCGTCACTTCTGAGGCCGCCTCGTTCCCTGCGCTTTTTCCTGCTTCTTCCTTCTGTGCCAAAGAAGTGCCGGAATCACTGGAACCACTGCATCCGGTAATCGTAAGCGCCGCCGCGCAAAGCAAAACAAGTGCTGCTTTCCTTCTATTTTTCATACTATCCTCCTGATAAGACACGCTTGTTTTCATTTTCACAATAAGTATACCGGATAAAATGATTGCCTGTAAGCCCGCCAGGGGGATAATCTTTCGCCCTTACTTCTCCATTCTCAAAAAGAGGCTGAATATGTTCCCTGTTTCCTTTTTGCTCTCTACTTTCAGATAGCCTCCCTGTCCCGTAATAATTTCACGCGCCAGATATAGCCCAAGTCCCACTCCATCTTTTATAAGTGCTGCGTTTTTTCCGCGGTAAAATCGCTGGAATATTTTCGTATAATCCTCTTTGGGTATGACTGTTCCATAGTTTGTCACATCAATTCTGGCGAATAAATCATATGCTTCCATATGAATCTGAACGGGCATATTTTTCTGTCCGTACTTCACCGCATTATCCAAAATATTAAAAAGTGCTTCTTCCGTCCATCTTCTGTCATATACCGCCTCTATATCCTGTGCTCCGGATAAGCAGATTTCATTTCCCTGCATTTTTGCCTTCAAAGATATTTGGTCGACAGCCGAAAGCACCATATTAAGGATTGGCTGCTTCTTTGGTTCCAGCTTTCTGATATCTGATTCCAGTCTGACTGTCTTTGTAAACCCTTCTGCAAACCACCCCAGCTTTTCTACCTGCGAATCAATCACCCTGCATATCTGGGTCTTTTCTTTATCAGAAAGAGTATCCTGAGTAAGAAAGCTGCAGTACATCTGAATATTTGTAAGAGGAGTATTTACCTGATGGACAAGATCTGCCACCAATTCGCTTATCTCTTCATGCGCTTTTCTCTCCCTGTCTTTCGCACTGTTTAAAATATAATACAGTTTTTCAATCTGTGTCTGGAACTTTCCAAGAAGGGATTCCTCTGTTGCCGAAAATTCCTTCACAGGTGTTCCGTCTATCATACTTTGGATACAGTTGTCGACTTTTCCCAAAACTTGATTTATATTCCTGGAGATTCTCCAATAAGCGCCGGCAAAAATAACCAAATTCCACACTCCGTATAACGCTATCAAAACCAACGATACACCTGCTTTAAATCCAATTAATAAAAATACAAGCAGGGATATGCACCATATCCCTGCCGTAATACACATTGTAAGTCTTATTTCTTTACTGCTGCTCTGCATTTTTGTCACTCCATTTATACCCGATTCCGAAAACAGTCAATATCCATTCCGGATTTCTTTTATCGTTCTCAATTTTATCACGAAGCCTGGAAATATTCACGCTCAAAGTATTTTTATCCACAAAATTCCCGTCAATATCCCATATCTTTTCCAGCAATGTCTCCCATGTCAAAACTTGATTGCGATTCTGTATCAAAATTTCTAAAATTTTTGATTCTGTCCGGCTAAGCGAGACTTCCTTATCCTTTTTAAACAAAATCTTTTTCTCAAAATCATAGAGAAGATCTCCCGCACTATATCTGCCATCATTTCTTACAGAGCTTCTTTTCAGTAGCGCCTTCAGTCTCCTGGTCAAAAGAGGAATAGAAAACGGCTTTGTCACATAATCATCTGCACCGGCATCAAATCCTTTTATCATATCTTTTTCTGTATTACGCGCAGTCAAAAATATCACTGGGATTTCTGTTGTTTTCCTTAGTACCTCCAGGTACTCTCTACTGTCTCCATCCGGAAGTGTCACATCCAAAAGAATCGCATCCGCCTTTATTCTGTACATTGACTTTAATTCCTCCAGTCTGCCCGCTGCCTCTGTCATATACCCTTCCTTTTTTAAAGCGTATTTAAGCCCCTGCCGCAAAACAGCGTCGTCCTCTACGATAAGAATCCGGTACATTCCCTTAAACCTCCCCATATTCCAGATTTTCCACAATTTCTTCGTTTCTGCAAGCATTGCCGTCTTTTACAGACATCTATTCCGCCTCTCGCAGTCGTTCCACCACAGTCTTCTTATTTAATACTCTTGTCAATATACATGCTACCGCAATACTCAATATGACTCCTGCTGCCGCCACCATACATAGCGCCGCAGTATACAATTCCGGAACAAATCCTGTAGACAAAGGATACTGAGATACTGCCTTCGTCACAATCAAGCCCGCCGGCACGATCAAAATCATACTCATTAATATCATTTTGATTCCCTCCAGGAAAATATTCGTAATCATCTGGTATTTTGTCATACCAATAGACTGAAGGGCCGCAAATTCAAGCTTCCGCGACAATACATTTGTAACCAGCGTATTTACAATATTTGCCATACCTATAAATCCAATAACAATCCCCACAAATATCCCGATACACACCTTCTGATTCTTCTGTACCTCTTCACTTAAGCGTGTTTCATATTTCGAGCTGACTCTAATTTGAGAATTCAGGCTTTGCGCCGTTATATCTTCCAGTGCCTCTTGATATTTACTTTCCTCCTTGCCTGATGTATTTATCAGCACACTGCTCACCATTTTTTCGGCCTGTTCACCATAAATATCCAGAAAGCTCGTATCCGGCAGAATAATCTGGACTCCGGCCCTTATCTCTCCCGCATAGTCATCCGGCTTTGTTCCTACAATCGCCAGTACAGTAAATGTCTTGTCTATATAAGTATTTTTCTCATAGTCATAGAAAGAAAGCGTAATCTCTTCTCCCGCCTTTAGTGCATCAAACGCAAAATCCTCTCCCGCAAAATTCGCATAATAGGGCTGATAAATCAAATAATTTCCTTCCGCAAATTTTTCTGTATCCAGATCACCGTCATATACCTGTAAGTGCTTCCCTTCCATTTCTAACGCGGAAACTTCCATCCCCAGAATTCCCGTCTGATAATTGCCCGTCTCTTTTATCTCCTTCTTTTGCTCTTCTCCTCCTGGCAGACCGGTTGAATGAAATTCTCTCTCTGCCACTCTTTTAAAGTCTCCGTCATACTTAATTGCCCCCATAGATTCTTCATAGAACCCATACAATGGTTTCTGTTCCAAATCAACAGCCCGATAAAAAGTATAACTCTCTTCCGCAAAATCTAGATTCTCGATCTTTTTCACCATTTCCATGTCCACTGGCTCATACGGATCGTCCATAAGCTGTCCTGCATGGTACTGATATACTTTAAAATCTGCCTCATTCATCCGTTCTGCCATCCATTCTGTGTCATATCCTACAAGCGCCGTATAAAGAGCGCAGAATAAAATACCGCTTAACGTAAATGAAAGAACTGCAAAAACCGTTTTTTTCTTTCCCGTTGTACGAAATCTTGCTGCTTCAACCGGAGTTACCCTCGCCCCTAATGCTAACGCTTTCCGGCTGCTTAGCCATACTGTAACCATAGAAAACAGAGCTGAAACCAACGCTGCATACACCAGGGAAAGCCCCGCCTCGTAGTATCTGGAAAAACTGTAGTCAGCTCCTTTCAAAAGACGAATTACTAAAAGGTTTAGTCCTGTACCTGCCAGAATACCGGCACAGATTCCCAAAACTCCCAGCCTTCTTACCTGCCAGCCTAACATTGTATGAATCTGTTTTCCTGTCATTCCTATCGTTTTCATACTTCCCATAAAACGAATATCATTTACAACCGAGATATAGAAAATATTGTAAATCAAAATATATCCATATGCAATCAAAAGCAGGATAAGCGCTGCTCCACCCAAAAACAACATCGTATAATCTTGTGTCGTAACAAGGCATGTTCCATTTCCACCCACCGCTTCGTTTAAACCATTCAGCTTCTCACTCACTTCCGAAGACGGGGTCTGCGCTGTCACGCCTTCTAATTTCGTATATATGGTACCCTCATCCCCTAATTCCGGATTATAAATATCAGGAAATTCTTCTACTGTGTAAAGTTCTTCATAGTCTTCAATCGCTTCCAGCGGATTATCATAAAATCCACTGATTGTCACTTCGACAGGCTTTTGTACGCGCTCTCCTCCTTCCTGTACAATCAGGTTCAGCGTCATCTTCTGCCCCGGCGTCATATCTCTTCCTATCTTTTTTGCCAGTGTATCTGACATCAGAATTTCATGCTCATTTTTAGGATACGTTCCATTTATCAGTTCCACATAATGATGCTGATAATATCCATTGCTAACCGCAAGAAACTTTACTGTATTTCCCGCAAATTCTTTATTTTTAGGAGTCCCTTTCATACACAGCCTTGCAATGTCCGCCCATTCTACCTCTGGTTGTTTTTCTATTTTCTCAAGCACTCCCCTGTTTCCATAAATACCCGCGCCATTGGTTCCCGGAGCCGGATTCATCTGTGCCTCTGTCATCAGAGCTTTTACCGTACTGACACCTGCTCCGCACACGACTGTAATCAGAATCGCTGTGAGGGCAATCGCCAGGCATGCCATAATGTTCCGCAGACGGTGCACTTTCATTGTCCCACGTGCAATTTCTCTTACCATCTCTTTGTTGGAGTTTTCATACATTACTGCTCACCTCCAACAATTCTGCCGTCTTCTATGTGAATGATCCGATCCGCAAGCTGTGCGATCTCCTCATTATGTGTGATCATTATAATTGTCTGATGAAACTCCCTGCTTGTCATTTTCAAAAGTCCCATAACTTCCTGACTTGTTTTGGAGTCCAGATTTCCAGTCGGCTCGTCCGCAAGTATAATCGCCGGCTTTGCAGAAAGCGCCCGCGCAATTGCCACTCGCTGCTGCTGCCCGCCTGAAAGTTGATTAGGATAAGATTTCAATTTCTTTTCAATACCAAGCATAGATGTAATTCTCCGGATATACTTCTCATCCACCTTATTTCCATCCAGCTTCACCGGCATCACGATATTTTTATACGTATTTAAAACGGTCACTAAATTATAATTTTGAAAAATAAAACCTATTTTGCGGCGTCTAAATATCGTCAGCTCATCTGGTTTCATCCCGGAAATATCCTGTCCGTCTATAATAATTTTCCCCTTATCTGGTATATCCAGTCCCCCGATCAAGTTCAATATGGTAGTTTTTCCAGAACCGCTTGTTCCAACAATCGCAACAAACTCGCCTGCTTCCACAGAAAAGCTGATGTGATTCACCGCTTTTACAAGACTCTCTCCCTTTCCGTAAAATTTCACAAGATCTTTTGCCTCTAATATTTTCATCTGATCCTCTCCTTACCTTGTTTTTCAAGTCAGCCTTGATGATTCTATTAAAGCAGACAGTTCTTACAAACTTCTTACAAATTTTAACTTTTTAAGAACAAAGTGGGCAAGCCCACTTCAACTCCCCTGCCCCTCAATCTTGAGGGACTTGTCCACTTTGCGCGCCGCCGCGATACCGCAAAGCGGTAAAATTTCCTTATTGCGGCGTGCGCATCCCGCCCGGAGGGCTTTTTATATAATAGGAAATTTATCAAAATTTCCTATTATATAAAAAAAGTGATAAACCTCTTATATAGGCTTATCACTCTTTTATCTCTAACGGAGAGGGTGGGATTCGAACCCACGCGCCCTTGCGGACAAACGGTTTTCAAGACCGCCTCGTTATGACCACTTCGATACCTCTCCATGCGACGTGAATTATTCTACCATAATCATTATCCACGTGTCAAGGGATGTCAGGAAAAATATTTTTGCACAAAAACTTCCGCCACCTCTAAATCTTCTGGAGTCGTAATCTTAATGTTTTCATAGGAACCGTAAACGAACTGAATTGGATGGTTCAGCATCTGTTCTACCACCATTGCATCATCTGTCACTTCAATATGTGCCTGGCGCATCAACATGGCATAGGCTCCCCTTAACAACTCTGTATCAAATACCTGGGGTGTCTGTACCATCCATAACGACTCTCGTTTCGGTGTCTCTTTCACAAATCCATTTTCATCTGCAATCTTAATCGTATCTTTCACAGGCATACCCACTACACACGCCTTACCGACACACACCGCTTCATACGCACGCGCTATCATGTCCTTATCTACAAAAGGGCGCGCCCCGTCATGCACGAATACATACCCGTCTTTTTGCATCCTGCGAAGTCCATTCCACACAGAATGATACCGTTCTGTTCCTCCTGCCAGAATCGCTTTTACCTTACTTATTCCATATTTCTCTACGATCTCTTCTTTACAATACTGTTCTTCTCCCTCTCCTGTAACGAGAATTATCTCATCTATCAAAGGAGAAGCTTCAAATGTATGCAGGGAATAATATAGAACCGGCCGCCCGCCAAGCAGTAGATACTGTTTATGTACTTCTGTTCCCATCCGCCTGCCCTGGCCTGCTGCAAGCACAATCGCAGTACAATACTTCTTTTCCATAAAACGTTTTCCTCTTTTCCTTTTTACGTGTGTCGCCCACGTTCTCCCAATTTTAGATTTGGAACCGCGTTTAAGTCCCAGCCATGTCTTGTTCCGGCAAGATACTCATAGTATGCCGCTGCTCCAATCATAGCAGCATTGTCCGTACACAAAACAGGAGAGGGATAGTAGAATTGAATTCCTCTTTCTTTGCATGCCGCTTCCATACCTGCACGAAGCGCGCTGTTAGACGCCACTCCGCCTGCAATCGCAAATTTATAGATTCCAAATTCCTCCGCCGCACACATTGCTTTCTCTACGAGCACGTCTACCACTGCTTTTTGGAACGATGCGGCAATATCTGCCGGATCATAGGTTTCTCCCTTCATCTTACATCCATTGATATAATTTAACACAGCGGATTTCAAACCACTAAAGCTGAAATCGTAAGGGGCGTCCTCCATATGTGCTTTTGGAAACCGGACTGCTTCTGGATTCCCTTCTTTCGCCAGGCGGTCAATCTTTGGCCCTCCCGGGTATCCCAGCCCGATCGCGCGCGCCACCTTGTCATATGCTTCCCCCGCCGCGTCATCTCTGGTTCTTCCCAATATCTCATATACACCATAGTCCTTTACGCGGACAAGGTGCGTATGCCCGCCAGATACTACCAGGCAGAAGAACGGCGGTTCCAACTCTGGATGCTCAATATAATTTGCAGAAATGTGTCCTTCTATATGGTGCACTCCAACCAATGGCAGATTTCTCGCATAGGCGATCGCCTTTGCCTCTGCTACGCCTACTAAGAGCGCGCCTACAAGCCCCGGGCCATAGGTCACGCCTATTACGTCAATATCATCCAGCGTTACGTGCGCTTCTTTTAGCGCCTCTTCAATCACCTGGTTAATTTTTTCAATGTGTTTTCTTGAGGCGATTTCCGGCACAACCCCGCCATATAATTTATGCAGGTCTATCTGTGATGAAATGACATTGGAAAGCACTTCCCTACCATTGTGTACGACGGCTGCCGCTGTCTCATCACAAGAGCTTTCCACTGCCAGCACATTAATATCTTTAATTTCTTTCATAAAAGCCTCTTTTCCTTCTCTGCCAAGTTTTAAGTACGTTTGTAAATTTTATTCTCCTGCTGCCTTCGTCAAGAAAATTGCAATTCCACCGACATTCTGTCTCTGCCGGCTCTGGCTCTTGGAAAAATTTTCTTTACTTCTTCCATATATTCTTCAGGGCGGGTCAAAGACGGGCTGTAGTGTGTCAGCCACATTTCTCCCACGTCAGCCTCCTTTGCGATCTGCGCCGCCTCATAGAACGTCATATGTTTATATTCTACTGCTTTCGCTGCCTTGTCCTTCTCCGCGTACATACCCTCACAGATAAACAAATCCGCCCCTTTTGCATTTTCACAGATAGAGTTCGTCGGACGTGTGTCTGTCGTATAGGTCAATTTAATACCCCGCCGCGGCGGGCCAAGCACCATATCCGGCGTCAAACGGCCGTTTTCTGTCTCAACGGTCTCTCCCTTCTGCAAAATACTCCAGTATTTCTGTGGAATCTTTTGTTCCTTTGCCCGTTCCAGATCAAACTTTCCTGCACGGTCAATTTCCAATGTATATCCATAGCAGACTACATTATGATTCACACGAAATGCCTTTAATCTGTATCCATTTATTTCAAATGTCTGCTCTGCTCCTTCAATCTCCCTGAAAAGAATAGGAAACGGCAGCTCCGGCGCTATCACACGCAATGCCTTCACTACCCGTTCAAGACCTTTAGGGCCGATCAGCGTCAGGGGTTCCCTGCGGTCTGCATTCCCCATTGTAAGAAGCAGTCCCGGAAGTCCGCTGATATGATCGCCATGAAAATGCGTAAAACAGATCACGTCGATCGGCTTGAAGCTCCAGCCCTTTTCTTTGATCGCAATCTGCGTCCCCTCTCCACAGTCAATCAAAAGACTGCTCCCATTGTATCTCGTCATCAGCGCTGTCAACCAGCGGTAGGGAAGCGGCATCATTCCACCGCTTCCAAGCAAACATACATCTAACATACTATCCTTTTGTTTCCACCGGTATTCGAAAGTCACGGATCATCTCGTCGTAACAGTCCTCACATAGATCAAATGTGTGTCTCTCTCCATCTTTCTCGGAAAAATATCCCCATGTATAGTCTACACAGAATACGCCTTCTTCCGCCCTTTCGTTTACTACCGGAATCTCCTTCCCACATTTATTACAAATGATTTTTTTCACTTCTTTTGTTTCTTTCAATTGATACTGGCGCATACAATCTCCTCCTGTGCAAAACAGTTTTTCTACTTGCTACGCCTACATTATAACGGTACTTTGTCTGATTTCCAACTGGGAAGTGCTTCCTTACACTGCCCGTTATTTCCAGGTCTTTTTTACCAATACATAATCTCTTTGCTCATCAGCACAGCATCCTCAGATGGTTTTTCATAAAAACATTTCCGTTCCCCATCCAGGGCAAACCCCTGTGACGTATAAAACGCCCGCGCTGTCTGATTGCTCTGTCTTACATCGAGCATCAGCTTTCCTATTCTCCGCGACTTACAGATACGCTCCAGCTCTTTCATCATCTGGCGCGCTATCCCCTGTCTTTGGTTTTCCCGCGCTACAGCAATCTTGGCAATCTCTCCTTCGCCTGCCACAAAATATACAAACAAGTAACCGATCAGCTTTTCTGCCTTCTCGGCGGCAAGACAGATGGTATTTGGATTTTTCACTGTCTCCAGTATTCCTTTTTCACTCCAGCCGTCCGAAAATAACTGCCGTTCCATTTCGGATACCGCTGCGGCGTCCTCTTCTTTTAATTCTCTTATCACTAATTTCGCATTCTTTTCCCTTAAAGCCCGTTCTCTCTCCGCCTGGGATACCCGCAGATACTCCGGTTTATGTTCCGCCGCAGACTCATATCTACCGGCTTTGTAGTACACAATCCCCAGGGCGCCAAGTGCCGCCGCCCGCTGTCTGTTCATATAAGAGGGAGCAAAGGAATACGGCACCTTCAGCGACTCTTTAAAGCAGGCACTGTAGACCGGCACGCCGTCTCCTAAAAATACCACAGGGCGTCCGTATCTGTTCAGCCGCGTTATCAGTTCCTCTACAGAAACTGCCATCTGCATTTTCATAACTTGAAAAACAGGCTTTATTAAGTTTTCTCCTTCCGTTTCCCCCGCCTTTTTGGAAAATGTATACATGCCTGTATAAACCTGGTTTCTTCTGGCATCCATAATCGGACAGATGATGTCGCTGTATCCATATACATTGTAGGCAAGCGCATCTACAGTCGGCACAGAAATCACTGGTTTTTCTAAGGCCAGTCCTAACCCTTTCGCCGTCGCGGAGCCAATCCGAAGTCCAGTAAAAGAGCCTGGCCCTCCTGCTACTGCTACCGCGTCAATCTCCTTTAGGTTAAGCTCTACCATTTTTACGATTTCACTTATCATTGGCAGCAATGTCTGCGAATGTGTTTTCTTATAATTGACTGTATACTCCGCAATCGTCTGCATCTCGTCTACAATAGCGACCGTCGCTGTCAGACCGGAGCTGTCAATCGCCAATACTTTCATGGATTCCTCTCCTTTTCGTTTTACAAGGTAAAACGGGGTCAGTATCTGCCTGACCCCTTCATCTCTCTGCCTTTACTGTACCTCTTCGATTGTGATTCTTCTGTATTCAAAGCCCTGCTCCAGAGCCTTTTCAATTACAATCTCTGTACGGGGCACAGGCAGTATTTCCTCTATCAGGTTTGCCCATTCAATGAAAGACACGCCGTCTCCCAGGATGTACTCCTCGAATCCAACCTCGTCCATCTCTTCTATATCCCCGATACGGTAGACGTCAAAATGATAAAATGGAAGCCTGCCATCTTCATAAACCTGTACAATCGTAAAGGTAGGACTGTTCACCGGCTCTTTAATTCCAAGCCCTCTTGCAAATCCTTGTGTTAAGACTGTTTTCCCCACCCCCAGATCTCCGGTCAGGGTAAAGACCTGTCCGGCCCGCGCCTTTTCTCCCAGACGCCGGCCAACCGAAAATGTTTCTTCAGGGCTTCTTGTCTCTATGATCATCTTTTCTCTCCCTTTGTCTGTCTCTTGTTATGGGGCTATTGTCCAAGCCAAAAGGGGCAAATACTATACCCTGAAGGGCATACCGTAATTCATTCCCTTCGGAACGGCGGGCTTCGCCCGATAAGGTATACCTTTAATGATGGAACAGACGGATTCCCGTAAATGCCATTACCATCTGATACTTATTGCACGCAGCGATCACATGATCATCTCTGACAGAGCCGCCGGGCTGTGCGATATATTTTACGCCGCTTTTGTGTGCCCGTTCAATATTGTCGCCAAATGGGAAGAATGCGTCCGATCCAAGTGCAACATCTGTCATTTTATCAAGCCATGCTCTCTTTTCTTCTCTTGTAAATATTTCCGGCTTTTCTTCAAATGTCTTTTCCCATACGCCGTCTGCAAGGACGTCCATGTATTCCTCTCCGATATACAAATCAATCGCATTATCTCTGTCAGCACGTCCGATTCCTTCCTTGAATTTCAGTCCAAGTACCTGCGGGCTTTGTCTGAGCCACCAGTTGTCCGCCTTCTGTCCGGCAAGACGCGTACAGTGGATTCTTGACTGCTGTCCGGCTCCGATTCCGATTGCCTGTCCGCCTTTTACATAACATACGGAATTTGACTGGGTATATTTTAAAGTAATCATTGCAATCGCAAGGTCAATCTTTGCCGCGTCCGGAATTTCTTTTTTCTCCGTCACCACATCAGAAAAGAAATCCTTATCAATATGCAGCTCGTTTCTACCCTGTTCAAAGGTAATGCCGAATACTTCCTTATGTTCCAAGACCGCCGGCACATAATCTGCATCTATCTGAATGATATTGTAGTTTCCTTTTTTCTTCTGTTTAAGCAGTGCAAGCGCCTCCGGTTCATACCCCGGCGCAATCACACCGTCAGACACTTCTCTTTTTATCAATCTTGCCGTATCTGTATCGCAAACATCGGACAGGGCGATAAAATCTCCAAAGGACGACATTCTGTCAGCTCCCCGCGCCCTTGCATAAGCACAGGCAAGAGGAGAGATCTCTCCTAGGTCATCCACCCAGTAAATCTTCGCAAGTGTATCTGTCAACGGCAGCCCCACCGCTGCTCCCGCCGGAGACACATGTTTAAAAGAGGTCGCCGCAGGAAGCCCCGTTGCTTTCTTTAATTCACTGACAAGCTGCCATCCATTGAACGCATCCAGAAAATTAATGTAGCCAGGACGTCCGCCAAGCACCTGGATCGGCAGGTCACTTCCATCCTGCATGTAGATTCTGGACGGTTTCTGGTTCGGGTTGCATCCGTATTTTAATTCTAATTCTTTCATGATCTCAAGCGCTCCTTATTTATTTTTATTTACGTTTTTATTTACGATTCTTGTCTCATGTTTTCCGGTCTCAATCTCAATATACCGTACAAACAAAGACACCTTATTCTCTTCATTTAAGCTGTTCCACAAAAGCTGTGTAAATGTATCTATGTCGTCTGATACAGCCACCAGCTTCGGTTCCCCCTCAAAGCTTGGCAGGGGATCTCCGTCACATTTATATGTGTGAATAAAATGCCCTTCTCCTGCCGCCGGATTTTCATAAGCAAAGGTATATCTGTTACAGCTTTTTGGATCTCCGTTATTACTTTTTAAAATAGACATTGCATAATTGTATTTTCCATTCTCAATATGCAGGATCCCAGATATACGCGGTGTATAGTTCGGAGCATCCGGTTCAAATTCGCGGGTGCGCAGTGTCTGTTCAAAGGTGAGCTGCTTGTCCATGCCTTCGTAGATCGTATCTGTCTGATCCCCATTCGTCACAATGGTTTTATTTCCTAAAACCCGCACAGGAGCATAGATAATCAAGCTTGGATCCGTCAGCTTCGATTCATCATACGCCTGCGTGCGGATTCCCTCTCCTTCTTCTACAAAAATGCGGTTCCTGCTGTTTACGCTGCGTCCCATGATAAAATAAGCGGCAACGGCCTTTTTTCCGTCTGTGGTTCTGCCGATGATGATTCCCCTTCCAGGGTAAGAATTGTTTCGAAGCTCCTGCTCGATTGATAACATTTCCATACTTATGATTCTCCTTTGATTCTCTAACAGTCTACCTGAATATTATACCTTTGCAGGCCCGCAAGTTCAATATGAATTCTATTTCTTTTGCGCTTCTTGGATAGAAAGAAGTACCTTGCTGATTCGGTTGTCTTTGACCTGTTCGACTGTAAACAGTAAATTCCCTTCTTCTACCACTGCTTTATCCTCTTTTCCCGGAATATATCCCAGGCGTTCGATCAGATAACCTGACAGGGTATCATAATTTTCTGTTTCCAGTTTCAGTTCTAGCTCTTCGTTTACGTCTTCTATCAACACACTTCCGTCCAAACGATAGGTATTCTCTTTCAGACGTTCAATCTCTGGTTCTACCTCTTCGTACTCTTCATTGATGTCACCCATAATTTCTTCCACCAGGTCTTCCACCGTCACAATTCCAGAGAACCCTCCATACTCATCTACCAGTACTGCCATATGACGCCTTGATTCCTGCATCTGCCTAAATAACTCCGCCGCTTCCTTTGTCTCCGGTACAAAGAATGGCTTATGCAGCATGCCGCGGATATCCATCTTTTCTATTCCTCTTTTACGCATTTCAATCATAACATCCTTCACATGCAGGATTCCGATGATATTATCAATATTTTCTTCATACACTGGTATTCTGGAATGTCTCGACTCCAGAATTTCATCCAGCATATTGTCAAACGGTTCTTCTATATCTAATGTATATACATCCCTCCTGGGAACCATAATCTCCTTTGCCGTCCTGTCATCAAATGCAAAAACAGAATCTATCATCTCGCGCTCCTCGTCATCAAACGTTCCTGTTTCACTTCCCATTTTCAGAAGCGCCTTGATTTCTTCCTCTGTCACTGCCTCTTCCTGATCTTCTGTTTTCATCCGTAACATTCTAAGAACAACCTTTGTCGATACAGACAGCAGCTTAATAAATGGAGACAATACAATCGATATATAATGTATCGGCATGACTGTCAACATACAGAAGCCTTCTGCTCTCTGCAAAGCAATTCTTTTGGGTACCAGCTCTCCCAAAACCAGATTAAAGAACATCAGAATCAATGTCAGTCCATTGCGCGCAATCCCGGCGCTGTATGGAATTTGATAATTTTCAAGCCATCCGGCAACATACGGGGCAAGTCCCGCCGCCGCAGAAGCACTGGAATAAAATCCAGCAAATGTAATCGCAACCTGAATCGTTGACAAAAACTTCGTCGAATCATCAAACAGGCTTTCAATGACTTTTGCCTTCTTATTTCCTTCCGAGGCAAGCGCCCGTATCCGGTTCTTATTTACCGATACGACTGCCATCTCCGCACCGGCAAAGTACGCATTCATTAATGTAAAAAACACCAGTAACAATAAAGTAGAAATACATGAATTTCCCGCAGGGTCTGCATCCATAAAAAATAACTCCTCCTAAAATGTTTTTAGAAGGAGTATACCATGTACCTGCATTTTTCGCAAGAAATAGATTTCATTTTTCTTTTCTCTGTCCTCTGATAAATTCTGGTATTTCATTTTTTGGAATTCCAAGTGAAAACGCAAACTCACTGTAAAGCGCGTGCTCTAAAAGCACCTGGTATTTTTTATCCATACTTGTGATACTGCCGCGGCTCTTTGTCCTTTTGTATAATGTCTTGAGCACTCTCACCCAGTTCTCCGGCTGATATCCGGAAATACAGTTCTTATATTCCTGCTCCCTCAGCTTTTCATTCTTGATCCCAAGTGTCTCTATATCGTCCAGTTTTCTAATCAATTCCAGCGCCTCTTCTCTGCTGACCGGCTTTCGGATATTTCTCTCATCGTCCGTAGGTATATACGCCTTGTCCCGCGCATTTTCTATAGACTGTAAGGTATAATACCTTTTCTTTCTGTCTGCAAACGAAAAGTTTAACGTCCCAATATCCGCTACTTTATAGACTCCTCTGCATTTATACACAACTGCGTCTCCAGATTTAAGCATATTAGTCCTCCTTTCTATGTTTTACTATTATTTTTAGTATAGCCAAAAAAAGACCGGTACAAATACTGTAGCGGTCTTTCTTTAATGCCTCTGTTATTTATTTTACCATCTTTTCTGACAGGAAGTAAGTTGTTTTCTTATATTCTGCCTAATTTCGTCATTTCTTGCCAATACATATATACCGCGTTTTGCACAGTATGCACAAAACACGGTATCAATGTTCTTAGGCTGCCGCCTTATCTGTTTTTTCTGACAGCTTCTTAATTCCTTGAAGTGCGACAATCACTCCGAGAATCAGAAGCAGAATCGCAAAGATCAACTGCAATGTATTGCCCAGATCCAGCTTACCTGCAATAAACTGTCCGCCCAGACTGTAGATTGTCATTCCAAGTGCGGTAAACGTTACTGCCATCATAAATACCATAGGAAGCCAGAGCATAACACCCTGCCGTTTTGTTTTCTTTAAGAATACAGCACACGCTACCAAGGCGAGTACGGACAACAACTGGTTTGCAGAACCAAACAGCGGCCATATCTTCTGGTATCCGACTTTTGCCAGCAGGTATGCCAGAACCAGTGTAATGACAGTCGCAAAGTATTTGTTCGTCATAAGCTTCAAGAATGGGCTCATGTTCTTCTCATCTACATCATCATCCAGCCAAAATTCCTGGAAAGAAAGTCTTCCAACTCGCGCAACAGAGTCTAAAGACGTAAGGGCAAACGCTGATACTGCCAAATTAATCAATGTAAATACAAGGCTGTACGGCAATCCGACTGCTGTCAGGAAGTTAGCGATCGCTCCTGCAAAAATCTGCGGCTGTGTTGTCAGCCCCTGCTCGGCTGCTTCGCCGGCAGCAAAGGAAGCAACTGCGATCAGCGCAATAACAGCAAGCATACTCTCCATCAGCATTGCTCCAAAGGATACTGGAAGCATATTCTTTTCATTCTTGATCTGCTTAGAAGCAGTCCCGGAAGACACCAATGAATGGAATCCAGATACTGCTCCACAGGCTATCGTTACAAACAGAATCGGGAACAGATACTGTCCGTCTACGTTAAAGCTGGTAAATGCCTCCAGATTACATTGCGGATTGGATACAAATACACCTACAATCGCTGCTACAATCATAAAGATTAACAGATAACTGTTCAAATAATCACGCGGCTGAAGCAGCGCCCATACCGGCACGACAGAAGCAATTAATATATAAATAAAAATGATAATATGCCATGTGCCCTGGCTTACATAGATTGGGAATTTTAAGCCAAGCGCTACTGCCACTACAAGCAGAATGATCGCGATCGCTGTATTCACCCATTTATTCAGCTTTCCATATTTCAACAGCATACCAAGCGCTACTGCTTCTACGATAAAAATCATAGAAGTAGTCGCAACTGCTCCATTTGCCGTAATGGTTCCAAGCACTTTTCCCGTCTCTGTATCCACAGAAAATCCATTGAATGTGCCTGCCACAACATCTGCGAAAGCAGCCACAACCAGGATACAGAACAACCAGCAGAATAACAGGAACAGCTTCTTTCCTGTCTTTCCAATATACTCTTCGATAATATAACCGATTGTACGTCCCTTATTCTTTACAGAGGCGTACATCGCCGCGAAGTCCTGCACAGCTCCAAAGAATACCCCTCCGATTAAGATCCAGAGAAGTACGGGAAGCCATCCGAAAATCGCTGCCTGGATTGGCCCGTTAATTGGGCCTGCACCTGCAATAGAGGCAAACTGATGACCAAATACAACATTTGTATCTGCCGGAACATAGTCAACACCGTCCTCCATCTCATATGCCGGTGTCTTGGCATTTGGATCAATACCCCATTTGTTCTGAAGATACCGCCCGTATATCAGATATGCTCCGATAAGCACTACAAGGGCGATCACCATCATAAGTATTCCACTCATTTCTTCATCCTTCTTTCTTTCGTTTATTCCACACAGTCAATGCATATTTACCGCTTAGGTCATATGGCAAAACAAAAACCTCTGTAACTCCCTTGAGGAATTACAGAGGCGAAATCCAATTCCGCGGTACCACTCTGTCTGCCATAATTACTTTTATAGCCACTCACCTGCTGTCGTTCTAATAACAGCATCTCTTTTAACGGTGAGAAACCGTCCCTTCTTACTCTAATTACGTTCAGAGGGATGCTCCTGGGGGATGCCTCATAAACCTCTCACACCGTTTTCCACCTTCCAACGGCTCTCTGTACTGAAAATATCTATGCCGCGTGTCCCATTCACTGCATTTTGCGTGTTCCTTGTTTACTTTATCACTTCACCTTAAAAAATTCAATATGATTTTTATATTTTTTTAATTTTTTTTATTATTTTTTTATGGCAATTATTTTATATTTTTCCGATTATGATGAAATTTCTAAAACAGACATATATGCTTTTCGTGCTCTATCCTTATCTTTCTCGATAATTGCTCTGTAAATTATTACATGATTGTCATCCTCGTTACTTCTTTCATTATATATACGTTGCTTCAATTCTTTAATTAGATGCAACTTTATCAAATTTTCAATAATTAAAAATATTTCGTAATAGATTCTATTATGTCCGCATAGACAAATCTGCCTATGAAAAGCCATATCCATATTTATAAGTTTTTTAAAATCAGAACTGTTGAAATCTTTATCTTTTTTCATTAAATAATTCTTTTTTGCTTCAAGGTACTCTTCCAGTCTTTTTTTCAAGACTATTTTGTCTTCTGGCTGTGCTTTTTCAATTGCGTTCATACAGGACTCAACTTCAATCAATTTACGCAATCCTAAAACTTCATTCATATTTATATTTGTAAAAATAACATCTCCAAATTCTTTAAAAAAATCAGAAATAGAAAACTCTTTTACATAGGTTCCGCTTCCAACACGCGTTTCTAAAATTCCGCCAGCATTTAACTTCTGCAAAGCCATTCGTATTGTCAAGCGGTTGCATCCAAACATTTCTGCAAGCTCTGCTTCACTGGGTAATTTATCTCCTGGCTGCAATGTTCCATTTGTAATCATGGTTTTCAACTTCATAAAAACCTGCTCAACCATAGATATTTTCTCGACTTTTTCAATATCATTCTCTTTTATCATCATCTTCACCGCTTTCCAATCTATCGCTGTCTTGATTATATCAGACCCCCCTTTGTAAATCAACGTGTACTTCACTTCTGCTTCTATAGTTAATCTATAAGCTTTCACCCGCACAAAAAAGTCAGGCAAAAAACAATTTCCTTCTTTTGCCTAACTTTTTAAACAACACAGGAATCATTTTACTTGAATCCTCTTATATTTCCGTTCTTTTCTTCTCCCATCCAAACTTAATAAATGACGTTATAACCGCAATAATGCAACATCCATATGAGAGAATTGCATACGGTGCAAATTTGAGGATTGGTACTCCCGTAACTTCCGAAATATACAGCCCTGTTGTCGTCCATGGAATTACCATCATAATAATCGTTCCAACAGAACCCGATACTGCCGCTGCATTTGAAATATCCCAGCCGTTCTGTTCATATTTTTCTCCTAACAATTCCACTGGCAACAATAGTGTCAGATATGAATTTGATGTGCTTGCTGCAGTTATAATTCCTACCAAGCATGTACTGACTGCAAGCCCGACTGTATTTTTAATTTTTCCAAACAACGTTGTTACTATAACATCCAAACTTCCAATTTTAACCATGATTCCCGCATATCCCAATGCAAGAAAAAGAGTAACAAAAACACTGGCAAAAGAAAGCATTCCGCCTCTTTCTACTAGCGTAACCACAATTGGATTTACAGTGCTAGAATCAATTCCAAGTGTTGATAAAGAAAATCCTTCGTGGACTACCATAAGACCGTCTGCCAGGCTAAATCCATTTACAAATACTCCAACAACAAGTGCAATAAGCCCGCTACTGAATAGAACTGGTAAAATAGGTTTTTTCATAACAGCAAGAATAAGCAGAAATACAAATGGCAAAAGACTAAATATGCTAATATGAAATACCTCTTTCATACTAGAAACAATCACATCGATCTCGTCTAATGAAGTATTAGACGCATGCGACGTAAAACCTACAATTAAATATACGATAATACTAATAATAACTGTGGGTATAACAAAATAAGCAGAACGTTTTGCCATATCCATAGGTTGCTTCTTTCCTAGTACTGCCGTTAGGTTTACCATATCTGCCATAGGTGAAAGTATTTGCCCTACATGTGAGCCACATCCCACGGCAGCAGCCAGAGCCGGCATATTCACTCCAAGAGTCAGACCAAGTCCAATCATAACCACTCCCAGGGTGCCTGCCGTTCCCCAACCTGTTCCAATAATCATGGATAAAATTGCACATAAAATAAATGTCAGAACAATCACATAATCTGGATTTATCACTTTTACCATGTATGTTATTAGTGTAGGAATCGTGCCTGAAAACATCCAAGCGGCAACTAAAAACCCAACTCCCAGAAGAATAAAAAAGATGTCAAGAATACTGGTTACCTTTTCGCTCATAGCATCTTTAATATCATCCCAACTATAACCACAGCGCCAAGCTATAATAGATACATAGCCTATACTTAACGCCAATGGCGCTCCAATCCCAATTCCTCCAAAGAAATTTCCAATTAACACGACGATAATTAAAAACAGCAGAGAAGAAAATGCTTCTATTTTATTTGGCTTTCTTTTTACTTTTGTACTTTTTTCTTCTTCAATCACTTTCATCCCTCCTTAAGCTATTCTACTTAACAATTATTTTATCGCTTCTTTCGATTGCTGCCGGTGAATATTCATTTCCCAACCCTGGCACTTCAGGTATCCTATAATATCCATTTTCCGGTTGATAATCATGTACGCATAATTCAATATTGTAGTCTCTGCAATTGATATTATGGTGTTCATGGATGACAAAATTAGGAATTACACATTCCAATTGTAATGAAGCCGCTGTCAAAAGAGGACTTCCGCATATATGTATCTGCACACCTACATCGTATGTATACGCCATGTCACATATTTTCTTTCCTTCTGTAATTCCTCCGCAGCTTCCTAAATCCGGCTGAATTACGCTGACAGAACCGTCTTCAAACACCTGAGAGAATTGCCATCTTGAATAGAGTCTTTCTCCATGTGCAATTGGAATACGAACGGCTTCTGATACCTTTTTAATAATTGGTCTAAACGCTGTATTCGGTTCTTCAAAATACATAATTCTATATTTCTCTGCCATTCTTCCAATTTGTATAGCAGAATTTGTATCTGTATATGCATGGTTTTCAATAATTAAGTCTATATCCGGTCCAATGGCTTCTCGAACTGCACTTATTCGTGCTTCAAGCATATTCATCTTTTGGGGATCCAGGAACTGTACATTATCTAAAGCAAAGTTAAACCTAGACCCATCTTCTTTATATGTAAAAAAATCTATTTTTATACAATCATATCCATCATCCACTGCTGCTTTACAGGATGCGACTAACTGCTCAATTTTGTATTGCTCTCCGAATTCTTTTCCCCACCCTTGATGTAGTTGACTTGCATAGCAACGAAGTTTATCACGTTTTTTCCCACCTAATAGTTTATACACAGGAACATTGAAATATTTTCCTTTTATATCCCAAAGTGCCATATCAATAGCACTAATTGCTCCAAAGATAATTGGACCTCCATTTTGCCCCCAATAGTAATCTCTATATAACTTATCCCAGATCACCTCATTATCCAAAGGATCCATTCCAATTAAAACCTCTCCATAATCTTTCATCATGTGAAGTACTGCCTGTGAAGCTTTTCCCCATGCCAGAGCCGCTTCTCCGTCACCATAAATCCCCTCATCTGTGTAGATTCTGCATCCAATTGGATTCCATCCACCTGGATCAGTAAGATTTAGACAGTTAAAACGCATTACTTCAATTTTTGTAATTTTCATATATCGTTCCCCTTTCTGTTAACCTGTTCGCTAGGTTGCTATCTAGTAGTATAAATGTAATATATAGTTATGTCAATCATTTTTATTCACAAATCAACCTTTTATTTTTAGTGCAAATTGCACTATTTTTCAACTTTTTTCTTGTTTTAATTGACATTTTCACACCGTAAAGATAATATATTACCATATAATTTGTTCGTTAAGTAAACAAATTTAACTTTGTAATAATTGTTTGTGAAAGAGAGGTATATTATGTCGATAAATAAAAAGTCCCCATCTTTTATTCAATCTGCTATTGCTCTATTTATTACGGCAGCGATACTATCTACTGGTGTTTTTATGGGAATTAATATATCTGCATTATTAATTCTCAATCTAGTTATTCTCTCATGGTATTCTATTATAAATGGATTTTCTTCTGATACTATTGGTGATGCTATTATCTACGGTATTAAACGTTCTGTTCCGGCAGTTATTATTTTAATGTCAATGGGTGTCTTAATTTCTACATGGATTATGTCAGGAACCGTTCCCATGATTGTTTATTATGGTCTTTCTGTTATTACACCTTCTCTGATTGTTCCTATGACATTTCTCTTATGTGCTGCTATTTCTATCCTTACAGGCTCTTCCTGGGGAACCGCCGGTACAATCGGCGTCGCGTGCATAGCTATGGGAGACAGTATGGGACTTTCTCTTCCATTGTTAGCTGGCGCAGCTATATCCGGCGTTGTACTGGGTGATAAGCTTTCTCCCATTTCTGATTCAACTATTCTGACAGCCAGTATGAATGAAATTAATTTATACCATCACGTCCGTTCAATGGCGTATACCTCTCTTCCTGCAATCATAGTAAGCTTTGTTGTTTTTCTTATTCTGGGATATAGTCATGCTTCGCTTTCAAAGCCTGCTACTACTATAGATTTAGTTCAAAAAACTCTCGCAGAACAATTTCATTTCAATATCATTCTGCTACTCCCTATCCTTTCTATCATCGTTATGAGCATTAAAAAAATGCCTGCTCTAATAACAATACTAACTTCTGCTATTATAGCGGCACTTCTGGCACTTTTTGTACAAGAAATACAATTCAATGATATTTTAAATGCATTTTATAACGGTTACATCTCTGACACTGGTGTCCAAACAGTAGATACTATGTTGACAAAAGGCGGCATTACTTCTATGTTTTCTGTGACTAGTGTATCAATACTTGCATTGGGAATAGGAGGAATACTTGACAAAACAGAATATTTACGTACCGTAGTTGATACTTTCGCACACAAAATTACTTCCGCACGAAAACTTGTTTTTGCAAATCTAATCATAGGCATCCTGATTGTTATGCTAATTCCTAATTTCTATGTTTCTATCTTCCTAACCGGTTCTATTTTTCAGTCTCTTTACGACAGAAATGGCATTCACCGCTGCGTATTATCACGTACAATAGAAACTGCCAATACAATTACTCTGCCTCTGATCCCTTGGAATGCAAGTTGTGCTTATTATATAAGTTTATTCGGGCTTACCGGTATGTCCTTTGCTCCTTATACAGTTTTTGTATATGTAGACATCATTGTTTCTTTAATATATATTGCGAATAAATGGTTTATTTTCAAAAGAGACACCGATGGTTCCCCAATCTGGAGCAGGTTAAATAATAATAAACAGATTTCTTAATGTCTTGTTGTCCTAAATAGGCAGGATGCCTTCTTAATGAAGTAGCATCCTGTCATTTGCCAGTTTCTTCCTGCTGTTTTTTTCATAACATTCCATCAGCTTTTCCACTGTCATTTCTTCTCTTTCTTTCCCGGAAATATCGAAAATAATCTGTCCCTCATCCATCATTACCGTACGATTTCCAAGCCGCAGCGCCGCCTGTATATCGTGGGTAATCATCATCGTCGTAATTTTATCCTTTTGAATCATATCCTCTGTAATCCTTAAGACCTTCTCCGCAGTAGCAGGATCCAGAGCTGCCGTATGTTCATCTAAAAGAAGAAGCTTCGGCTGTGCAATAGTTGCCATCAGAAGCGAGACCGCCTGTCTCTGTCCTCCGGATAACTGTCCTACTTTTGTTCTCATTCTGTCTTCCAGCCCCAGCTCCAGTTTTTTTATCAGATCTCTGAAATATTCCTTATCCCTTTTATTTACCGCGAAGAAGCTCCTTCCTGCTTTTCGCGTATAGGCGAGCGCCAGATTTTCCTCTATCGTCATGTTGGGAGCAGTTCCTCTCATGGTATCCTGAAAGAGTCTCCCTATATCAAAGGCACGTTTATATTCTTTCATAGAAGTAATATTTCTGCCGTCTAATTGAATCACACCGCTGTCTATGAGAAATGCTCCTCCGATCGCATTAAATAATGTAGACTTTCCTGCTCCGTTTGAACCTATAACCGTCACAAATTCCCCCGCATCCAGATGAAGCTCAATACCGTTTAACGCCTTCTTTTCATTTGGTGTTCCCGAATAAAATGTTTTCCTGACTTCTCTTAATTCTAGCATCGCTTGCTCCTTTCTCTTTTTTGTGTCTGACGAAGCTGTACCCATGATTTTACTGCGGGGAGCGAAAGAGCAATCACGACAATCACTGCAGAAATCAGCTTCAGTCCATAGGACGGAAATAGCTCCACCTTCAAGGCAAGCGCAATAAATATACGGTAGATTACAGAGCCTGCCACAGCAGAGATAAATCCTGCCGTCACACCGCGTCTGCCGAAAATTGTCTCCCCAATGATAACGGAGGCAAGACCCACAACTACCATTCCAGTTCCATAGCCCACGTCAAAGAAAGACATAGACTGCCCAATGATTCCACCGGATAAAGCAACACAGGCATTTCCCAGAGCAAGCCCTGCTAGCTTGCAGGCGTCTGCATTGATAGAGGAAGCCCGTACCATATCCTCATTGTCTCCTGTCGCACGAATTGCCACCCCTTTTCTAGTCTTAAAAAATACAGCGAGAGCTGCAATCCCAACAGCACAAAACATAAATGGGACAATTGCTTTTACATATTCTGACATAAGTCCTGTTTTTTCCTCAAAAATACGAAACACAGAAATTGCAGACGCAGAAGAAACATTGGACTTACCGCCTGTAATCATCAGATTTACAGTATACAGACCATTCATTGTCAAAATTCCCGCTAAAATCGGATGTATCTTTACTTTTGTCTGTAAAAATCCGGTCACACAGCCCGCCAGGGCTCCTGCCGCCAGAGCCGCTGCCAAAGACAAAACCGGATGTCCCGCCGCCGTCAATACAATAGAGACCGCCATACCAAGTCCAAAGCTCCCATCTGTTGTCAGATCCGGCGTATTTAGAATACGAAAGGTGATGTATATTCCCAGCGCAAGCAGCCCATATCCAAACCCTTCCTGTAAAGAACTGATAAATAACAATGACATGTTGTCAACCCTCCTTATCTGCCTTTTTCACGTAAGAACGGATCACCTCACAGGAATGTACAAATGCTTCCTGTTCCTGCCTTGTAAGGTGTAATTCCACAATCTCCTCCACACCATTCTTACCGATTACAGCGGGTACCCCCGCCATGATTCCGCACTGTCCATATTCTCCCTCCAAATAAGCAGAAACCGGAAGAATCTTTTTCTCGTCAAAGAGCACTGCTTTGCATATTTCTGCCAGCGCTGCCCCAATGCCAAATTCTGTAGAACCTTTTCCTATTATAATCTCCATACCAAGCTGATGCGTCCGTTCAAGCAGGGTCTTTTCCGACACTTCTTCATATCTTTTTGGATTTTCCTCGAGCCATTTTGAAAGCGGTTTTCCCATCAATGTAATGCTGGAAAAAGGGATCATGGAAGAGTCCCCATGCTCCCCCATTGCAACACATTGGATGGAGGACGGCGCTACCCTCGTCATTTTATGAAGCGTCAGGCGAAGTCGCGCCGTATCCAACGCCGTTCCCGTACCAAAAATACGATTCTTAGGAATTCCAAGCTTTTTTCTTGCATAGTTCACAACGACGTCACAGGGATTCGTAATAGACACGAAAATTCCTGAAAAAGAAGTCTCTTTTAGCTTTTCTGTCACTTCTTCCATGCGTGCAATGCTATCCTCCATCATGTCCAGCCGCGTCTGCCCTGGTTTACGAGGCACACCGATCGCATTGACAAGAATCTGTGCATCATCACAATCCGTATAGCTTCCTTCCCTGACAACCGTCATACTGTTCATAAATACTGTCGCGTCAGATACATCCTTTGCCTGCGCATCTGCCTTCCCTTCTATTTTATCAATCAATACAATTTCCCGACAAATTCCAAGAGCCGCCAGATTCAACGCACATAGAGAACCCACATGCCCTGCCCCAAGTATTACAATTTTGCTCATCTTTTACACCCCGTCTCAACCTAGAATCTATTTACAAATTTCTTTCAAGCTGCCTTTTGTTCCCGTACCTGTTCCTTCTATTCGCCAATCAGTTGAAATTCTGTCTCTTTTTCTGCCGGAATCTCAATCCCTAATTTCTTCGCTTCACTGACATTCAGCATCTTTGCGTATTCGGCTACTTGCTCCACAGGTGTATCTGCAATTTCTGCTCCATTTATGATCCGTTCAATCATCTCACCCGTCTGTACTCCCAACACATCATAGTCTATGCCTACCGTAGCGAATCCGCCGTCATTTACCATAGAGTCCGCGCCGCAGTATACCGGAATTCCCGCCTTATCTGCCACTTCTACATATGCCGCCATTGCAGATGCCACTGTATTGTCATTCGGCGTAAAGAACGCATCTACCTCTCCCGCCAGAGAGGAAGCCGCCTGCGCCACATCCGCTGTCCCGGTTATAGTCGCCTCTTTATATTTCAAACCATGTTCATCGCAATACTCTCTCGCCCGTTCAATTCCAGTCACAGAATTGATCTCACTCGTATTGTATACAAAGCCAAAAGTCTTGGCATCTGGAGTCAGTTCCTGTGCCAGCTCGAATATATCCTCAATGGCAATCGCATTGGAGACTCCTGTGATATTTTTGTCTGTTTTGTTAAAATCTTCTACCAGGCC
The DNA here is from genome assembly GCF_055387595.1 of Mediterraneibacter flintii. Lineage (NCBI taxonomy): Bacteria > Bacillati > Bacillota > Clostridia > Lachnospirales > Lachnospiraceae > Mediterraneibacter > Mediterraneibacter flintii. Next base: position 3,489,515 of record NZ_AP031405.1, read on the forward strand.
TGCCTCCACTGGGGTACTTACCGCAGAAAATACAATCGGTATATCGCTCGTTGCCGCTGCCGCCGCCTGTGCTGTAGGTGTAGCAATCGGCACAAGCATATCACAGCCATCCTGGAGCAGCCCTTTTATAATTGTAGGGAGCATCGTCTGATCGCCGGAAGCATTTTTTTCTACGATTTCCACTTTTCCTTCCTCCACTAACGGCTGCAGTGTTTCTTGTATCTTTTTATTAATCTGATTTAAAGAAGGATGAGCCATGTGCTGAATAATCCCTACTTTATACACCTCCGTATTTCCATCCGCCTTTGACTCTGATGCTTTCTGGCATCCCGCAAGCATTGTCAGAGCAAGCGCCGCCGCGGTACCGCAGCTTACTGCCCTCTTTATAATACCTCTGCCTACTTTGTATCCTGTGTTTGTGTTGTTTGTTGTTTTCATGTTGTTGTCCTCCTCTTTCTTTTTCTGTCTTCTTTTCTGCATGTGAAGAGACACTCTGACCGGCAAGACTTTGCGCGCCGCCGCAATACCGCAAAGCGATAAAATTTCCTTATTGCGGCGTGAGCATACTGCCCGAAGGGCTTTTATATCATAGGTCAGTCCGAAGGACTTTCCTATGATATAAAAAAGTCCTTATTTTCGCCAATAACGAAAATAAGGACAAGTCATCAAAATATACCTGCGGTACCACCTTAATTAATCCCATGAGGGATCCACTCTTCAGCAATGCAATCACATCACCTGTCTTTAACGCAGACATTACGTCTTGGATACTTGGTTTTCACCTTTCCCCTCGCCCTCTGCAGCCCATGTATAAGAACACTACCTGCCGGTTTCCACCATCCCGGCTCTCTGTACGGGTTTTTTCCTATACCTTCTCTGCATCTGCGGTTTTCATTTTAATATAGGTCATATTATAGGAGCATGATTTTCATTTGTCAATACTTTCTATCTATAAAACCAGGTAAAACTACGAATACCCGCATAAATACCAGAGCTATCAACAAAACAGATAAAAGAAAAAGAAGCAATTTGCAATGAAATTAAAGAACATTTTAATTTTTACTGGGTTTATTTGCGGCAATTAGTTTCTCTCTTACTTTTGAGCAACCAAGCAAATCCACCCTTTATCATTTTTGTCCGTTTTTATTTGTACAAACCCTGCTTTTTTCAAAGCATATTTTATCTGTTCAGAAGTATAAATTTTCATTCCTTTTATAATCTCTGTCCATTTTTTATCTTTGTCATTTTCACCACTGGACTCATTACAAATCATAAAAATACCATCTTTTTTTAGAACTCTATATATCTGCCTAAAACTTTGATCAATATCCGCCCAAAAATATATTGTTTCAAAAGCAGTTGCTAAGTTAAAGGTCTCATTCTCAAAAGGGAGTTCTAATACATTACCTTGAAAAATTTTACAACGATTTCTTTCTATTGCCGATTTATTAATTTTTATCGACTTTTTTACACTAATCTCTGAATAATCAATTCCGATAACTTTACCTTTTGGACTTTTTTTTAACATTTTTCTTATATTTGAGCCGCCACCGCATCCAACATCTAATGATATGGCATTATCTTGAATTCTTATATGCGTAAATCCCCAGTTTGCCAAAGAAGAGTGACCTACATTCATCATATTAACCATAACGTTTCCACCAAATCCTTTTGGTTTACAAGTATTCTGAAAAAAAGACATGTTGTACCTCCTTATACCGATTTAATTAGTTGATTCTAACTCATTTTATCATTATCATAATATTAGTACAATAGAATTTGGGAGCCTGTATTCGAAAATACAAAAAGGCATCTCAATAAGTGTTGTAAATCTGTGTACTTTTTCCTATAATGGGAACAAAAGAACGAATCAGGAGTAAAGTTTCCATGAAAAAAAAGCTTTTAAGAGATCTTGCAGCAACTTTTCTTTTACTCAGCCTGGCTACTGCATTTGCCTTTCTGTTTTTCCACTTTGGCCATAAGAATTCAGCTAATATTGCCTTGTTTTATATACTGGCATTGATTTTGATTTCCCTTTACACAGATGGTTATATATACGGGATTGCCGCTGCTCTGTTCGGGGTCGTCGCCGTCAATTATTTTTTCTCGTACCCTTATTTTAAACTTAATTTTACGTTGGATGGTTATCCAGTCACCTTTATTGGCATGTTAGCAATCTCTCTGATAACCAGTGCCATCACTTCCTCCATGAAACGACAGAAACACCTGATTGCGGAACGGGAACGAAAGCTGATGGACGCCGATAAGGAAAAGCTGCGCGCAAATCTCCTCCGCGCAGTGTCCCATGATCTGCGTACCCCACTCACCAGCATTATCGGTTCTTCCTCTTCTTATCTCGAAAATTACAGTGACTTGTCTGAATCGGAACGAACAGAGCTGGTTTCCAATATCAAGGAGGATTCCGAATGGTTGCTGAATATGGTGGAAAATCTACTGACAGTCACGCGCATCTCTGGGAATACCGGAAAAGTCAAAAAATCGCTCGAAGTTGTAGAAGAGGTTGTCTCTGAGGCAATTTTACGACTCCAGAAGCGTCATCCGGATATGAAAGTCAAAGTGACCATGCCCAATGACTTCCTTATGCTTCCTTTGGATGCCACCTTAATCGAGCAGGTTTTAATCAATCTTCTGGAAAACTCTTTTATTCATTCTGGAAGTAAGGAACCCTCCGATTTAATCATCATAGAAGACCCTGAATCGGTCACATTTATTATTCGGGATTATGGAATTGGACTGGATGAAAAACAACTGCCGTTTATATTTGAAGGGCAGTATTCTTCTGATTCTTCCGACGGTCACAAAGGAATCGGAATCGGGCTTTCCATCTGCAAAACAATCGTACAGGCACATGATGGGGTCATCACTGCCGCGAATCACAGCCGTGGTGCAGAATTCTCATTTACACTGCCTAAAGATAAGGAGGAAAACTATGCCGCATAAATTTTCAGTTCTGATTATTGAAGACGAAAAAAATATACAGACTTTTATGGGGAAAATATTAAAACGCCACGACTATCGTGTTTTCTGTGCAGACAACGGGCGGGACGGACTAGAGCTTATCCGTTCACAGTGTCCTGATATTATTCTGCTCGATCTGGGACTCCCTGATATAAGTGGAAATGCGATCATCCAAGAAGTACGTACCTGGACTAGTACTCCTATCATTGTCATTTCCGCCCGCAATGCAGAACGTGAGAAAGTAACCGCCCTCGATCAAGGGGCAGATGATTATATCACCAAGCCCTTTGGTACTTCCGAGCTTCTGGCGCGTATACGTGCTTCCCTCCGCCACAGCAACCGGATGAATACAGACAACCCTCTTTATATACGTCCTTACCGCCATAAGGGGATGATTCTGGACTTTACACGCAGGCTCCTTACCGTCAATGAGTCTATCGTGCATTTGACGCCAATCGAATATAAAATCGTCTCTTATCTGGCACAAAATTCCGGAAAGGTCATCACATATGCTTCTATTTTATCGAATGTCTGGGGGCCTTTTGCAGATGATGACAATAAAATTCTTCGTGTTAATATGGCAAATATCCGGAGGAAAATTGAATCTGATCCTGCACAGCCGGAATATATTTTTACAGAAGTAGGCGTCGGATACCGGATGGCAGAGGATGAAGAAGAATAGCTTAAACCTGTTAAAATACTGCTAAGAACTCTCCCTTTTTCTTTTCATATGTTCCTGCACCCTTTATAATAACGATTAGAAATTTTAAACGTCAAAGGAGTGTACATCATATGAATATCGGTTTAATATTGCTTATGATTATCGGAGGTTCTGTGGGGGTATTTTCATCCCTGTTTATTCTCGTCAGTCTCCCGATTACAATCATTCAAAAAATCTACCGTAAAATTCGCTATGGTTATGCCCTGACGGATTAATAATTTCACAATAATAATTTTATCCTTCAATACAATGGCGCGGGTCCCTTCCTTCTGACCCACGCCATTTTGTTACCTTTTGTTTCTGTTGTCATGCAAATTTAAACAACATCTAACATTTCGCATACCATACTGAACGATAGTAATTACTCCTTTTCTCGCTTTATTTTGTCCCGTAAGTCCACCCTGTACGGTTCATTTCTTCAATGGCGTCTGCTACCAGCCCTACCAGAATATCCAGCATCTGATTGCCTTTTTCAATAGAGGCCTTCGTCGGATCTCCGGTCGCTCCCGTCTTTGTGATCTCCTTGATGTCCCAGATAATATCTGTTGTTTTATTCACGTCGATTACCTTTTCAGGAACCTGGCTCTCCGCATATTCCAGATTTACCAGTTCAGGACGTACTGCCATCATAATAGATGTCTCTCCCTCGCCGCCATGTCCAAGTCCGTTCCATACTTCGAAGCGATCTCCCATAATTGGGCCTACTTTGTTCCACCATGCAGGCATATACAAAAACTTTGCATCTTTATGGCGGTCTTTTACATTATGTGCCGCAATTTCCAGCGCCGGTATATTTCCGTCATGTCCGTTTAATATATAGATATGTTTGATTCCATTGTTAATCAGGCTTTCAAAAATATCTTCTGCGATCGCAATCTCTGTATCATATCGAAGTGTAACGGACATTGGATATTGATTATAGTGAATGGACGTTCCAAATGGCACCGCCGGCACAACCACTACATTGTCTAATTTTTCAGCAACCCGCTTTGCAACTTCTGTGGGAACAAAGAAATCCGGTCCCAGACAGCAGTGCCAGCCATGGCTTTCACAGGAACCAAAACAGGTGATTGCCGTCACCTCGTCCGCATGCTCCAGCATTGCCTTTACTTCACGTGCGCTCATCTCGTTTAAAAATACTTTTTTCATATCTTCCATCTCCTTTTTCATCTTATTTCCTCGCCACTCATTCCCTTCGGGATAGCTCTTATTATAATTCTTCCATCAGCTCTTTGTCAGCCTTTTTGTCAGGCATGAATTTGTAAATGATATAGTAAATAATCACAGAAACGATCATTGCGAACAAGCCGGAAGGCAGGTTATACGGAAGAGGCGTTACATACTGGAAATAATATCCAAGTCCCGCGCCGATTATAAAGGAAATCACTCCCGCCCAACGCCATCTCGGCTGTTTATGTAACAACTTCGCATCGTATTTCTTTCTCCCTACCAGATAATAATCTGCAAGAATCGGTGCACACAGAGGAGGTGCCATTGCTCCCAATGTATTGATAAAGTTTGCAAAGAAAATCTGATAGAAACCAATCGCTCCAAGAATAGTTCCCAGGATACCGCAAATGGCAACTAAAACCTTCCGGTTTACTTTCACACCTACCGCATCCAGTATCGGCCCTGTATACAGTGAGTTACAATACAATTCGCTATTGTCGGTTGTCCAAAGAGACGTCGTCCATGTAAATACAGCAACAAGAGCAAGAATCACACTAAATTCCATCATCCACGCCACATAGTTGTACTGTCCGGCGCTGACACTTCCGATATATCCAACAATATTCAAAAGCGGGTTCGTAAAGACAAAGCAGGCTGCTGCGCACCACCACACTGCTTTTACACTTTTATTAAACCGGAACATATCCACGCCCATTACGGCTCCGGCAACCCAGCTTCCTACTACTGCTGTAATACCTGTTCCAAGTCCCAGTCCGTCTAACTCATTTGCCTTGTTCATAAAGCTGCCGACTCCGCCGCCTTCATTTATCATACCGATACCGGCGATAATCGCAACAAGCAGAATAAGCGGGCATACTACCTTCGCTACTTTTTCTATAGCGCTGATTCCGCGAATTGCACTGATAGTAAAAATAATCCCCCAGAATATAACGGCAATTAAAACCTCCAATGTAATATCCGGAACCCCTTCATATCCCCAGCTTGCCGGACTAAATACTGTAATTCCACTTGAATTACCTATAAAGCCTCCCCATATATCAGCAATCATTCCGACAATACTGGAAAACCAGCCCAATGTCAGAAGCGCCATCACTGCCATCGGGATAATGAATCCCTTGCTTCCATAAGAATACCTGGATATTAAAGATAAGTTCAAACCTGTTTTATGTGCTGCAATTCCAAGAAGAGCCGTCATAATGAGCAGTGACCCTTCTCCTAATATTATTGCCAGCAGTGCCTCTACAGGATTTAAGCCCGGCGCCCCGCCATATCCGGCAAGTGTGCCTCCGACAAACAGCCCTGTTGCACAATATCCAAACCCAACCCATACCATAATCTGGCTGTATGTGGATCTTCTCTTATTCATGGGAACTGGTTCCAGCATATACTCTGTATCTACTGTTTCTTCCACAGCCACTTTCTTTTCTTGTTCTTGCATAAATTCCCTCCTTCTAGTCCTTTCTCTCTTTTGTCATTTCTTCCATTTACAACGTAACCTCTCCGGCATAATCCGTATTGAATATCGCCCTGACTTCCTTTGGATCCTCTGTCTGCCCTAAAGCCCACATCAGCTTCGTTACAATCGCTTCTGTTGTCATATCGCGTCCAGGTATTACACCGCATTCTAAAAGCTTTCGTCCTACTTCATACATAGAAAAATCACTTTTTTCATACAAGCATTGACTACATGCTACAATACTGATTCCATTTTCCACAAGCTTTTTCAGTTTCGGTATAAGATTCCTTCGTTCAAAATGTGTACCGCCAGCCCCAAAAGCTTCTATCACAATTCCACGGTACTTCATATCCAACAGCCGGTCAAATATCTCTGGGTTCGTACCTGGTATCAGCTTTAGAAGAAATACATCCGTACAAAGTTCCTTTTTCAGACAAAATGTGTCTCTTTTTCTGTCCATATTGTGTGCATATACATGAATTCCATCTGCATAAACCTCTCCCAGATAAGGAGCTGAAATACTTTCAAAAGCATTAAATCCCAGTGTCCTTACTTTCACTGCCCTGCACCCATTGATGATTTTGTCATCGAATGCGATTGTAACCCCTTCTACACCTGCATTTACTGCAGCAAAGGCAGTCTGCAGATTTCTCTTTGCATCCGTAAACATCCGTTCAATTGGGATCTGAGCACCAGTCAAAACGACAGGCTTACAGAGATTCTGAAGCATATAGCTAAGTGCAGAAGCTGTATATGCCATTGTATCTGTTCCATGGGTAATAATAATTCCATCATACTTAGGCAGCATTTCCGTCACAATCTCTGCTATATACTGCCATTCTTCCGGCTGAATATTCGAGCTGTCCAGATTCAGAATGTCTCTACTCTCTATTTTGAAGAATCCTTCTAACTCCGGCAGCATCTGCAGAATATCCTGACATTTAATGTCAGGGGCCAGTCCTTGCTCTCCTTTTCGCGCTGCAATTGTTCCTCCTGTTGTAAGCAGCAACACTTTCTTCATCCTCTCTCCCTCCTTTCTTTTCATTTTTGAACATGCAGCGAAAATCTCAGAAATTTTTTCCTTCTCGGAAATACAGTCTGTACTCTACACCTCCTAATTCTTTTTCCACATATTGCTTCGCTCGATCTACATCTCGCGTACACAAAGCACTGACCAGCTCTAAATGCTCTTCCATAAGACTTTTTGCTTCTGAGCTCTTCCAATCCTTCACAAGTACACGTCTTAACTTATTCAATATACTTTCGAGAGAGGACATCAGATAAGGATTTCTCGATAAATATGCCACTGACATATGAAACTGCATATTCATCTCACTGTACTCCTGATATGTGCTCCCTTCAATTTTTGCAATCTGTTCTTCTGTATAGTCTTTCAAAAATTTAAGTTCTTCATCCGTCGCATATTGAATTGCCATTTCTGCGGAAGCTTTTTCTAATATTCCCCTAAACTGAAAAAGACTTTGAAGCTCTGTGACAGAGATTCCTTTTACCAAATACCCTTTATTGGGAATCTTCTCAAGAAATCCTTCCATACACAGATAATTGAGTGCCTCTCTGGAAGGTGTCTTGCTGACACCGAATTTCTGCGAAACTTCTGCCTCTGTTATCATGTCGTTCTCTTCATAATTCCAGTTGATAATATCATTTCTCAGTTCCTGGAGAACCCGTTCAGTCATAGACTGTCTTTTCGCCATTGCCTCCCTCCTTTATAATATATTTGCAGAATCCCTTTGGTACATCAGTGATATATCACTGATGTACTTTTATTCCATATTACCTATTTTTTCCATTTTTGTCAACATAAATTGTATATTATTCACAAACCTTCTCCATTCAGTCTGTCGACAAAATACCTCTGAGCTTTAGAGCCCCCTATTATGATGTGTAACTCCTATCCATAAATTTCTCATTAGGAATAAGTCCAGAAAATACGCTTAAAATGAAAAAACCATTGTCAGAAGTGCTATCTAATGATACGTCTCTTCTGACAACGGTTTTTATTATATTTTTCCTATTTTATCAGATATTTTTACTCTATATCCTCTACAGCTGACAGTTCTTCTTCTAATTCCAGCTCTTCATCGAAGTTCATTTCTTCCTCTGCTTCCAGTTCTGTACTGAGTTTTACGTCGCGGTATTTTTTCATGCCGGTACCGGCAGGAATATGCTTACCAATAATGACGTTCTCTTTCAGTCCTACCAGATGGTCTACTTTTCCTTTGATAGCCGCCTCTGTCAGAACTTTGGTTGTCTCCTGGAAGGAAGCTGCTGACAAGAAGGAATCCGTAGCAAGAGAAGCCTTCGTAATACCAAGCATGATCTGCTCTCCTGTTGCAGGTTCTTTCCCCTCTGCCTCGAGGCGTTCATTTACTTCGTTGAATTCCAGGACATCCTCCATCATTCCTGGCAGGAAGTCGCTGTCACCTTTTTCCTCTATGCGGACTTTCTTAAGCATCTGACGCACAATCACCTCAATATGCTTATCATTGATCTCAACACCCTGCAAACGATATACACGCTGTACTTCCTGAATCATATAATCCTGTACCGCGCGCAATCCTTTGATCTTCAGAATATCGTGCGGATTTACGCTACCTTCTGTCAGTTCATCTCCAGCCTCTAACTCTGCACCATCCTGAATCTTAATTCTAGAGCCGTAAGGAATCAAATATGCCTTTGATTCACCCGTCTCATCATTCGTGACGATAATCTCACGCCGCTTCTTTGTATCGCTGATTGTTGCTTTGCCGGCAAACTCCGTAATGATTGCAAGTCCTTTTGGCTTTCTCGCCTCGAAAAGCTCCTCAACACGTGGGAGACCCTGTGTAATATCGTCGCCGGCAACACCGCCTGTATGGAAAGTACGCATGGTAAGCTGTGTACCCGGCTCACCAATAGACTGTGCCGCGATAATACCGACTGCCTCGCCGACCTGTACCGCCTCGCCGGTTGCCATATTCGCGCCGTAGCACTTGGAGCATACGCCGTCTTTACATTTACAGGTAAGAATGGTACGGATTTTCACTCTCTTAAGCGGCTCGCCCTTTTCATCTACGCCTTTTTTCATTACTTTCTCAGCACGTCTCGGCGTAATCATATGGTTCGCCTTTACAAGCACATTTCCCTCTTTGTCCTTGATATCCTCACAGGAGAAACGTCCTGTAATACGTTCCTGAAGGCTTTCAATCTCTTCGTTTCCATCCATGAACGCTTTCACGTACATACCTGGAATTTCTTTTCCTGCTTCCACACAGTCACTGTCATGGATAATTAACTCCTGGGAAACATCAACCAGACGTCTTGTCAGGTATCCTGAATCGGCTGTACGAAGCGCGGTATCTGACAATCCTTTACGCGCGCCGTGAGCAGACATAAAGTATTCCAATACATCCAATCCTTCACGGAAATTAGACTTAATCGGCAACTCAATCGTACGTCCTGTTGTATCCGCCATCAGACCACGCATACCCGCAAGCTGTTTGATCTGCTTGTCGGAACCACGGGCTCCCGAATCTGCCATCATAAAGATATTGTTATATTTATCCAAACCGGAAAGCAGCGCCTCTGTCAATTTATCATCTGTCGCCTTCCAGGTCTCTACAACTTCTTTGTAACGTTCTTCCTCCGTAATCAAACCACGTTTATAGTTTTTCGTAATTCTATCTACTGTGTTCTGTGCTTCTTCAATCATCTGTGGTTTCTGAGGCGGCACTGTCATATCAGAAATAGACACCGTCATCGCTGCCCTTGTGGAAAATTTATATCCAATCGCCTTAACATCATCCAACACTTCTGCTGTCTGTGTAGCGCCATGCGTATTGATAACCTTCTCTAAGATTTGTTTCAACTGTTTCTTCCCTACATGGAAATCCACTTCCAGCAACAATTCGTTGCCTTCCACTTCTCTGTCCACAAATCCCAAATCCTGCGGAATGATCTCATTGAATAACAATCTTCCCAATGTAGCGTCAATCGTACCACTTTTTACTGTCCCATCTGGCATTTCTTTAGAAACACGCACTTTGATCTTAGAATGCAGTGTAATGTAGCCATTCTCATATGCAAGAATCGCCTCACTTACATTTTTAAAGAACATGCCTTCCCCTTTTGCTCCGGGTCTTTCCTGTGTCAAATAATAGATACCAAGTACCATATCCTGAGAAGGAACCGCCACCGGTCCACCGTCAGACGGTTTCAAAAGGTTGTTAGGAGACAGGAGCAGGAAACGGCATTCTGCCTGCGCTTCTACGGACAGTGGTACATGAACCGCCATCTGGTCTCCATCAAAATCGGCGTTATACGCAGTACATACAAGAGGGTGGAGCTTGATCGCCTTTCCTTCTACAAGGATCGGCTCAAATGCCTGAATTCCCAGTCTATGCAATGTGGGGGCGCGGTTTAGCATAACCGGATGCTCTTTGATGACTTCCTCGAGCACATCCCATACTTCCGGCTGAAGCCTTTCCACCATCTTCTTAGCATTTTTGATATTGTGCGCCGTACCATTCGCTACAAGCTCTTTCATAACAAACGGCTTAAACAGCTCGATCGCCATTTCTTTCGGCAGACCGCACTGATAGATTTTCAGCTCCGGCCCAACGACAATAACCGAACGTCCAGAGTAGTCTACACGTTTTCCGAGCAGATTCTGACGGAAACGTCCGGATTTTCCTTTGAGCATATCAGACAATGACTTCAGCGCTCTGTTTCCAGGCCCCGTCACCGGACGTCCGCGGCGTCCATTGTCAATCAATGCGTCGACTGCCTCCTGAAGCATACGTTTCTCATTTCTTACAATAATATCCGGCGCTCCCAGCTCCAGCAGTCTCTTCAGACGATTATTACGGTTGATAATTCTTCTGTAAAGGTCATTTAAGTCAGATGTCGCAAAGCGTCCACCATCTAACTGTACCATTGGCCGCAAATCCGGCGGGATAACTGGAATTGCCGTAAGAATCATCCACTCTGGCTTGTTGCCGGATTCCCGAAATGCCTCTACTACTTCAAGACGTTTCACGATTCTTGCGCGCTTCTGTCCTGTTGCGTTTTCTAAGCCCGCCTGTAGTTCTTTATATTCTTTCTCCAGATCAATCGCTTCCAGAAGTTCTTTTATAGCCTCTGCGCCCATTCCGACGCGGAAAGAGCCATATCCCCATTTTTCTTTCTGCTCCTGGTATTCTGCCTCTGAAAGAATCTGTTTATACTGTAAATCTGTCTCTCCCTTATCCAACACAATATAAGACGCAAAATACAGTACTCTCTCCAATGTTCTCGGGGAAATATCCAGTATTAGTCCCATACGGCTTGGGATTCCTTTGAAATACCAGATATGGGAAACCGGAGCAGCAAGGGCAATATGTCCCATACGTTCGCGGCGCACACTTGCCTTTGTAACCTCAACACCACAGCGGTCACACACAACTCCTTTATAGCGGATTTTCTTATATTTTCCACAATGGCATTCCCAATCTTTGCTTGGTCCGAAAATTCGTTCACAGAAAAGCCCGTCTTTCTCTGGTTTTAATGTCCTGTAATTGATGGTCTCCGGTTTTGTCACCTCACCTCTTGACCATTCCATGATTTTTTCCGGTGAAGCCAGCCCGATTTTAATTGCATCAAAGGTTAACGGTTGATATTGTTGTTCATTACTGTTTGGCATAAAATTGGCTCCTCCTATTCTTCTTCATCCAGGTATTCGTCAAATTCTAATTCCATCTCATCATCATCCGGTTCCTCTTCCTCCGGCTCTATATCTTCAAGCTCTTCTCCAACAAATTCCTGTTCTGTGAATCCATGTGCGCCGAATGATTCATTTTCATCGCGGTATTTTTTATCTCCCTCGATGATATGGCGCAAATCGGTCTCACCATAGTCTACAGTTTCCATAATTTCTACTTCTGTATTATCATCACGCAGCACACGTACGTCTAACGCCAGTGACTGCAATTCCTTTAACAGTACCTTGAAAGATTCCGGCACGCCTGGCTCTGGGATATTTTCTCCTTTGATAATTGCCTCATACGTCTTAACACGCCCTACCACATCATCGGACTTCACTGTTAAAATCTCCTGTAGTGTATACGACGCACCATATGCCTCCAATGCCCACACTTCCATCTCTCCAAAGCGCTGTCCGCCGAACTGTGCCTTTCCTCCGAGTGGCTGCTGTGTTACCAGTGAGTAAGGGCCTGTAGAACGCGCATGGATCTTATCATCTACCAGATGGTGGAGCTTCAGATAATGCATGTGTCCGATTGTAACCGGACTGTCGAAAAATTCTCCGGTACGTCCGTCGCGCAGGCGCACTTTTCCATCTCTGGAAAGTGGAACGCCCTTCCACAGTTTTCTGTGTTCCCTGTTTTCCGAAAGATACTTGAGAACCTCTGGGAGAAGCTCTTCTCCATGCTTCTTCTCAAATTCTTCCCATTCCAGATTGACATAATCATTTGCCAAATCCAGAGTATCCATAATGTCCACCTCGTTAGCGCCGTCGAATACTGGCGTAGAGATATTAAAGCCAAGTGCTTTCGCTGCCAGGCTCAAATGAATCTCCAATACCTGTCCGATATTCATACGAGACGGCACACCAAGAGGATTCAGTACAATGTCAAGCGGACGTCCATTTGGCAGAAACGGCATATCCTCTACCGGAAGAACGCGGGATACAACACCTTTATTTCCATGACGTCCCGCCATTTTATCTCCTACGGAAATCTTTCTTTTCTGTGCAATGTAAATGCGGACTGCCTGGTTTACGCCAGGAGACAGTTCATCTCCGTTTTCTCTTGTAAACACTTTTGCATCCACAACAATTCCATATTCACCATGCGGCACTTTCAAAGAAGTATCCCTTACTTCACGCGCCTTTTCGCCGAAAATTGCACGCAGCAGTCTTTCCTCTGCTGTCAGCTCTGTCTCTCCCTTTGGGGTCACTTTGCCGACCAGAATGTCTCCGGCACGTACCTCTGCACCAATCCGGATAATACCTCTCTCGTCCAAATCTTTGAGGGCATCATCCCCTACGCCCGGAATGTCTCTGGTGATTTCTTCCGGCCCCAGCTTTGTATCTCTTGCTTCTGCCTCATATTCTTCAATATGCACAGACGTATAGACGTCGTCCTGCACCAATCTTTCACTTAAAAGGACTGCATCCTCATAGTTATAGCCTTCCCATGTCATAAATCCAATCAGAGGATTCTTGCCAAGCGCCATCTCCCCGTTGGAAGTAGACGGACCGTCTGCAATAACCTGTCCCTCTTCTACACGCTCGCCCTTTTCTACGATCGGTCTCTGGTTGTAGCAGTTGCTCTGGTTACTTCTCAAAAATTTTGTCAGCTTATACGTTTTCTTCGTTCCGTCATCATGCCGGATTATAATTTCTGTAGAAGTAGAACGCTCTACCGTCCCTCCCTGTTCCGCAACAATACATACGCCGGAGTCCACTGCTGCCTTTACTTCCATACCTGTTCCTACTACCGGAGCCTCTGTTGTCAGAAGCGGTACTGCCTGACGCTGCATGTTGGAACCCATCAGCGCACGGTTTGCGTCGTCGTTTTCCAAGAACGGAATCAGTGCAGTCGCTACAGAGAACACCATCTTCGGAGACACATCCATATAGTCAAATTTACTTCTCTCATATTCCTGCGTCTCCTCGCGGTAACGACCGGATACATTTTTATTGATAAAATGTCCTTCCGCATCCAGAGGTGTATTTGCCTGTGCAACATGGTAGTTATCTTCCTCGTCTGCCGTCATATATACTACTTCTTCTGTGACAACCGGATTCTCCGGATCGGATTTATCAATCTTACGGTACGGAGCCTCCACAAAACCATATTCATTGATTCTTGCATAGGTTGCAAGAGAGTTGATAAGACCAATGTTCGGACCTTCCGGAGTCTCGATAGGGCACATTCTTCCATAATGGGAATAGTGAACGTCACGCACCTCGAATCCGGCACGATCCCTGGACAAACCGCCTGGCCCCAATGCCGAGAGACGTCTCTTATGCGTCAGCTCACCGAGAGGATTGTTCTGATCCATAAACTGGGACAGCTGGGAAGAACCAAAGAATTCTTTCACTGCTGCAGTAACCGGCTTGATGTTGATCAGAGACTGCGGAGAAATACCGTCCTGATCCTGTGTCGTCATTCTCTCGCGAACCACTCTTTCCAGTCTGGACAGACCAATCCTGTATTGGTTCTGAAGCAGCTCTCCAACCGCACGGATACGGCGGTTTCCTAAATGGTCAATGTCATCGTCATTTCCCATTCCATATTCCAGATGAATGTTGTAGTTAATTGACGCCAGAATATCATCTTTTGTAATATGCTTTGGTATCAGATCATGGATGTCGCGGCGGATCAGGCTTTTCAATTCCTCAATATCCCCTGCGGACTCCTCTAAGATGCCTGCGAGCACAGGATAATATACCTGCTCTGTCACACCGACTTCCTTCGGATCTATGTCAACAACAGCCTGCAGATCTACCATCATATTAGACAGGATCTTAATATTGCGGCTTTCATCTTCTCCCTCTACCCAGAGGTAAGGCACTGCACAGTTCTGAATCGCATCCGCGATCTCTCTGGTGATCTTCGTTCCTTTTTCAGCGATCACTTCCCCTGTAATCTGGCTGACAACGTCCTCTGCCAGAATCCTGCCTCTCACACGATTTTTCAGCATCAGCTTTTTATTAAATTTATAGCGCCCAACCTTCGCCAGATCATACCTTCTCGGGTCAAAAAACATGCTTGTGATCAGACTTTCTGCACTGTCCACTGCAAGAGGTTCACCCGGACGGATTTTTTTGTATAACTCTAATAAGCCTTCCTGATAGTTTTCGGCTGTATCTTTGCCGAAACTTGCAAGGATCTTCGGTTCTTCTCCAAACAAATCCAGAATCTCTGCATTCGTACCAATTCCAAGAGCACGAATCAATACTGTGATCGGAACCTTTCTTGTTCTATCTACACGTACATAAAAAACGTCATTGGAGTCTGTCTCATATTCAAGCCATGCGCCGCGGTTCGGAATTACCGTAGCTGAATATAGCTCTTTTCCGAGCTTATCATGTGCAATTCCATAATAAATTCCCGGGGAACGTACAAGCTGGCTTACGATAACACGTTCTGCACCGTTAATCACAAATGTACCAGTCTTTGTCATCAACGGTAAATCTCCCATAAAGATTTCGTGCTCATTTATCTCATCATTTTCCTTGTTGTAAAGCCGCACTCTTACCTTCAAAGGCGCCGCATAGGTTGCGTCACGTTCTTTGCATTCTTCAATCGTGTACTTTACGTCATCTTCGCAGAGCGTAAAATCCACAAATTCCAGACTTAAATGTCCGCTATAGTCGGCAATTGGGGAAATATCATCAAATACCTCTTTTAATCCTTCACCCAGAAACCACTGATAGGAATCTTTCTGGACTTCGATCAAATTCGGCATCTCTAATACTTCTTTTTGTCTGGAATAGCTCATACGAAAACTTTTTCCATTTGTGATGGGACGAATTCTGTTTTTCTCCATTGACGTTTCACTCCTCATATATTATTTGCGCCACTGTCTGATTGAAACCTTACACAATTCTGCCAGACAACAGCATTTACAAACCGCAGAGTTTCCTCCAGCAGTTTAAGTTGACTAACTTACAAGAAAAGAGCCTTGTAATGGTATTTCTGCCACTATATGGCATACCTTTCCATAATAGCGCATTTTTTACTATAACACAAAACGCTTTTTATTGTCAACGTTTTTCCTATGTTTTTCTATTTTTCTCTTGACATTTTATCGCAAATGTGATAAGAATCCCTCCCATCTCTCTAGAACAAAGTGGGCACCCCCACTTCAACTCCCCTGCTCCTCACTCTTGAGGGACTTGTCCACTTTGCGCGCCGCCGCAATACCGCAAAGCGGTAAAATTTCCTATTATATAAAACAAAAACCGCAGAAGCGTTTTATCTTCTGCGGTCTTGAAATTCCTTTATCAAAAGTAATTATTTCAGGTTTACTTCTGCGCCTTCGCCTTCCAGTTTTGCTTTGATTTCTTCAGCTTCTGCCTTAGAAACAGCTTCTTTTACTACCTTCGGAGCTCCGTCAACCAGCTCTTTTGCTTCTTTCAGTCCAAGTCCTGTGATCTCACGAACAACTTTGATTACTTTAACCTTAGAAGAACCAGCAGATACAAGTTCTACATCAAACTCATCTTTTTCTTCAGCCGCTGCTGCTTCTCCGCCTGCTGCTGCAACTACAACACCTGCTGCTGCAGATACACCAAATTCTTCTTCACAAGCTTTTACTAATTCATTTAATTCTAATACTGATAACTCTTTGATTGCTTCAATCATTTCAGCTGTTGTCAATTTAGCCATTTTCATTTCCTCCATATCATTTCTTTTTTTATTTTTCATACGACTGCCTGTCTTAAATTTATCAGGCTCTTATTCTTCTGCCGGAGCTGCCGTCTCCTCAGCAGGAGCTTCTGCTGGCTCTGCCGCCGGCGCTTCCTCTGCTTCGTTAGCAGAAGCAGCTTCGCAATTCTCTGCCCCGCCTTTTTCTGCAATCTGATTGATAACACGGGCGAAGTTTGTAATTGGTGACTGAATGCTTCCAAGCAGTTTGGAAAGCAATTCTTCTCTGGATGGAATCTTAGACAGTTCTGTCAATCCCGCTGTGTCGTAGATCGCTCCTTCTACAACACCGCCTTTTAATTCCAGAGCATTTGCTGTCTTAGCAAAATTACAAAGAATTCTTGCCGGTGCTGTAGCGTCATCTTTGGAAATTGCGATTGCGCTCGGCCCTTCCAGATGTTCTTCCAGACCTTCACATACTGTTCCTTCGAAAGCTCTTTTCATCATCGTGTTCTTATAAACTTTGTAAATCACGCCTGCTTCTCTGAGCTGTTTACGTAATTCTGTGTCCTGTGCCACAGTAAGACCACGATAGTTTACGAGAACAACTGACTCAGCATCTTTGATCTCTTCTGCAATTGCATTTACGATTGGTTGTTTTAATTCAACTTTTGCCACTTTCTGGTACACCTCCTTATTTTATTTGCGTATACTGCCGATACCCGGAGGGTTTTACTGCAAAAGGAAGAAAGCTTCCTCTGCAAATAAAAATCCTCTGTGCACAAAGACACAGAGGATCACAAATTCAATACAAGAATTTTACTCTTCCTCGGCAGGCGTTTTCTCCTTATGCCTTACGGCACCTGCTGTCTTTGGCAGTTACTAATATAAAATAGCATGGTTTATGGATTATGTCAAGAACAATCCACATTTTCTCATATTCTCACTGCCATATTTTTTTCTGAGGATATTTCCTTTCTACAGCCCCTGCTGAAGAGTACGAGTAATGATATTATCCTGTACCTGCTTATCCAGCTCAATAAAATAAGCCGAGTAACCCGCTACGCGAACCAAAATATTCTGGTAGGATTTCGGATCTTTTTGCGCTGCTTTTAGTGTATCCGTATCTACCACCGTAATTTGGATATGCTCTCCCTTCATATTACAGAAGGATCTTACTACACTTTCCAAAATATCCAACCCTTTTTCCCCTTTTATCACCGCTGGATCGAATCTCTGATTTAATAAGATCCCATTCTGAGGTATAAAATGATCTAAATGAGAAACCGACTTCACTACCGACGTAGGTCCACAGCAGTCCAGTCCATTCATGGGTGATGCATTATCCGCCAGGTCGGCAAACGCATGCCTCCCGTCTGGTGTAGCCCCGATAAGTCTTCCAACAACTACATTATAAGATTGTGTCGCATATACTGTGGTAAATCTTCCACCACGCCCATCCATGAAATGGACAATATCCTCGTTACACTGATCCACAATCCATCTTGCATAGTCATCCACCAGTTCAATATCATTGCCGTACTTAGGTGCTTTATTAAGGAGAAGCTGGCGCATATCTTCGCGGCCTTCAAAGTCTTTCTCTAACAATTCCATTAATTCTGCCATCGTCAGATACTTTTTGTCAAATACACACACCTGGATCGCCGCAAGAGAGTCAGCCACATTGGCAATACTTGTGATCGCTGCAGCCGAATATTTATGTTCCGCGCCTCCCTGCTGCAGTACCTTTCCACTGTCAATACATCCATCAACAAAGCAGGAAGCCGCGATCGTCGGCAGCATATAGGCATGGCAAGAAACAATTTTATCAAATGTAGTAAGGAAATATTTTACAAAATACTGTTCCTGTATCTTATATGCTTCCATAATCTGCTCCACTGAAGTAAATGTCCTTACATCTCCTGTATGTGGCCCTACCTGTTTTTTCGTCAATGGATCCATACCATCGTTCAGCGTAATCTCAAGCACCTTAACAGGATTAAAGTATCCTACATTTGCGTTAAAATCTGTTTTTCCCGGAACAATTGATTCTACACACCCACAGAAAGCATAATTTCGAGCTTCCTTAAGTGTAAACCCAAGGGAAAGCAATGTAGGAATACATACATTGTCGTTAAAAATAGCCGGCTGGCTTGCCCCTGAACGTATCGCTTCCAATGCTAGACGAAATGTCTTTCTGTTTATATTATCATGGTATCGGAAGGACATAACTGGCGCCTTAGTTGGCATCTCTGTGATCGATTTAAGAATCAGATCGGTCAGTTCATTACAGCCGTCTTTCCCATTAGGCAACATTCCGCCCATCAGCATGTGCATCCAAAGTGGACACCCTGCATAGGCAAGAGATTCCGTCTGATTTCTAAGTACCCACAGATCGGAACACTTTAGCTTCAGTTCGTGAACCAGATTCATAATAAAATCTTCACTGACTCCATTTTTAATATCCTGTGCATAGAACGGATACATATATTGATCAAACCTGCCAAAGCAGTGATTCTGTCCGTTTACTTCCAGCATAAGAGCCAGATGTGTAAACCACACCAGTTGTATTGCCTGATGGAAATTCTGCGGCTTATTCTCCGGAACAACACGACAGTTTTCCGCAATCGTCAGAAGCTGTTCCTTTCGTTCGGGATCGCTACATTCTTCTGCCATTTTTTCCGCTAACTCCGCATAACGACGTGCATAAGCAATGATAGCCTCCATAACAATGATCATACTTTCCCATGTCATCTTCTGCTCAAGGGAAGTAATATCCATATCCTCCATTGCTTCCAGCTTTTGTTTACACAGATCGATATAATGCCGGTATCCATATTTTACTAAATCATAATATGCCGGTGCATGAGAACCTGTAGAAACGTTCGTACTTCCAGTTGTAAAAATACCAATATCCACCATTTCTGCAACTTCTGGTGCGATTTGTTGTTTTGTATAGTCGCCAAACGTTTTTCCCTTCCATTGAGCCACGATCTTTTTCAATTCTTCCTTTTCCCCAGGCATAAACTGATAACTGTCAGCCGTCCTTGTATCTATCGTATCCACATCATCATAGAGCCAGGCTGTTACTTCTGGGAACACTGGACACGAACGGAACCTGGAACCCTGGTTTCCTGCCAGAACCGCTTCATCATCAATATAGATCGTTTTATTCTCCAGAAAATACCGAAAGAACTTTGCTCTGCGAAGCATAAATGGTTCCATATACGCCTGACTGTAAAACTCCGTCACCATCCTCGCCCGTTCTAGGCAGATGCTCGGTTCTGTTTCAAATTCTCTTTCACGTAACTTTTGGATCCTCTCAAATACCATATTCTTACCTCCTTACCTTGATCAATAAATTATTTGATATAAAAACAATGTTTCCCACTGCCTTTTAAGACTTCTTCGGCCGTAGCTACAAGTGAGTCCATTTCTTCCTCTGAAGGCGGCCTTACATCATGCAACGCATACCCTCGTCCCAGTGCCTTGTATTTCGATTCGCCCAAATTATGATATGCCAACAATTCATACTCCCGTACATTTGGAATTGCCTTAATAAATTCTGCTATCCCTGTAATATTCAATTTTTCATCATTATATCCCGGGATTATAGGTGTCCGTATAGTAATCGGAACACCAAATTCAGAAATTTTCCGAATATTGTCTAATATCAGCTGATTCCCTCTACCTGTCAACCTTCGGTGAATCTCTGTATCAATATGTTTCAGATCCATGAACATAGCGTCGATAAAAGGAAGCACTGTTTTAAACTTTTCATACTCTGCATATCCACAGCTCTCTAACATAACATGGATACCCTCTTCGTGGCATTTTTTTGCAATTTGCGTCAAAAATTCCGCCTGTACAAGAGGCTCCCCGCCGGAAAAGGTAACACCTCCCGACGACATAGAATAGAACATTCTGTCCTTCTCAATCTCTTTAAAAAGTTCCTCCACCGTGTATGCTTTTCCTGTCACATATTTTGCACCAGCATAACAGATCTCCGTACAGTGAAAACACTTCACACAGCTTTTTCTGTCAATAGTCGGTCCCGCCTCAGTCAGTACAACCGCTTTTTCAGGGCACTCTTTCACACACCGCATACAGCCTATGCATTTAGCGGAAGATTCCATGATTTCCTGTTGAAAAGACTGTGATTCCGGATTGGCGCACCATTTACACCCGAGTGGACAGCCTTTGAAAAATACCAGTGTCCGCAGACCATCCCCGTCGTGAACAGAACACTTTTGAATATTGAAGATCATGGGAGCCTCCTTTTTTAGTCCATAATAATACCGCCATTTACATCCAGTATTTCTCCATTTATATAAGAAACTTTATCATTACAGAGAAACGCAACCGCTTCGGCAATTTCTGATAGTTTTCCCAGTCTACGCGAAGGGATCATAGCAAGTGCGTCTTTCCATCTATCATTTGCCAAAACCTGTTCCGATTCCACCCACCCTGCTGCAACAGCGTTGGAATTAATATCATAATCCGCTAGTTCCAGTGCATAAGATTTTGTAAAACTGATAACAGCAGCCTTTGTCGCTGAATATACAGCTACTCCCTTTCCTGGATTCTTTCCATCGCACGAGCTGATATTTATAATTTTTCCATAATTATTGGGAAGCATGGACTGTTTTACTACCTGCTGTGACATAAAAAACAATCCTTTCATATTAACGTCCACAACAAATTCAAAATGTTTCTCATCTACCTCCAATACTGGAACCGCTGGATAGACTCCGGCATTATTCACCAAGATGTCTATCCTCCCCATTTCTTTTACTGCTTTTGCTACCATTGCAGAAACCGCCTGACAGTCCGTAATATCCCCCTGCAGAGGGAAGCCCTTGACTCCAAAGCTATGTATCTCTTTCATCACCTCAGAATTCTCGTCCACCTTCAAATCATTTACAATGACATCTGCCCCGTATTCCGCCAACTTTAATGCAATGCATTTTCCGATTCCTCTAGCTGCCCCTGTCACCAAAGCAACTTTACCTGCCAACATGTTTGCCATCTGTATTCCTCCTCTCCATGTCTGCATGCGTCTTAATGCTCATATAAATTATAGTCTGCTATAATAATTTCCGTATCCTGTTTTCTTTCGAATCTCTCTGTCAGATATTTTATACCGATCTCTTTGACTGCCAACAACATTGCATAGGGGTTTTCGACATCTATGAAACCTCCTAGATATTCTAATACAGCTTCAAAGAACAGCTTTCCTCTGTATACCACTTTCTTCGCAGTGTTATCAATTTTTTCAAAATCAATCGTATCGACTATATGTGGAAGATATCCTTCCAGCTCCCGTGCATATTCCAATGTCTGTATGATTTCTCGCGAAGATACCTGTGGAGTCAATCCCTGATTCGCCATAGTCGTCACAGCGTGCCCTGTTTGGTATATATACTGCCCCGCCATATCGAAAAGTAAATGTTCTGACATGTGTGCCGTATTTAATTCTATCTTCTTTTTATTGCGCCCTAGTTTATTTGCAAAGATCATAGAACCGACCATTTCTTGCCCGTGTATTTGTTTTAAGGCAGAAAGAAATACCAACCTTTTCATTGGGGAATAAAACATATCGCCAAAAGAATGTGCAATTTTTGCTCCCATGAGTGTTTCGATTATATATTTTTCTAAAAGTGCACATCCTATCAGAAGTCCCAGATCTCCCGCCTTATCTCCATATCCGTCGTCTAAATTAGAATGGATCAGTGCTCCGTCTTTCTTTTTTTCTGCCATCAGGGCTATCGCCTGTAGCGTACTCTTTGTTCTCTGTTTTACGTCTGTATATTCTGGATAATCCCAGCCAAAAAACTGAGATACATTTCCGATCGTAGTCACTCCTGCACTTAGCGCCTTTTGTACGAGCGAATAGGACGCCGGACTCCCAATCATATTATCTCCTAAATGTGGCTGCATTTCCGGATAAATGCCAAGAATGTTCCAATCTTCTTGCTCTGCAAAATATAATGCATCTCCACGTCTATTTTGCTCTCTTATCGTCTCCGGCAACGCCATTGCGTAATCAATACTGACACCGAAACGATCTAAATGTAATTTTTCTTCTTTCAGCAATATTTCCAGTTCTTCTGCCTGATTCTGAAATTCCGCAAGATTTCTACAACACAGGTGATAATGATACATCAGTTCTCCGCTTTTTGCCTTTATTTTCTTATAGCTTAATTCAGAGCGTACACCCTTTTCCTGCACAAAAGCCGTTTTTCTGACCGCAATACTGCCCGCGCGCTTTTTCGCTTCGTCCAGAAAGCTTAAATCGGTTTCTTCCACATCACACTGTACTTTCTTTAATATGTTTTCCACCTTTTTTCTCCTTATTTACATATTTAATCCCAATTCCTGTAGCCGCACAAAGTAGCGCAATGATCGGCGTCGCGATCCCCATAATATAGTAAGGCATATACTGCATTACCGGAACCCCCAGCGTCGCCGCACAATAAATTCCATTTGTTCCCCACGGAACTATCGGACAAATTGTTGTTCCGCCATCTTCCAGCGTCCTAGAAAGAACACATCTGTCAATTCCCTGCTCATCGTATTTCTGCCCCAGTGCATTTGCCGGCAGCAACATGGCAAGATACGGATCCGCCGCAAAGTACCCAAGACAAAGCGTGGATACTAATGTAGTAGAAATAAGACCGAATCTTTTATCCGTCAATTTCGCCGTTTTGGCGATCAAATTCCGCATGACACCCGTACGTTCTAACGCTCCTGCAAGCATCAGGGACATCATCATCAAAGTAATCGTTCCCGTCATAGAATTAAGTCCGCCCCTGGTCAGTAATGTATCTACTGCTTCTATACCCGTATTTCCCGTATATCCTTGGTGCATAAAGCCAAGCGCATCACTCAAGGAGCGTCCCTGGACCAGAACTGTGAAAACTGCTCCCGAAAATGCTGCAAATAGCATAGTAGGGATTGCCGGAAATTTCTTTGCAATGAGTATAATGAGCAGAACAAGAGGCAGTAAGAGCAAAATATTAAAATGGAACGCCTCCTCTAATCCTTCCATAATGAGATTTACCTGGGTATAATCTACATTGGCATTCCCATATCTTAAACCTATAATGAAAAATACAACCAACGATACTAGCAAGGCAGGTTCATTTGTAAATACCATAGATTTAACGTGCTTATACAAATCTGTTTTTGCCACTGCCGCCGCAAAATTGGTAGAATCCGACATAGGCGACTGCTTATCTCCAAAAAATGCACCGCACACAATGGCACCCGCTGTAATGCCTGACGGAATACCTAGACCATATCCCACTCCCATAAACGCAACTCCGATGGTTCCGATTGTCGTCCAGGACGATCCTGTAACCAATGACATAATACTACACAGGAATAAAACAGATACCAGAAACCATTTCGGAGAAAAAATTTCCAGTCCATAATAAATCACCATCGGAACGATTCCACTAGATATCCAGCTTCCTACCGTCATACCAATCAGACAGATGATCAAAATCGCCTCGATTGACTCTGAAATACTTTTTACAATAGACGCCCTCATATCTGCCCATGGCACACCTAGATATACACCATAAAGCAATATCAACGCCGTGCTGCAGAGCAACGGGATGTGGGGATCCCGTTTCAGGATCACCACCCCGATAAGTAGAACCGCTATTGCCAGTATCATTATTATAATAGAAGAAGTAAAATTTCCCTCTTTTTCTGTCCTTCGCTTCATTTTCTTTTCCTCTATACAGTTTCCGTTACGCTCTTTTTCGCTTTATACATTCCAATTCCTAGAAATGCGAACAAGATCGTTAATATCGGTGCTAAAAATCCTACAAAATAATATGGCAAATACGCAGTAACCGCTACCCCCAAAGCCGCTGCCGTATAAAGACCTCCCGATCCCCATGGAACCATAGGAGCAAAGAATACAGCTCCAGAGATAGAACGGCAGAGAACACTTCTGTCATAACCCAATTAATCATACGCTTCTCCATAAACCTTTGCTGGAAGCATCATTGCAAGATACGGATCCGCTGCAATATAACTGAAAATAAATGTCGTGGCCGTCGACGTAGCAACCAGCGGGCCAGGCTTTTTAACCAGTCTAGCTATTTTTGCCAAGATTGCGTGCATGATACCTGTTCTCTGCAGTACTCCTGCCATCCACATAGACAAAATTACAATTGCAACCGTATTCATCATGGCGGAAAGGCCTCCGCGGGTCACGATACTATCCACAGCCTCTACCCCTGTATTGCCTACATATCCTTTCATCATAAATCCTAGGGAATCAGCTAATGAATTGCCCTGGAATAAAACAGAACATATACATCCTGAAAATGCTGCAGCTATCATGGTCGGAACCGCTGGAAATTTGATAACAATCAAGACAATCAACAAAACCGGAGGTATTAATACTGCCGGCGTCAGATTAAAGCCAGCCGCCAATCCTCCAAGTGTTTCTTGTATACTCTCTTCTGCACCACCTAAATCTCCTCCGGAGTATCGAAGACCAATAAACACATAAATGATTATTCCGATCAGCAAAGCCGGAATATTAGAAATAAACATTCCTTTTACACCGTTGTAAAGCCCTGCTCCCGAAATCGCCGTAGCAAAATTACAACCGTCAGACATAGGAGATTGTGTATCGCCAAAAAAGGAACCACATACAATAGCCCCCGCCACAATAGCCGGATTGATTCCCATTGCCATACCAATTCCCATGAATGCAACACCAATCGTTCCTACTGTAGTCCAAGATGACCCCGTCAGAGTACTCATCAAAGCACACAAAAATACCGCAAACGGAAGCAAGAACGCCGGTGAAAACACCTTCAGTCCCCAATAAATGATGAAGGGAACTGTTCCACATGATACCCATGCGCCCACAACCATTCCTATAGACATCATAATAATGATCGCTTCTATACATTCTGATATAGACTTTACTGCGGCGCTCATCATGTCACTCCATGTAATATGTAAATAAAGTCCGAAGAATACCAGCACAAATGTACACATAATCAACGGAATATGTGGATCTAGTTTTAAAACAAGAATACTCCCCACCAGAATCAATATCACTATCAACATAACTACAATAGATAAACCAAATGTTGCCTGTCTTTCTTCCCGTTTTTTCTTATTCCTTTCTTCCATATATCTGCCCTCTCTTTTTCTCTTCCTCACTTATGCCAGTTCCTTCGAACGGCGTGCCGCTTCTTCTACACTGTGCATGATTTTCCCATATATTCCTTCTTCATTCATAGTATATATCCCTTCAATACCTACTCCACCAGGCGAAGTCATTGTATCCAGAATTTCAAAGGGATGCTTCTTTATCTGTTCTACCTTCATTGCTGTTCCGATCATGTTCTCAATTGTAATCGCTCTGGCATCTTTTCTTGAAAAACCAGTTCTGACGCCCGCATCTATTAAAGCATTCATCAAATATAAGAGATAGGCCGGACCTGTGCAACTGTATGCCGTAAAGTTATCAAACATGTCTTCCGCTATCTCCATCACACGTCCAATCGCCTCCATCATTCTGAATACTGGTTCTGCCATCTCTCTGTCTACATTACCGTTCATACACAACGATGTATAACCGCGCTGCGTCTCAGTCAATGTATTAGGCATTACTCTAATTATCTTTTTATCGGAGCCGATCCATTGTTCAAAGCTTTTTATCCTCACACCAGCGCAGATAGAAACAAATATGCTTTTTTCCTCCAGAAAAGATTTCACTTGTACACTTACATTTTCAGCATCCTGCGGTCTTACGGCAAACACTAAAATATCTGCTTCTTTTGTCGCTTCCTCGATAGAAACACATCCTTGTATTTTGTATTCCTGTTTCAAAAACTCCACTCTAGAAGAAATAATGTCATATACATATATTTCCTCCGGCAAAAAGGAAGCCTCTTTTAACATTCCGCGGATAATTCCTTCTGCCATATTACCTCCGCCTATAAAAGCTATCTTCTGTTTCATTTCTTCCTCCTTAGTTGTATGATGTCTTTATATTTGTATGATGTATTATCATGTAAATATTACACCTTTGTTTGTTAATTGTCAATCTATCTCAACATATTTTACAATAACTTTTTCTGTTTTTTATTTTTTTATAAAATATGCACAAAAAACTCCTGCCCGATTATTCAATCTGGCAGGAGTCACCTATATAACCATTTATTCATCTATTTTCCCATAGTCATTAATAGAATGTAGAATATGAAGCTGCATCGCCATCCTGGCGCCGTCGGCATCTCCATCCTGAAAATATTCCATCAACATTCTATGGTCACTGACCGTATGTTTATGCACTTTCTGTTCTACCCCAAAATCCTGGAATTTTCCTACAATTTCTCCACTAATAGTTGAAATAAGATTGGAAATAAGTGCATTATGTGTAGCTGCCGCAATCGCATTATGGAAAAGGCGGTTTACTTCCACACAGTCTTCCCCAAGTTCCAATTTTTCTTCAATGATCCTCTCATATTCTTTAATTTTCTGTATTTCTTCATTGGAAGCACGCTGCACGGCATAATAGGCGGAGTATGGTTCTATGATCAGACGTACCTCGTATAAATCTTTTATCCTCATCTCCGAATAGCTGATTCCAGTCAGCAAATTCAACGTTCTATTCCCCATCTGTTCCGAAACAAAAGTCCCCAGCCCCCTCTTTACTTCCAGAATATTCTGGTCTACAAGAGACTGTATCGCTGCGCGCAATGTTGTTCTGCTTACCCCCAGAGCCATACAGAAATCATTTTCATTCGGAAGCTTATCCCCGGGAGAAAATTGATGTTTTAAAGTAATCATTTCCAGAATTTCCGTGGCAATTCTCTCCGAAAGTCGTTTTTCCATATTTTATACCCCCCCCCCTAAAAATTTGCACTTTATAATATAAATATTATCATTTTTTGTAAATTATGTAAATTATTTATTTAGCTTCTTTCTTTTTTACCTTTCACGATAAATGCATGAGTCCTTAATTGCAAAACTAAATCCCCCTTATGTATCTGTATACATTTTATCTGTTTTATTTGCTAATCAAATAGATATAATACACAAAAATAATATTTAATTTTTGTGTATAAAGTCAATAGACATATAAAAATTAAATGCTATTATATAACCATGAAAGTTAGGTAAACGTTTACCTACAACGTTTACCTAAAATTTTCCTAAACTAATTGCGAATACATAATATGGAGGAAGTGCACATGAAAAAAATAACTATGAAAGATATTGCTCGGGAAGCGGGTGTATCCATCACCACTGTTTCAAAAATTTTAAACAATGTAGATATGCATATTAGTGAGGCCACAAAAGAAAGAGTCATGGAACTTGTGAAAGCATATAACTATGTCCCTAATCAGATCGCCAAGGGACTGAGAAGTAAAAACAGTAATACAATCGGCATTGTTACTTATGATATTGCAGACCCTTATGTATCACAGATTATTGTTGGGGTTGAATCTGTTAGCAAAGCAAATGATATAAGTGTTTTAATCTGTAATACCAATCCGGAAAAAGAATCAGAATTAGAAGATATCCAATTCCTGACTTCCAAAATGGTAGACGGCATTATTTTTCTTCGTTGTTTATCTGCAAAGAATGAAGAGTGGGTTTCTAACTTAAAAATTCCCATTATTGTTGTGGATCGCGAATGGTCCATGGACATTCACGATATAGGTATCATTGATTCCAATTCTGTTGCGGCTGTTTATAAAGTCACAGAATTATTGATTAAGGAAGGCTGTGAAAAAATTGCCTACATTGGACCATTTCCAGATAAGCGCTCCAGTAACAGAATCCAGGGCTATAAAAATGCTTTACAGGACAACAGAAGGTCACTGGATGAAAGCCTGATTTATCAAGAAGGCTTCTTTACACCGGAAACCGGTATAAAAGGAGTACAGAATATTTTCAACGGACAAAAGATAGACGCTGTTGTCTGTGCCAACGATTTGATTGCTTCTGGCGCATTACTCGCGTTGAATCGAAAAGGGATCTGCGTTCCGAAAGACGTAAAAGTAACCGGTATTGACAATATAGCTCTTTCCCAATATCTAATCCCACCGCTTACTACCATAGATCTTCATGGCTATCAAGTGGGGGTAGAATGCGCTCAGATGCTCATTGCAAGGCTCCGCGATAACGTTGCGTTATCAAAGAAATTAATTGAATGCGAAATTGTAAAACGTGAATCTGTATAAATGATAGATAATTTCTTATCGGCCGAAAGAAATTTAGCTATAAAAAATATAAACATGCAAGAAAGGGATCTAATATTATGAAACATTTTATGGAAAATGACACATTTGGTCTGTATACCGCAAGAGTTTATTACGATTGGCAGCAGGCAAAAGATGAGGGACGGGACGTAGCACATCTGAAAGAAACGTGCCAGGCAATTCAAAAAAGATTCTATGCTGATGATCGCGCCGTTACTTTAGGGGACTATGAATTAGCATGTGCTCTTGAGAAGCAGATGAGAGAGGCGCCCATATTAAAAAACTATCCATATGACGAACCCTCCGACTATGCAAGAATTTTGGAGGCAAGACCAAAACACACAAAAGAAGTCGCTACTATTTCAGATGAAGAAATGAAACGTCGTATACTAGGCGGATGGACGGGGAGGATTGCAGGGTGTCTGTTAGGCAAACCTCTGGAATTCTGGAAATACAAAGATTTAAAAGGAATGTTAACAGAAACAAACAATTATCCCGTAAACCGGTATGTTTCTACAGAGGATTTCACGCCGGAGATGATTGAAAAATATCACATTGTAACTGGCACGCCTTTAAACAATCAGCCTTGGATCGATGAGTTGGAAGGGTATGCACCCATTGATGATGATACTAACTATACGGTGCTTAATATGAAAGTAATGGAAGTTTTCGGTTACGAGTTTGATCCCGGTGATGTTTTATATGCCTGGTTAAACTGGCTTCCTGCGGGAGTGTGCTGTACAGCAGAAAGAGTTGCCTATAAAAATGCAGTAGAAGGATTTTCTGCTCCTGACACAGCCAGACTGGGGAATCCCTACAGAGAATGGGTAGGGGCACAGATTAGAGCTGAAATCTTCGGGTGGGTAAACCCAGGCAATCCCGAGGCAGCAGCCGAGGCAGCATTTCGTGATGCCTGTATATCACATACAAGAAACGGTATTTACGGCGAAATGTTCACCGCAGCAATGGTTGCCGCAGCAATGCACACAACAGATATAAAAGAAGTGATTCAGGCCGGTCTTAGAGAAATTCCTGAAAATTCGAGAATTGCAGAAGCAGTTCGTTCTGTAATTGCAGATTATGAAAGCGGAATGCCTCTAAAGGAAGCTATGGACAAAATACACCTCCTTCATAATGAAGATAATATTTTCGAATGGTGTCATATCATTCCGAATGAAAAAATTGTTGTCCTTTCTCTTTTATATTCTGAAGGAGACTTTACACGTGCGATTGGAAACTGCGTAGAGTGCGCTTTTGATACGGATTCTAATGCAGCGGTTGTCGGCGCCGTCATGGGAACGTTGTATGGTGTTGAAAAAATCGAATCCAAGTGGATCGCTCCACTTGGCGGTCGTCTCGCAAGTACAGTATTAGATGAGTCTATGAATGAAATAGCCGACCTTACAGAAAGAACTTTCAAGATTGCCAAACGTGAAATCACACCGGATACCCGGTTAAAACGCAGATATGACTATAATGAAAGTTTTGACATCGAGTAATTGCAAGTTCAAGAGAGGAGAAAAAATTTATGTCTAAAGATGGTCTGAAAAGGGAAATGGGACTTTTCTCTGCAGTATGTGTCTTAGTAGGAACTGTTATTGGCTCCGGAATTTTCACAACTCCTGGACAGATTGCAGCTACTGCCGGTTCTTTTGGTCCTAATATGCTGGCATGGATCATAGCGGGGACCAGTGCCATACTTTGCGCTTTAGTTTATGCAGAGCTTTCTCCTGCAATGCCTAAAGCCGGAGGTTCTTATGTTTATATAGATGAAGCTTTTGGACATGGCGCTTCTTTCGTTTATGGCTGGTCTAGCATTTTAGGTAACTTTCTTGCAGTTATCGCGATGATGGCGACAGCATTCGCAAGTAACTTTGCAGTGCTATTTTCTGGGCTTAATCTATCAGTAACGGGACAAAGAATGGTTTCAACTGCGCTGATCATAATCCTTTCCTTGGTTAATATCAGAGGAGTTAAAAATGGTGCTATGGTACAAAACATTTTTACGATTGCAAAGGTTTCCGTACTGGTTTCCGTTATCGTTGGTGGTATTGTTGCGTTAAGACCGGAAAATTTTACAACTACAGTAACGGAAACAGTACAGTGGGAAAGTTCTTTCGCCGCAGCAGTTCCTGCGTTGAACGCATTTGGCGGATATTATGTACTTTCTTATATGAGTGGAGAAATCAAGAATCCTAAGAAAAATCTTCCTTTGGCAACTATTATAGGTATGGGGCTTGTTATCATCATCAATATGCTCCTTACTATCGCATGTGTTGGTTCTGTCGGCTTCGCAAACTTAGCCGGTTCCGCAACTCCTGTGAGTGCAGCGGCAGAAGTCGCATTTGGAAAAGTAGGTGCTACACTGATTACATTAGGCGCAACTATTTCCATTTTCGGCGCAGCCAATGGCTCTATGCTCAGTATGCCCCGCGTTGCTTATGCTATGGCTGATAATGATATGATGTTTCCTGTGTTTGCAAAACTACATCCCAAATATAAAACACCATATATCACGATTATTATTTATGGGGTTATTGCTATTTTCTTTGTCTGGACCGGCAGTTTTATGACATTGTTGATGATGAGCACATTTGTCGGCTGCTTAAGTGAAGTCGCAGTATGTCTTTCCTTATTTATCTTACGTAAAAAGCAGCCTAATATGGAACGCCCTTTCAAAATGTGGGGGTATCCTATTACTGCAATTTTAGCTACGCTTATCACATTTGTGCTTGTGTGTTGCGTATCTCCCGAGCAAATTTTAAGCGGAAGCTTTTTAATGCTGACTTCTATACCGGCATACATGATTTTCAGAATTATTAGTAAGAAGAAGCGGGGTTCAAAAACAGAGTCTCCGATGGACTCTTCATTATAAATATATGAAGAAAGGAAAGTACCATGAAAAAAATAGGCGTAATCGGCAGTATTAATATGGATATGGCGGTGACTACTGAAAGAATCCCCAAAAGAGGAGAGACACTGAGAGGCGAAAATCTGCAGTATATTCCTGGTGGAAAAGGAGCAAATCAAGCAGTGGCTGCTGCCAGATTAGGGGCGCAGGTTGAATTTTTTGGCTGTATAGGAGAAGATGCTTTTGGAGAAAGGCTACTAAAAAATCTGCAGATGCAATCAGTGGGTACTGAATATATTAAAGTAGTTCCACAAATATCCAGCGGACTGGCTATAGTTACTGTGGGAGAAAACGATAATACGATTATTGTAGTTGCAGGCGCAAACGATTATGTTGATATCGCCTACATTGATTCGGTAAAAAAACATATTCTGGAATGTGACCTCATAATGCTACAACATGAGATTCCTCAGGAAACCAATGAATATGTCATTCACCTATGTAATGAAAACGGTATTGATGTTATTTTGAATCCTGCCCCTGCAAGACCTGTCAGAAAAGAGATTCTGGAAGAAGTAACTTATCTTACGCCAAATGAGCATGAAGCTGTGATCATATTCGAAAAAGTGTGTGAGCTGGAGAGGACAATGAGAAAATATCCGGAAAAACTAATTATTACACAAGGTTCCAAAGGCGTAAGTACTTACTTAAAAAATGGTAAAATTTTTCATGTTCCGGCAAGGAAATCAAAAGCAGCAGATACTACCGGAGCAGGCGACACATTAAACGGAGCCTTTGCAGCAGCAATTATAAAAGATTATTCTACAGAGAAGGCTTTGGCGTATGCAAATATTGCGGCAGGTCTTTCCACAGAAAAAATAGGAGCACAGGAAGGCATGCCTACAGATAAAGAAGTGCGCCTGGAAATGGAATGACGCAATCTTTATTCAAGCGAAGAGCAAACACTTGGAGCTGTCGCACATTGATGTGACAGCTCTATACACATTCAATACAAGAATTTTCGACTTCCTCGGCAGGCGTTTTCTCCTTATACCTTACGGCACCTGCTATCTTTGGCAGTTACTAATATAAAACAGCATGGTTTGGCCTTGATCGTGCAAAAAAACAAACCGCCGCAGCATAAATGAACATGTATGCTGCAACGGTTCTCTACACATCTTTATAAAATTACGCCAGCTTCAGTGGGTTGATTTTTACTCCAGGACCCATTGTTGATGTCAGTGTAACACTCTTTAAATACTGTCCTTTTACTGCTGCTGGTTTTGCTTTATTGATTGCGTCGATAAGCGTCTGGAAGTTGTCCGCTAATTGTTCTTCGGTAAAGGATGCTTTACCGATTGGCACATGGATAATATTTGTCTTGTCGAGTCTGTACTCAATCTTACCAGCTTTGATATCATTGATTGCTTTTGTCACATCCATTGTAACAGTTCCGGCTTTCGGGTTCGGCATTAAACCTTTCGGACCAAGTACACGTCCGAGACGTCCAACAACACCCATCATATCTGGTGTAGCAACAACCACATCAAACTCCAGCCATCCTTCGTTCTGAATCTTCGGAATCAGGTCATCTCCACCTACGAAGTCTGCTCCGGCTGCCTTTGCTTCTTCCGCTTTTGCATCCTTTGCAAATACAAGAATACGTACTTTTTTTCCTGTTCCGTGAGGAAGTACAACTGCACCACGGATCTGCTGGTCAGCGTGACGTCCGTCACATCCTGTTCTGATATGAGCTTCGATTGTCTCGTCAAATTTTGCTACTGCTGCTTTTTTTACCAATGCTACTGCTTCATCTCTATCGTAAAGATTTCCTCTTTCGATCAATTTTGCAGCTTCGATATATTTTTTTCCTCGTTTCATTCTATATAACCTCCTTGTGGTATTGGCGGGAACGAACCCCTCCCACTTTTTGAATTCACAAATTTTTTATTCACGAATCAGTCCTTGCAGTTCACAATGCCTACTCTTCTACTGTTACACCCATAGAACGGCATGTTCCTGCGATCATGCTCATAGCAGCTTCTACTGTTGCAGCATTCAAATCCGGCATCTTTGTCTCAGCAATTTCCTGTAACTGTGCTTTTGTAATTGTAGCAACCTTTGTCTTGTTCGGCACGCCGGAACCTGATTTAATCTTGCATGCTTTCTTAATCAGAACTGCCGCCGGCGGTGTCTTTGTGATGAAGCTGAAGCTTCTGTCATTGTATACTGTGATAACTACAGGAATAATCAAATCGCCCTGATCTGCAGTTCTGGCATTGAACTGTTTTGTAAATTCAACGATATTCACACCGTGCTGTCCAAGTGCAGGACCAACCGGTGGTGCTGGTGTTGCCTTTCCAGCAGGAATCTGTAACTTGATATAACCTTCTACTTTTTTTGCCATTGTTCATTACCTCCTTGTGGTATTGGCGGGACTTTTCCATCCCTCCCACTCATTTTCAATCCATCTTTCTTACTTCTGAAAAACTAAGTTCAACCGGAGTTTCACGGCCAAACAACTCTACATTGATCGACAAGCTCTGCTTTTGTTCATTCATGCTCTGAATCACGCCCACAGTGCCTTCCCATGCGCCGCTTAATACGGACACAGTATCTCCAACCGTAAAGTCCACAACTATGTTTTCCTGCTTGATCCCAAGCCGCGCCATCTCTCCTTCTTCCAGAGGTACCGGCTTAGAGCCCGGACCGACGAACCCTGTCACGCCTCTTGTATTTCTCACAACGTACCATGTGTCGTCATTCATAATCATGTGAATCATCACATAACCAGGAAACATTTTCTTCTGGCTTGCTTTCTGGACGCCATTTTTCAGCTCTACGACTTCCTGCATAGGAACCCGCACTTCCAAAATCTGGTCTTCCAGATGGCGGTTTTCAATGGTCTTATCAATGTTCGCTTTTACTTTGTTTTCATACCCCGAATAAGTATGAACCACATACCATTTTGCCTCTGACATAAAATCACCTTTCTGCTTTAAGTCCGGCTATTTCACCAATAAGTCTATTCCGTATTTTAAAATCGCATCAATTACTGCAATCAAAGCTCCTACAAATACGGAAGTTGCAACTACTGCCGCCGTCTTTCTTGCAAGTGTTATCTTGTCTGGCCAAATGACTTTACGAAACTCTGCCTGAAGCCCTTTGAACCAGCTTTTCTTCTGAGTCTTTGTCTTCTCACTCATACGTCCACTTCCCTTCAGCGACTATTTCGTCTCTTTGTGCAGTGTGTGTGATTTACAGAACTTACAGTACTTTTTCGTTTCCATGCGTTCCGGATGAGCTTTCTTATCCTTCATCATGTTGTAATTACGATTCTTGCATTCCGTACATTCCAATGTGATTCTTGTGCGCACAACTTCCACCTCGCTTTTAACATATTCACTACGTGTTACTGATGGTTGCGAAGCCATCCATTTTTAGGCATAAAAAAAAGACCTACTTCCATTCGCTAGAAAATTGTATCATAGCGTAGAATGGAAGTCAAGCCTTTTCCTGTTTTAAATCAAATGCCCAAAATCCGCCTTTTTGCTCTTTTCTAAATTTTTCAGGCTTTTGCAAAATGTATTATAACGGTTAATAAATTTGTCTCCCATACTTTTTTATATCCTCCAGCAAGAACTCATTGTGAATACTATCATAATCAAAAATATCAATTTTCCGGAGTGTATCAATTTCCTCGAGCTCCGTCTCAAGTCTCAGTATATCCTTACACCCGTAAACAACAAAATCTATGTCACTGTCAGGCGTTGCTGTCCCTGTAGCAAATGAGCCAAATAGATCCAGCCGCTTCACACCGTTTTTCTTACATATTTTGACAACTTTATCAATCACTTCTGGAACAGGCATAGTATACATTGCTTTTCCCCTTTCCTTATCCTCTCTGTACACGAGCGTTTGTGTCCTTGTACAGAGAAGATAACTTCACCTTATCACAGGAAATTTTTCGTGTCAATTCTTTCCATCTTCTTTTCAAAACCGGCTTATTTCCAGGGGCAGGCTTTCTTTTATTTATTCCGTTACAAAAATAAATTTCACCTGCCCCTCCATTTCATCTGATATGCCACTGAAATTATTATACTTTCTGGAGGCATCCAGCATTTCATTCATTTTGTCCAGAAGGCTTCCCACGTCTCCTTCAAATACCTCCGTCAATTTTTCAATCCCTTCTTCATTAAACTGCAACATTCCGTCATTTAAGGCAGCAGCACCTTCATCCAGCTGTACAACCCCATCTATCAATGCGCCAGAACCACTCTGCAGCGTGCCCAGTCCGGCCGTCAGTGTATTCGCTCCACTGTTGAGCGCCTCTGCTCCTTCGGAAAGCCCATTTGCTCCTGTATAAAGTGCGGATAGTCCGGCTGCCAGCCCATCTTCCCCTTCTACTCCGGCAAGCAGGCTGGAAGTTCCCCCTTTCAGTTGTGTCATTCCCGCTGAAACCTGGGCGACAAGTCCTTCCTCCCCGCTTACTGCTGTTTCCAGAGACTGCATGCCTGCCGCAATACCAGGAGTTCCTGTGGCAGGATTTCCCTGATTCAGCGCTGCGTCAAGCTGTGCAATCCCGCCTCCTACTGCTCCCTGGGTACTCAACGCCGTACTTAAGGTCTGCGCGCCTGCCGCCAGTCCCTGCTCTCCATTTAATGCCTGATCTGCGGTATACAGCCCATTCTTCACTGCTTCTGCTGCTGCCAATACTTCTGCCGGCGCTGCCGTACCTTGCGCCTGCCGCTGCACATTTACAGAATCTCTTGTCTGCTGCTCTGTCGAAAGAGAGGCAATTACATCCTCTAACGCCGCTGCCGTCTCACCTGTAACAGCGCCACTGTCGACTAGGTTTTGCAGCGCGGCGATTTCCTCTTGACTGGAGGTTGTATCTATGGCCCCCGTCTCCGACGACATTGTATTTAAATAAGTATATACACTTTCTGCCCCCGCATATAGGGTACCTGTACTTTCTGCGAGTCCGTCTATCCCTGAACTGACAGACTGTGCGCCGGAAGCAACAGTTTCCATATTTTCATTTAATGCTTTTGCTCCCACCGCAACTTCTCCGATCCCTGTATTCAAATCAGCTATGGAACCAGATAAGGTGGGAAGCTGTACTTCTAACTGCTGTTGCATCTGCGTAGCTCCTGCATCCAGGCTTGCAGCGCCAGGCGCCAGAACAGAGGAAACCTGACTGGAGGCTGTTCCCAACCCGTCTGTCACCTGTTGCGCGCCGTCCGCCAGGGTAAGCGTTCCCTCCTTAAGTTCTGCTCCTCCGTTTACTAAAGCCTGTATTCCATCTGTCAGTGTACCGGAGGAGGACAGCAGTGTGTCCAGGCCTGTCTTTAACTCACCTGAACCACTCACAAGCTGATTTGCCGCACTCTGTAACTCTGCCATAGAACTCTTCAAGTCCGAAATACTGTTAAATTGCTCTGTATCTATTTCATTAAACACATCATTCGTAGCAATCGTTATCGCTTCCGGCGCCTGATATTCCTTCACATCTGCCTCTATTTCAAAATATTCCGGAATGTCCAGAAGATCCGTTCCCAGTTCCTCCTGCATTTGCGGCATACCGATTCCCACCGCCATGTCCCTGCTTCCGTCAGAGAGCAGCTTCCCATTTGTCACAGCAACATTGGAGAATACATCCCCGTCAAAAACAACTCCTGTGGCCATCAGAAAAGGAACATATCCGCCTGTATTTTCTCTGGATATATTTTTATAGGTATAGCGCATCACCAGATGCCCGCTTTTCCCCTCCAGTTCTTCTGCGTTTATCTGTTTTCCGTCTAATTCATACGTAATCTCGATACCGACGGGAAGCGTTTCCTCTGTTGTCCCCTGATAGACAATATCCTTTCCCTGTCCGTTCCATACAAGCTTTTCATCTTCGTTTGAGAAAGTTTCGTCTCCTTTGACATTTTCTATATTCTGCAGCTGTGATGTATCCTGAATATCTGTTTTATTTGTCACGTTGCGAAGCTGATCGGAGACAATAACCGATTCCACAGCTCCCTGCCCATTTACTTTCGCATATACGGTCTCGTCTTTGACCGGCCGTACCTCTGTTGTACCTCCTGCTTTGGATGTTTCTTCTGTGTTGTCAGCCGGTTTTGAAACTGCCTCTGTCTCTATGCTGCCAGAGCTTTCCTTTGCATATAAGGGCTGTGATGTAAAGCTTCCCACAGTCAATGCCAATAAAAGAGCCCCCGCAATTAACATTCTATATTCTCTATTTTTCATGTTGTCTACCTCCATTCTCTATTTTAGAAACCTGTTTGAAGCTTCCCTGCTCCACTTTGCCCTTCTTGCCCAGAAATCCAACAGACAGCCGGCAGATCGGTTTATCGAAAATCATAAACATGGCCGGAAGCACCAATATTACAACACACATACTGATAATGGCGCCTCTTGCAAGCAGCGTACAGATAGAACCGATCATGTCTACCTGCGAATAGCACGCCACGCCGAAGGTCGCCGCGAAAAAGCTCAAACCACTGCTGATAATAGAAAGCATACTTGTTTTGTGCGCAATGGAAATCGCTTCTTTTTTGCCTCTGCCTCTCTGCCTCTCTTTCTGATAGCGGCTTGTCATCAAGATCGCATAGTCTACCGTCGCTCCCAACTGAATCGTTCCTATCACAATGCTTGCTACAAATGGAAGGCTCACTCCCTGATAATAAGGAACCGCCATGTTTACAAAAATGGCAAACTCAATCACCGATACGAGAATCACCGGAAGCAAAAGAGACTTGAATACCAGCATGATAATCAGGAAAATTGCGATAATCGAAATCGCATTGACAACTTTCAAATCTATGTCTGTCACGTCCTGCAAATCTTTCATCATAGGCGCTTCCCCGATCACAAGTGCCTTGTCATCATATGATTTTACAATCTTGTCTATGGACGCAACCTGTGTATTCACTTCTGGTGTCGCCGAAGCATACTCGGAGCTTACAAACGCCAATTCATATTTATCACTTTGCATCATACTTTTTATGTCGTCCGGCAACATGGTATCCGGAACGGCCGGACCTACAAGCGAATTTAATCCAATCGTCCACCGCACGCCTTCTACCTTTTCAATCTCTTCCAGCATGCTGCTTTTTTCCTTTGCGCTTAAGTTCTTATCCATAAGAATCATATGCACATTTTCCATGTCAAACTCTTTTTTTAATTCCTCATTTGCCACATTGGACTCCAGTGAATCCGGCAGAGACTGTGCAATGTTGTAATAGATTTCCGTATGATTATTCCCATAGATTGCCGGAAACAGCAGCAGAACGAACAAAGCGATCCATACCTTATAATGTTTCGTGATAAATGCAGACGGTTTATCGAGATTTTTTATAAGAGGTCTGTGCCTCGTTTTTTCAATCGGTTTGTCGAAAATCAGAATCAAAGCCGGCAATAACGTTACACAGCAGAGCACACCGATAATAACGCCTTTTGCCATGACAATTCCCAAATCCTTCCCCAACGCAAATGTCATAAAGCACAGCGCTGCGAATCCTGCTACTGTAGTTACAGAACTGCCGACCACAGACTTAAACGTATTTGCAATGGCATGCCCCATTGCCCTGTCTTTCTCCCCTGGAAAACGCAGCTTGTTTTCCTCATAGCTGTTCAACAGGAAAATAGAGTAATCCATTGTAACTCCAAGCTGCAGCACTGCTGTCAGCGCTTGCGTAATATAGGAAATCTGTCCTAAGAAAAGGTTGCTTCCCATATTATATAAGATCGCTACTCCGATACTTAGAAGGAAAAATACAGGTACCAGGAAGGAGGTTCCTGTCAGCTCCAATATCAAAAACGCCAATGCCGCGGCAATCACAACATAGATCGGCAGTTCTTTCAAACAAAGATTCTTAATATCTGTGACAATTCCTGTCATTCCGCTGATGAAGCACTGTTTGTCTGCAATCTGTCTCATTTCTGTCAATGCATCCATCGCTTCATCCGACGACGTCGTATTGTCAAACAATGCCAGCATCATTGTGGCGTCTCCATTGTAAAACACCTCTCTTATATCCTTCGGCAGCATTTCTACCGGCAGAGAAAGATCTGCCACATCATCATACCAGAGTACATCTTTGACATGAGGCACTTCGCTAAACTTCTCCTCCAGCTTCTGAACATCTTTTAGCTCCATGCCTTCTACAACCACCATGGAAAATGCACCCATTCCATACTCGTCAACCAGTATATCCTGCCCTTTTACTGTTTCCAGATTTTCCGGCAGATAACTCAATAAATCATAATTAATTCTGGTCCTGGCGATTCCGATTATAGAAGGAATCAACAGCAAAACTCCCATAATCAGAATGAATACCCGATGCCTGGCTATCCACTTCCCAGTTTTTATCAATCCAATCATCTCCTGACTTTGCGCGTACAGCAGATTCATCAGTCATATTTGCCTGATTATCAATCGGCAAAATCTACACCATACGCATATAATTTTCTTTACAGTCTCATTATACGCAAAACTGACCAATAGTCAATATAAAAAATGAATTTTGGTCATTTTGTTGACATTTCCTTATTTTCCATACATAATATAAATAGGATTTGACATTGCAATGGAATAATTTATATCCACGCCAACGTAAAAGAAGGTATCACAATGTACCTTTCGGAGTATACTTTTTTTGTTTCAGAGGAGGTTATGAGAATGGGGAAGGTAGAAATAAAAAAGAAAGAAAAGAAAAACGCGTTGTTTCAAAACGCATTTGATTTGTTTATAGACAAGGGCTTTGCAAAGACTACCATCTCGGATATTGTAGAACGTGCCGGACTGGCGAAGGGAACTTTCTATCTTTATTTTAAGGACAAATACGATCTGCGGGACAAGCTGGTCGTCTATAAAGCCGGACAGCTTTTTACAGATGCACACAATGCTTTAAAGAAGTATCCAGACATGGATTTTGAAAAACAGTTTCTTTTTGTGACAGATTATATTATTGAACGCTTACAGGCACAGCATAATCTGATGAAATTCATTTCCAAGAACCTTTCCTGGGGAATTTTCCGAGACACCTTTTCCAGTACGGTTCCACAGGAATCTGTCCCCTTCTATGAATATTATCTGGAATCCATGAAAAAAAGCCATATTATCTGTGCGGAACCAGAACTGTTGCTGTTTACTATTATTGAACTGATCGGCTCCACCTGCTACAACTGTATTATTTTAGAGCAGCCCGTCTCTATGGACAAATATCTGCCTTATCTGCACCAGTCCATCCTACAGATTTTCCGTTCATTTACCGAACGAGAACAGGCATACTGCCCGAAGGATTTTATATCATAGGTCAGTCCGAAGGATTTTCCTATGATATAAAACGAGCGCCGGTGTATGGGATACACTTTACTGTATTTTCCCACCTACCGGCGCTGTCTTTAAATTTTCACTCCTTTTCCTTTGAGCCTTTTATATACACTTTCTCGAAACAGACTATAGATAACCGATACAATCGGAATGAAAATTAACATTCCGACTACCCCCATCAGGCTGCCTCCGATGCTCACCGCAGCCAGTACCCAGATAGACGGCAGTCCCACAGAGTTGCCTACCACCTTAGGATAAATCAGATTGCCTTCAATCTGCTGGAGCACCAAAAACATAACGATAAATATCAGCGCTTTCACCGGATTCACCATCAAAATTAAAAACGCCCCTACAAAGCAGCCGATAAATGCGCCAAAAATCGGTATCAAAGCTGTAAATGCAATCAAAATTCCTACCAGAAGCGCATACGGCATCTGGAACACTGTCATAGCGATAAAGAACATCACGCCCAAAATCAATGCCTCCAGACATTGTCCTGCAAGAAAACTGGAAAAAATCCTGTATGTTAAAGAGAATACATCCAGCAGCCATTCCACCCATTTTTTCGGCAGATATGCAAGCATTACCTTTTGAATCTGGACGGTTAATTTTTCTTTCTGCAGCAGGATATAGCATGCAAATACAAAAGCAATCAGAAATGTCGCCACTCCGCTTATAATTCCTGTTGCGGCAGACACTGTTGAATTTACCACATTTCCTGCACTGCTGCGGAAGAATTCAACTATACCGTTTATAATTTTATCCCAGTCCATATTCACTTCTTCCAGCCACGCCAACACTTCTTTATTGTCTACAAAAAGGTCTTCCAGCCACTTCTGCGCCCTCGGCACAAAATCTCCGATACTCGTCCCAAGAGAGAGAAACGTCTTGCCAAGCTCTGGAACAACGACAAACATCACAAGTACCACAATTCCCAATACCAACAAAATCGTAATTATCATACTGACCGGACGCGCCAGCTTTTTCATATATTTATTCTGAGCCCACCGTTTATGGCTGAAAATCTTGTCTTCTAAAAAACTCATAGGCACATTCAGCACAAAGGCAATCGCCCCGCCCAGAAGAAATGGGAACATGATTCCAAAAAGATAAGAAATCCCCTCAAATACTAC
Source organism: Mediterraneibacter flintii (assembly GCF_055387595.1). Lineage (NCBI taxonomy): Bacteria > Bacillati > Bacillota > Clostridia > Lachnospirales > Lachnospiraceae > Mediterraneibacter > Mediterraneibacter flintii. Next base: position 3,531,816 of record NZ_AP031405.1, read on the forward strand.
TTCATACTTCCAGAGAGCAATCAGGATTACAATCGTAAATACAATCAAGCCTCTTAATTTTTTTATTGTTTCTTTATCCAGATTCATTCTTGTCTCCTTACATCCTGTCTACCTTAAATTCTTGTCTGCCTTCAATGCGTATTCCCTTATTCTTCCATAACCTCTTTGTAGGAGGCCCCTTTTTCCAAATCTGACGTTAGTTTTGCCATCTTAGATAAATCGCCGATTAAGATCACTCCACACAGCCGGTTATTCAGAAAATAGTATTTATGATACTGTCCTTTTCCCATATCCTGAAATTCTACTGTCTTGTACAGCAAGTTTGGATTTTTCCCATTATCCCCCGCAGCAAATAATGCAGTATTCATTCCATGGAATGTAAGCGCCGCAGATACCGGTGTATATTCTACACCTTCTCCCGCCGCGTTCGCACCGGCAACGCGTCCTTCCTCTGATGCCTCCGGCCAGATCGCATAATTCAATCCCTGGTACTGTGCACAGTCACCGCATGCATACACTCCCGGCACATTTGTTTCCATCCGGCTGTTGACAACCACTGCCCGTTCTGTCTCTATGCCTGCTTCTTTCGCCAGTGCGGTATTCGCACGCACACCTGCTGATACAATCACTAATTCCGCCGGATACACATGCCCGTCTGCCGTCCGCACCCCAGTAACGTGTTCTTCCCCTTCGATCGCCTCTACAGATACACCCGTATGGATATTTACACCATTTTTCTCTGCGATTTTTTTCAGCAGCTCTGCTGAACCTGTATCGAGCTGACGCCCCATGAGTACCGGAGCTACTTCCAGCACTTCCACATGCAAGCCTCCCTTTTTCAGTTCCCAAGCTGCTTCCAGTCCAAGTACACCGCCTCCGATTACAACAGCATTTTTAGAATTCTGCATTTGTCTTTCAACCTTCTCTACATCGGACAAGCGTCGAATTGCAATCACCTCCGGCAAAGTGCTGCCTTCCATCGGTGGTACAAAGCATTCGCTACCAAGAGCATAGATTAGTTTTGTAAAATGTATTCTGCTGCCGTCGTCCAGACAGACTTCTTTATTCTTCATATCTACTGCTTCCACCTGTCTGCCGAGCATCTGATATATATTGTTTTCCTCATACCAGTCTGGCCCTTCTATTGCAATCTGTTCCGCTGTCAGCCCTGCCACAATAGATTTTGTCAGCATAGGACGGTTGTAGGACGGATATTTCTCATTAGAAATCATAATAACTGTCCCTGTTTTATCCCGTTCCCGAATCGCCTTTGCCGCCTGAAAGCCTGCAGCTCCATTCCCAAGGATGACATAATACTCCTCTGTATTGTTGACAAATCCACTCTCCTCTACTGTGACCGGAACAAAATTTTCTTTTCCTACACCACAGACCGGACAGATTTCCAGAGAAGAATCAAAAATTTCTCCGCAGACCAGACATTTCACAAGCGTCCTCGTCCCTTTCTTCTGTGGGCGCACTGGTTCCTTCTCCTGCACAAGACAGCCAAACTGATAACCATACTCATAGGCGCTTACCAAATCTGCCTCTGACGGTTTAAAGCGAACCCGAAAACCTTCTGACACTTTCATGCGGAGCTGCTTTAGTCTCTGCGTAATGTGGGGAACTCCCTCGCCACTCCAGCCATAGCTTCCAAATGCCGCCGCATATTTCCCGCCATGCGTGCCTGCAAACATATTCAAAGTCAGCTCCCAGATCGGACGAAGCGCCTCCCCTACTATCGTCGGCGTACCAAGAAGAATTCCGTCTGCATAGAGCAGCTCTTCGTTTACCTTCTCTGTATCTGCCTCTACCATATCATAGGAACGTACCTCTATATCTCCACTGTCTTTGATTCCTTCTGCTATTTTCTCTGCAAGTGTTTTCGTGTAACCGTAAGCGCTTACATAAGGAATAATGACTGTTTTTTTAGAATTTGGATTTTCTACAGAAGACCATTCTCTATACTGCTTCATCACCGCTTTAATCCGTTCACCTACAAGCACCGGACCATGTCCCGTACAGACCATTGTTATGTCCATATGCTCCACTCTGTCGAGCGCCTTTAACATAAATGGCTTAAACGGCCCGATAATACAGTCGTAATAATATTTCAGCGCCTTCTGGTAGTCGGCTTCTTCTTTAATTTCCGTAGAAAGAACTTCTGGCAGACAATAGTGGGAACCAAAAGAATCGCAGGTCACAAGTATCTGCTCTTCTTCAATAAATGTGTACATTGTATCGGGCCAGTGCAAATTAGGCACAAACATAAAACGCAACGTTTTGTTGCCTATTGTCATTTTCTGCTCGTCCTTTACTGCAATGCTGACAAAGTCTCTGTTCACAATTTCTTTTAAAAATCCGATTGCACATCCGGTCGCCAATATCTTCATTTGCGGACTGTAGTCCAGAAGCCTCTCCACGCTGCCTGCATGATCCGGCTCTGTATGGCTGACTACCAAATAATCAATCTTTGTCACATCAATAACTTCTTTTAATTTTTCCAGATATTCATCGAAAAATTTTGCTTTTGCCGTCTCGAATAGTACAACCTTTTCTCCTGCTTTCATCACATAGGAATTATACGTCGTTCCAAATTCTGTATACATGATAATGTCAAACACCCGAAGCTGTTCGTCTATAATACCTGTCCAATAAAAATCATCTCTTAATTTTACCGCTTTCATAAAAACCCTCCTTTTAGGTTATGAAAATTTTACCGTTCTGACTTCTGACATATATAAGGAACTATTTTCCAACATATATATTTTCATTATACCACAAATCGGCTTACAATACCCATCAACTGTTATTTTTATTGGTATCGCCTTCGCCTGTCTGCCAATATCCGCATATTTACATCCTGTTATATGACTATTTACATCAAAAAAGAAACGCCCTGACATCTCAGAACGTTTCTTTATAAAAAGTACCGACCCTATTTATTTTTATAGCTCTTTTTCTTGTCTTCCGGTTCTGTTATATATACCGTCTTATTTTTTTCTTTTAATTTTTCCTGCGGCAAATGTCCTGCATCTTTGAGTGCCCTGAAAAAGTTCCACTTCCTTAACGCTCTCTTTGCTGCTGCGCGGGGCTTTCTTATCGCTTCTTCCATAGAGTGGTCTGCCGAATATATCTGAAATTCTGCTACCACCCAGCAGAGCAAAAGCGCCGTCACCGCCAACAAAATGACTCCCATATACATATCCGACATAATCGTCACTCCTTTCATTTATCTATACTATAATTGTAGAACTTTTAATCATCAAAGTCAATATTTTCAGATATTATTCACAAATTCATCGACTCCATCTGCAATTCCTCGAATAATCTGTCCTTGATACTCCGGCTGTGATAGCCTCACATCTTCATCAGGATTTGTCATATATCCTACTTCCACAATCGTAACCGGTATTTGGCTCCAGTTGTTTCCACTCATTGTATCTGTCTCCCACACCCCCTGACTGATGCACCCTGTCGTATTCACCATGCTGTTTAACACACAGTCTGACAAATAACGGGAGGACTGATATAACTCTGGTGCATATGGATTCCCCGATGTTGTGCAGATAGTCATGGCCCCCTGTACGGATGTATCCTCCGAACCATTGGCATGTATACGCACACATGCCGTAGCGCCTGCATTGTTCATTATCTCCGCCCTCTCTACACAGCTTCTGGGCTCTTCATTATTTTCACGAGTCATCACGATTGTATATCCTCTGTTTTCCAGCTCTGTCTTTAACTGCTGCGATAAGGTAAGCGTCAGCTCATATTCCGGCGTTCCTGTACTGATCCCGCTGGTTCCATAGGTGTCTCCGGATTTGTATTCCTGTGCGCCGGGGCCGACTGGCTCCTGCTTATCCTCTACAACACTGGAATGCCCGGGATCAATGACAATCGTAACCCCTTTATTTTTTGCTGCCTCTGCTTCTTTGGCCTCACGCCTTGCCTGCTCTTCTTTCTCTTTTTCCTCCTGCTCTGCCTTTCTGCGCGCTTCCTCCTGCGCCTCTTTCTTTTCTTCCTTCTGCTGCTCTTCTGACTTTTCCTCTGTTTCCTCCTGTCCTGCCTTATGGCAGCCTGCAAGCAAAAAAGAAAAGCACAAAACAGCACACAAAACTGTACACCACTTCTTCCACCGCCGCGTTAAATTCATCTTTTACTTCCTCCCCTTTTCCTTTCTTCTAAAACTATCGTACTACTGATCCAACTGATAGCCGTTTGCAGATCTGGAATACTCTTCACTTTTCAGAAGCTCTACATTCTTCTTCTCAATTTCGCTTAACGAATTCGCATAATTTGCATCAAAGTCTTCTGGACTGATTGTCCCGTGATACCAGCTCTTACTGTCAAAATATTCCTGTAATTCTGGGGAACTGAATTTTCTTCCATAACGGGCAAAAATCTCATTTTTCGCATAGTTTAATTCCTGAAGCGTAAGATCAGAAATGTCTGACTGCGTCAAAAGCTTTGTAGAACTATCCGGCAGAATATAATCTGCTTCCAGACGCTTCTGCGTATCTTTATCTTCGTTGTCGTCTTTGTCTTCCTTTTCTTTCTCTTTTTTCTCTTCTTCCTTCTTTTGTTCCTCTTCCTTCTCTTTCTCTTCTTTGGCAGCTTTTTCTTCTTCCTCTTTCTTCTCCTGCTCTTTCTTTTCTTCCGCTTCTCTTTCCTCTTTTTCTTTTCGTTCTTCTTCCGCCGCTTTCTCCTGCTTCATATGTACATAATAGACGCCTCCGCCTACACCTGCGGCAACAACCAGAACTACGATAATACAGATAACAGCGATCAGAGGGCCACTTGATTTCTTCTGTTTCCCTCTGTCTTGCGCGCTCTCTTCGAGCATATCCTCCATTTCGTCCTCTATCTCTGCAAGATCTCGGCCGCACTCTGCACAAAACCTGTCATCCCCTTCATTCCATGCACCACAGAAGGGGCAGAAGCTTCCTTTTTTCTCTTTCCTCTGGTCTGGTTCTGGAATCTTCGAACCGCAATTTTCGCAGAATAACGAGCCCTCCACTATCTTATTTCCACAATTTGGACACTTCATCTTTGCGTTCCTCCCGTCTTCCTTTCTTCTTCACGCAGCTCCTCCGGTGTCGGAAAAGGACCTGCCGTATCTTCTATTATCATACCATACTCAGATGTATTGCTAAAATCTTTTTTCATTTCCCAAGCCTTCTGAATACATTCTATAAAAGCAGCTCCGTACTGCTCATACTTACGCTCTCCAATCCCTCCTATTTCCAGCATTTCTTCTTTTGTACGCGGAAGCCTTAAGCACATTTCGCGCAGCGTCTTATCAGAAGCCACCATATACGGAGGGATCGAACGTTCTTTTGCCAGACGCATCCGAAGCCTTCTAAGCTGTTCAAATATTTCCTTTTCTGCCGGTGCAAGAACACTGTCCCCAGCCTTTCGTCTGAGTGCCGCAGGAGTGTTCTCCTTCTGTGTCTTCTTTTTACGGGCAATAAAAAATGTCTGACGCTCTGTCAAAAACTTCTCCGCCAAAGCAGTCCATTTCAAAACTGCATACCTGTCCTCTGTCAATGACAGAACCTCTTCCTCCACAAGCGCATAAATTACTTCTTTTAACAGCTCCTGCGTCTGTGTACTCTGGCATGCATAGTATTTGTTCTCTTTTTGCCTGTTTGCACGCAGCTTCGCAGTGTCTACCCCTGCAAGTATTCCCACAATCATATTGTTCCGTATCTCTGTCCCGCTTCTTTTACACATCCCAAAATATCCGCCGCAATCGGATATACGTCTGTATCCTCATATTCTTCTGAACAATTAGAGCAGGCTTTGCATTTCTCCGCCGTCTGCTCTCCAAAATAATTCAGAATATATTTTCTAAGGCATTTTTTGGTCGTACAATACTGGGTCATTTTCCGCAGCCGCTGCCTGTCCTGTATCCGGATATTCTGCAGCTCCTCCTCTGTAAAATCTCCCATATTCTCTTTTGTATCCAGCAAGAACTGATTTACCCTGACATCCTGTGGAGAATAATAGAGAATACATTCTGCACTCTCTCCGTCACGTCCCGCCCTTCCTGCTTCCTGATAATAATTCTCCATACTCTGGGGCATATTATAATGCAGGACAAAGCGGACATTTGACTTGTCAATCCCCATTCCAAAAGCGTTCGTAGCAATCATGATCTTCTTTCTGTCATAGATAAAATCCTCCTGATTCTCTTGTCGCGCCCCCGGACTCATACCCGCATGATACCTTCCTACTGAATATCCTTTTCCTGAAAGCAGCAGGTAAAGTTCATCCACATTCTTCCGCGTAGCACAGTAGATAATACCACTTTCCCCGTCATGCTCTTTTAAATAACTTTGTATCTTGTCCTTTTTGTTTTTTGCTGCATATACTGCAAAATATAAATTCTTTCTGTCAAATCCTGTCGAAATTACATATGGATGAGAAAGTTCTAAAATATCCAGAATGTCTTCCTTAACCCGCTGGGTCGCCGTCGCTGTAAAAGCACTGACTACCGGACGCACCGGAAGATGTCTGATAAAGGAAAGTATCTTTAAATAGCTAGGTCTGAAATCCTGTCCCCACTGGGAAATACAGTGCGCCTCGTCCACCGTTACCATAGAAATTTCCGTATGACATGCAAAATCTAAAAATCGTGCTGTCTCAAGTCGTTCTGGAGCTACATATATAATTTTATATTTTCCCTGCGCTGCATATAGAAGCGCCTTTACAATCTGCCCTTCCGTAAGGGAACTGTTGATATAGGCAGCATGGATTCCCGCTTCGTTCAACGCTTTTACCTGATCTGTCATAAGGGAAATCAAAGGGGAAATCACAAGAGTAATTCCCCTCATTTTCAACGCCGGAATCTGATAGCAAATCGACTTTCCGGCCCCTGTGGGCATTACTGCCAGTATATCCCTCCCGTTTAGAATTTCGCGGATAATTTCTTCCTGCCCTTCCCTGAACTCAGTATATCCAAAATATGTTTTTAATATCTGCAACACGTCTGTACTTCTGTCTTTCATTTCTTCAATCATGCTTTCCTCACTCTATACGCGCAGTCCCAGCTTTTGTCCCGTTTCTTCCAGTCTTTTATAAAATTCTCGGTAAAAGTGCTCCTCTTTTGAACTGCTTTCCTCCCCTGTCTGTTCGTAAGGCGTTTGATAAAACGTCTTTAGAATATACAGTGTCAAAATTCTTATATTTTCTTCCTCCAGTGTTTCCACAGACTTCTCACAAGCCAGACAGAAACGGTGCCAGCGAAAAATATATGCCTCATACGCTCTTAAATTCTCTATTTCCAGCCACTTTTTTACTTTTATTTTTCCCCGCGTCTCTTTCCTGCACTCATGGATTTGGAGAAAATAATGAAAGCCGTTCTCCTCATAATAACGCCCCAGTGGAAACAGTCTGCATATACTCGGTCTGAATCTATGAATCGTACACCTTCCCTGCTCATTTAAATAGGCACACTGTTCCTTCTCCCCTGTCATTTTCAGATTTGGCAAAATCAGCCCGTCCACCACATTCAACTCTATCCCTGTTTTAAGCAACTTTTCAAACCCGATATGTAACCCCTGCATCATTCTGTGAATATCCAGCGGATCCAATACTACAGAAGTCCCCATCCCGCAGCAGCAGGCAAAGCAGCCCTCACAGCCATGGCAGTCCGCCTTTACCATATCATTTGCGCTGTATAACCTTCCATCTGATATTTCCGACAGATCTACCCGTCTTTTCATACGTGCTCCTCACTTTTCCTCTTTATTTCTCAAAGCAATTTCGGACGCCAAAGATACTTTCAGCCCGTTTATGAAAACAAGCTTAGCTGTTCATAGCCGCCTTCTCTTTTACGCTTATCTGCCTCCTCTTTTTCAAGCAGTCCTTCTGCGAGTCCGCTTAAAAACTCGGATTCTTCGCCCGCATAAGTCAGAATCAGTTCTTCCTTCGCCCGCGTCATGCCTACATAAAAGAGCCGGCGTTCCTCTTCTATATCTGCGGAATGCTTCTCGTTTTCCAGCGGGATTCTCCCCTTTGCGGCGCCACAGATAAACACTACCGGAAATTCTAATCCCTTCGCGCCATGCAGAGTCATAAGCGTTACAGCGCCGGCGCTGTATTCCTTGTCCCCGCATCTCCTTAAATCGCTTTCCACTCCAAAATCTAAGGCCTGCAAAAATGCATCCATTGTCTCATAAAATACTGCTGTCTTTACAAGCTTCTTCATAGACTTGTTCTCTGTAAGTCCCATTTCTTCCATCCACAGTTGTACAAATTCTTTCGGTTTTTTCTCTATATAAAACGGCGCAAATTTCTGCGAGGTAGTCCGCAGAATTTCCTCTGATACCTCTGTATCTTCCAGCTTCCACAGACACGCAAGGCTCTGCCGCCTCGCAGATTCATTTTCACTGTCCCTTAAGTATTTAAAAAACTGAATGCTCCCCTGCACACTTTCCTCCTCCAGAAAACTCTCTCTTCCTGCCACGATATAGGGAATCCCTTCCTTTTTCAGACAAGTTTCCAGAATGTCCGCCTGCCTGTGCGTCCGGTAAAGAACCGCAATCTCGTCAAACCCTCTTATCTTTCTGTCCTGCATTTGTTCGGAATGGGTCTGCGCCTCCAGCATGCCGAGTCCTCCTGTCAGGCGGCCTATCTCCTTCGCCACAAAAATTGCCTCCGCCATATCCGACTGTGCATGTATCTGCCTTACAGGAACATTTGACTTACAGTTTGCATGCAGCTTCCTTTTTCCACCCGAATTTTGGGAAATCACTTCCAGAGCCGCAGACAAGATTTCCGGTGACGAACGATAATTTTCTTCCAGCTCTGCCACGTACAGGTGTGCCGTTTCTTTGGCCAGTCTCCGAAAGCAGTCAGAATCTGCACCGCGAAAGCCGTAAATAGATTGATCTGCGTCTCCGATTACAAACAGTTCCCTGCCTGCTTCTCTCCACAGCCGCATCAATTCCATCTGCCGCGGATTCAAGTCTTGAAATTCATCAATCAACAGATAAGAAAACCGTTTCTCCCATCCCGGCAATGTCTCTTTCTTTTTTATTTTATCTGCTGTCTTTACAAGCAAATCGTCAAAATCTAAAAGCTTTTGCGCTTTCAGCCTCCTTTGATACTCTTCGTATACTTCCCGCCATGCCTCTTCTTCCGCCACACTTTGTGCGACGCCTGATTTTTCTCTGGAAACAGACTCCAGAAATTCTTTGACAGACATTTTATATGTATGTTCCTCCAGAATTTCTCTGGCAATCGTTTTTGCTTCCTCCCTGTCAATCAGCGTAAATTCCTCTCCCTGTTCTTTTAAAAAGGTCATGCATACCGCATGGAAGGTTCCAACCTGTAAATTCGAGGTTTTCTTTCCCTTCCCCAGTTGGGCCTGCACCCGTTCATATAACTGGTCTGCTGCCAGATTGGTAAATGTCACAGCCGTAATTTCCGATGGTTTCACTTTCCGCTTTCTTAAAAGATACACAATCCTGGAAACCAGTGTTTTTGTCTTTCCTGTACCTGGCCCCGCAATCACAGCAACATCCCCTACCGCCTCTGCTGCCTCCTTTTGCTTTGGATTTAAATCCGGCACGTCGTTTAGGCCAGACCTTTTTACTCTTTCCGATTCAAAAGCCGCAGCAGACTTTAAGCCAGAAGCTTCCCCAGCCTTTTTTACTGCTTTTGTATCCGGCTTCTGTACTTTCTCTGTTTCCATCTCCAGCATATCAAAGAAGCTCATCTGTCCGTCCGTTTCTTCAAGCTCCCGCGCATCAAATAACTGGATCGTTCCGTACTCTCCGTCAAAACCAGGAATCCTCTCTACTTCTCCTTTCCGCAGCCTTATAATCCCCTCCGAGATCAGCCTGCCGGAGACACTTCTTATATCTTCCGCCGGTATTGTCCGGAGAATTTCAAATTCTGGCCCGAGGCGCCGCAGCATATTCTGATATTCCCTCTGCACCTTTGTACTGGACGCAGAATGTCCCACTGATGCTGCTATTACTTCCGGAAGCGGTACTAAACTCTCAAACGGCTTTGCATTGTCCCTTATGTAGCCCTCCATGCGATCCGCAAGCTGTTCTACTCTATGGGAAACTCCTATCGTAATCTTCCTGCCGCATACCGGACAGATTCCACTGTATTTCTCTGTCTCTAAAGGAGTAAGGCACAGATTACATTTTCTGTGTCCATCCATATGATATTTTCCTTCCTCCGGAAAGAATTCAATTGTCCCGTACAGTCCTTTTCCTCTTTGAATCCCTTCATATAAACCTTCATAGGACAGTTCTATATCTAAAAGATTCGCCTCTCTTCCCAGCTTCGCCGGAGAATGTGCGTCAGAATTCGAAATAAGCTGATAGCGATCTAATGCAGAGACTCTCCAATTCATAGGAGGATCCGAAGACAGCCCTGTCTCCATCGCATGAATATGATCGGAAAGATCTTCAAAACATTCCTCCACTGTGTCAAATCCTGAAAACGCCCCGAACAAAGAAAAATGCGGAGTCCAAATATGTGCCGGTACATACATGGCATCCGGACAAAGCTCTAGAATAATTTCCAGCAAATCCCTACAGTCTACGCCCAGAATCGGTCTGCCGTCTGAATGAATGTTCCCGATTTCTTCTAGTTTTTCTGAGATCTTTTCCGCCGCCTCCAAGCCGGGAAGCAGAATCAGACTGTGTACCTTGCGTACCCTCCCATTCTTTTTATAAATCGAACTGATTTCTCCGGTGACTACAAACCGCGGTGCAAAGGTGTCTGCTGCTGTATCATCCAAAATCCGATATTCTTCTTTTAGTACATACAGTCCATCCTCCGCCGGTTTAAGCTTCTCTTTTAGTTCCTCCCGCCATGCCGGATGGGTAAAATCCCCGCTTCCTACAATATGAATTCCTTTTTTTCTCGCCCACAAATCCAAATACTCCGGCGTACAGTCCTTACTGGTAGCGCGTGAGTATCGAGAGTGGATATGTAAATCAGCAATATACATCTTATTCCCTTCTCTCTTGTACTGATAAAATGCTCCTCTTATTATAAACTATTTTTCTTCTTTCTGTACAGCAAAACCGTCGCAAACACATACGCAGACATACAAAAAGCCTTTCTTTGTCTGTTACCTTTTTTGTTTTCCCTTCTCCACATTGCTTGACAGTATGAAAAAGGAGGATTAAAATGAGAATATTGTTAGAAAAATGACAATATAAGCAATGTAGGTAAAATCATCAAAATTCTTATTTTGTCAGTTAAGGAGGTCTTTTTATGGCAAATATTTTAATCAGCCCAAGCAAATATGTGCAGGGTGCAGGAGAATTAAAAAAGTTAGGGGAATATGCCGAAAAGTATGGAAAAAAAGCGCTGATTCTGATTACCGCTTCCGGATATAAGCGATGCGGCAGTATAGTAGAAGCTGGATTTAAGAATAGTCAGGCACAAATTGTATTTGACTACTTTAACGGTGAATGCAGCAAAAATGAAATCAACCGTCTGACAGCCATTGTAGAAAAAGAAGGCTGCGATATGGTAATCGGCATTGGCGGAGGGAAGATACTCGACACTGCCAAAGCGGTAGCATATTATAAATCCGTTCCCGTTCTTATCTGTCCAACCATCGCGTCCACAGATGCTCCATGCAGCGCTCTTTCTGTTATTTATACCGACGAGGGCGTGTTTGAGGAATATCTTTTCCTTCCCGCTAACCCTAATATGGTGCTCATGGACACAGACATCATTGCAAAATCCCCTGTCCGCTTAACGGTATCCGGTATGGGAGACGCACTGGCGACTTATTTTGAAGCAAGAGCTTGCAAAGCAAGCGGCGCAACCACATGTGCAGGCGGCAATGTTACCTCCGCCGCTATCGCATTGGCCAAACTGTGTTTTGATACGCTGATGGAAGAAGGTGTGAAAGCAAAGCTTGCCCTGGAAGCAGGCGCTTTGACACCGGCAGTTGAAAAAGTAATTGAGGCAAACACACTGTTAAGCGGTATCGGTTTTGAAAGCGGCGGCCTCGCCGGAGCGCATGCCATCCACAACGGCTTTACTGTACTGGAAGAATGTCATCATATGTATCATGGAGAAAAAGTTGCATTCGGTACAATCACACAGCTTGTACTTGAAAATATCCCCGCTGAAGAATTGGAAGACATTATTGACTGGTGTATTGAACTAGGACTTCCTGTCACATTAAAAGAACTGGGAATCACAGAAATATCTGATGAAAAGCTTAGAAAGGTAGCAGAAGCAGCCTGTGCGCCAACCGACACTCTGCATAATATGCCGTTTACTGTAACGCCTGAAACTGTATTTGCGGCAATCAAAGCTGCCGATGCCTACGGAAGATATTTTTTAGGTGAGTAGTCTTTTCTTTATACCGAAAGAAATACGTTAGGTCATAACAAAGTGTACAAGCCCCTTAATCTTGAGGGGCTTGTACACTTTGCGCGCCGCCGCAATACCGCAAAGCGGTAAAATTTCCTTATTGCGGCGTGCGCATACTGCCCGAAGGGCTTTTATATCATAGGTCAGTCCGAAGGACTTTCCTATGATATAATGCTCCTATACTTATAAAAATTTTTTCATTTCTCCCATGAACTCCTCTTCTGTACGCACCAGCTTCTTTGCCAAAGACATACTCTCATTGGAAGCGTCCTTACACTGGTGCATAGTCTCTGTAATCGACTGAATTCCCATATTGCATCCATTCATCATAATTTTTGCTGCTTGCTTATTGTCATCCTTTGCCATCATCTTCATCTCTGTTGTCAGCCAGGAAAATGTCGAAGCAAATACACCTGGTTCTTTTTCCTCCTGCCCTTCCTGCGCTAAAAGCCTGGAAGATTCTGACTCCAATTTCTTGTGTCTGGTATTATAATCCTGAATCACACCCTTGAGCTTGTCATCTGTAACGTACTGTCCGACCTGATCCATACTTTCAATCGCCATTTTACATCCCGAATTACATTCTTCCAGCAGCTTTTTTGTATTTTCCTGCATACAATATACCTCTTCTTTCCACGTTGTATGAAAAATACCCCGTTTTTCTCTTACTATGCGCACTTTTTATAGTTCTTATACCTTGTCAGGTAAAGCTCGCCAGCTTGAACATATATATGCTAAAGACATACGGATATTTACATTCAAAAGTACGTATACACAGCAATAGAAAGATTTAGATACACAGCGAATGTAACCCATATAAAATATGGAACCAGTAGTTTACCTGCTATATGCCTGATTTTATAAAAATTTTCTGCTGTTAAAAATACCAGATACCACAGCAGCAAAATCCATACTGCTGCCGTCAGATACAGATTCAAGTTAAAAAATAAAACCGGCCAGACTGCATTTACTGCTAACTGCACTAAGTACAGTTTTAAAACGCTCCTCTTGTCTGCCGGTTCTTTTTCTTCTTTCTTTTGTTCTTCATTTGGCACAGCAGTGTAAACCAGATATGCGGCCACTGCCATCAAAACATATAAAATACTCCATACAACTGGGAAAACCCACCCCGGTGGAGACAACGGCGGATGATACATTTCCTCGTATTTCTGCATACTGCCCGATGTCAAAAAACCTGCCAGTCCTCCAGTTCCCAGGGTAAGAAACAGGCTCAAAAGCAAAGCCTTCCATTTCATTTTTTCAATCCGTCCCTTATCTGTTTTATTTATTCTATTTTCCTATTTCTCTAAATAGAACAAAACAGACATACCCGCGGTTATATTCCTTCTTTGGCACAAATATCTGCCAGACAGCATTTACTGCAATACGGTTTCGTCCGCGCTGTGCAGACTTCTCTGCCATGATAGACAAGCCGATGGCAAAAATCACTGCCCTCTTTAGGCGGTATAATCTTCCAAAGCGCCATCTCTACTTTTTTAGGCTCCTTGATTCCATCTACCAGCCCTATCCGGTTTACAAGTCGGATGCAATGTGTATCTGTGACAATCGCCGGTTCGCCAAACACATCTCCCATAATCAAGTTAGCGCTTTTTCTACCCACGCCCGGCAATTTTAAAAGGGCATCAAAATCCCGCGGAACCTTTCCCTCATATTCTTCCTTTAGTATTTTCATACATGCACTGATGTCCCGCGCCTTACTCTTTCCAAGTCCGCAGGGACGTACAATCCGTTCTATGTCTTCTGCCTCCGCTGCTGCAAGTGCTTCTACCGTCGGGTACTTTGCGTATAAATCCTGCACAACAACATTGACTCTTGCATCCGTACACTGTGCCGCCAGACGTACGCTCACAAGAAGTTTCCATGCATCATTATAATCCAGTGTACATCCGGCATCCGGATATTCTTTCTTCAGACGTTCGATTACTTCCAACGCTAATTTTTTCTTTGTCATTTGTATTCCGCCTTTCTTCTTTTGTTCTATACATCTGCGACAAAGCTGCCTTTTATATCAAACCGTTTCAAGTCTACATTTCCGTCCAAAAGCAGGCACTTCAAAATTTTCTGCTCCATTACTGCATGACTGGGGATTATTCTATACCCCTTCCTGCCAGTCCTTTCCTGTCCATTTCCTTTCTTTATGTGCCCTTCCTCATTCGGCAAAGCTCCTTCAACATAAAATAGAAGCTCCCTTCTGTTTCCCACCATTTTCTTTCGTATTTCTTTTATATCAAACTGTCCGTCTTCTCCCGCACAGACCGTCACCTTCATATAGCTGATGTCTTTTGCCTTCAGACTCCAGCAGTCATTCTTTACAAATGGATATGCCTCCGCCATTGGAACTGGATTTCTTTCATTCTCTTTTTCCATCTCTGCATAAATCTTTTCACAAATTCTGTCAGACAGCCCTTCTCTGCCTTTTAAATGTACGTACTGGCGGAAGGTTGTCTCTGCCTGTAAAAGATGCAAAATACGTTCGTGCTTCTGTTCTGTTTCCTTTGCAATCTGCATCATACCCAGCCGCAGTTCTTCATTCTCAAACGCTCTTTTCATAGGAAGATCCTGATACTCTATATAAACAATTTCATTCTTCTCCTTGCAGTCATATTTTTTCCGGTAAACCGCGTTCGCCCTCTCATATACCGCCTTTGTCCGTTCATCAAAACAAACCATCTGCACTTCCAATTCTGGAAATTTATAAATTGTATTTACTGCTATTTTTGCCGCCTCTTCAAGCGGATACGCATAAATTCCTGTACTGATAGATGGAAAAGCTATATCTTTTATCCCGTTCTTCATCGCTGTCTTTAGACAATTCTCATAACAGGAGCGAAGCAGTGCTGCTTCCCCATCATTTCCCCCTCTCCATATAGGCCCTGGTGTGTGAATGATATACTTAGCCGGGAGCCGGTATCCTTTCGTCAGCTTCGCTTCTCCAGTACGACATCCATGTAATTTCCGACATTCTTCTAATAGCTGCGGCCCTGCTGCCCGATGAATAGCGCCGTCCACACCGCCGCCTCCCAAAAGTGAACAGTTCGCCGCATTGACTATCGCAGTTGTTTTTATTTTTGTAATGTCCCCCAGTACTACTCGAAATGACATATCGAATACTCCTTTTCAATTTCCTTTACTCTCTCATACAAATATCTGTTCGCCGGCACTTGAATCTTATGCCTATCCGCCAACTCTATCACGTTTCCTGCGAACATATCTACCTCACTTAACTTCCTATTAATGCGATCCTGCGCCATAGACGGCATGCCATCCGGATCCAGTGTCTTTAACAAATTCACATAAAAGTTCAGATCTTCCTCCGTCACTTCCACGCCTTCTAACTCTGCAACTGCCCTTACCTCACGCATAGCCGCAATCATCATCCTGTTTGCCTCGCCAGGTTCTAATGCCTGCCCATAACTTGCCTGATATACCATGCAGACCTGATTCACACCTACATTCAGCATGAACTTTCCCCACATCCGTTTCAGAATATGTTCATCTTCCGCGTAAGGAACGCCCGCCCTGCTGAAATATTCTTCCACCTGCTTAAGCCGCTTTTTCTGCTCATCCTCTTGATTCTTAATGCCAAGTACAAGCTCCCCTTTCTGTGTATACCGAAGTTTACTGCCGAATTTCATCGCATCCATCCCTTGTGCAACTGTATACAACACCCTTTCATCGCCATATCGTTTGGCAATGATTTTCTCGCTTGTAACTCCGTTCATAACAGATAAAATGGTCGTATGTTCTCCTACAGAATTCTTCATACAGTCCAATGCCGCTTTAAGCGCCGGATATTTCACAGCAAGAATGACCAAATCTACTGGCTTCGCCTCTTCCACAGGTATCAGCGTATAGTCCTGTTCTATTCCATTTACTGTAAATGTCTCATTTTTATATTTCTCTACACGCGCTTTGTCCATCACAAACTCAACCGCTTCTCTGCCCAGTCCCTCTATAATCTGACTTGCATAAAGCATACCAAGAGCGCCCATGCCTATAATTGCCGTCTTCTGTATCATGTCTCTTTCCTTTCCCGCAAGCACTTTTCGATTAGCTCCCGAAAAGCTCTTTCAAATCTTTTATCGTCCTCTTCTGTCCGCCTTGACTGCCCCTTTAAGTGATATTTACTGCTGGAGCGTCTCGCTTTTTTTGACAAATGCCGTTCTAGTAGCAGATGGTCTATATTTTCTTCTGTATACCATCTACCGGACTGATGGATTGCATATGCACCTTTCCCCAGTGCCATTGCTGCCACACCGTAGTCCTGCGTTACTACAATATCTCCTCTTTTGCACAGGTTAATCAACGCAAAATCAACTGCATCTGTACCGGCGCCAATACATTTTACGGTACTGTATTCAGAACGTAAAATATGGTTCGTATCACACAGCAGCGTGACTGGAAGGTTGTATTCCTTCGCTACCTTTTCTACAATTTTGATTACCGGACATGCATCCGCATCTACAAAAATCTCCATTGTCCTCTCCTAAATCTTATACTCCAAAAGCCTCCTAATTTATCCCCTTCAGAATGGTAGGCTCTATCTGACAAGGTATACAAAAAAGGTACACCGTAATACATTCCCTTTGGGAGGGCAGGCTTCGCCTGACAAAGTTTACCCTAAAGGGCATACCGTAATGCATTCCCTTTGGAATGGCAGGCTTCGCCTGACAAGGTTTACCCTAAAGGGCATACCGTAATACATTCCCTCCGAGAGGGCAGGCTTCGCCTGACAAGGTATAATTTCTGCTAAAATAAACTGTACCTATGATAGTCTGCTTATTACTGTAGCATAAATAACCTGGTGATACAATTTATAACAGAAAGAAATTAGAAAAATGCCTTCATCAATAAGAACATTTTTTCGAACTATTCACTGTAAAAGTGGAGTTTAAATTATATAAATGCAGAAATACCATATTTCTGTGATGTTGTTGTGCCTTAAAAATTCACCTTGTGCACTATTAGGACTATTAATATAAAAAATAAAAACGGAGAACCTTACTGAAATTGATACTTTGCAATCCACTTTTGGGGCTCTTAAACCTCTTTCTTGATTCCTTCTATTCTTCTGTATACCGTCTTTACATTCCACTTTTGCGACTCTTAAACCTGACATCCTCGGAATTGAATTTCCGTCACTAAAAACTTTACATTCCACTTTTGCGACTCTTAAACCCGTACTAAAAATATCTACATTTTATTCACGTTTATTACATCCTTTTTGTCGACCTCTACTCAATAACTACTTTTTGACTTCCCCAAGCTAACTTTTTTTAGTATTTTGCTTTATTTTATCGCATTGTCGACCTACCACAATTTTGACACTATCAGACATCGACAATTTTAATTTTAGTAATTACAAAGCTCTTATAAAAAGAACCCCGTTTTGTCCTCAACTTTTCCCCAAAATTCTTTATCCAGCCATTTTTCATTTCGACTTTTAAATATAATAACTGAATCAAGATTTTTATCTATGAATTGTCTTAGTTCCTGCTGAAGTTTTACTAACTGTGCTTTTGAAATTTCTCCCTCAAATACTGAATTTTGTATATGAGACAAATATTTTTTACAAATCTTAAATACACGTGACCAACGCTTCTGTCCTTTTTCCTCTTGACTTATATCATATACTAATACTACATACATATTCTACCACCATATTTTGAATCCATCATAACTCTTTTCTCCAAGCAAATGTTTGATTAACTTATAACATTCCAGCCTTATTAAATATTGATAAGAAACTTGCCGTCCAAGCTCTTTATGCATAATTGTTTTCTTTAAACGGTTTTCAAATTCTGAAACAATTAATTTTGACGCCTCTTTTTTAAGATGTAAAAAATTTAATTCTTTTGTAAAACTATTTTCTGTTATCTGTTTTCTATTCAACAATGAGAAAATCAGTCTATCTCCTATTAACGGTTTAAAAACTTCGGAAATATCTAGGCTCAATGAATATCTTCTATAGCCTGGCTCATGTAAATAGCTAATAGTTGGATTCAGCTGTGTATGATAAATTTCGCTCAAAACCTTTGCATAAATCAATGAATTTACAAAAGATATTAAAGAATTAATCATATTATCCGGTGGATGCATAACACGTTTCTCAAAATGTATTTCTTGATCTACAATTATGTTCCACGCTGCATAATACTTCTTTCGAATATTTCCCTCAATGCCCATTAAAGACTCTATACTTTCTGCTTTTAGAATGTCTTTCTTTAATGTTTCAATTTCCTGTAAATATTCTTTCACCTCTTTACCTCTACCATTATAATATCGTAGATTTCTGTAAATATTATCTGCAGCAGCTTCAACAAATTTCTTCGCGATTTCTATTCTTTTTTTATATTCTGTATAATATTCTACTTGTCTAATCAATAATTGACCTGCCTGAAAACATTCCCTTGGATAAAAGCTTCCCGTATAAAAATTATAATAATTAAAAAAATGGATAGGAATTTGATATTGAGAAATATATGATAAAAAAGTAGTATTAAAAGACATTTCTGACATTACATATATATCAGATATTCTTTCTATAGGTATATCTCTCTTTTCACCATCATAGGAAATAAATCGCAGTGTATTATCTTTTCGCTTTAAATCCCCATTATTATAAATATAAAAACTTTGTTTCATAATCAACTCCTAAATAAAACACAAATCATGGTATGCACAATTGTTACAAATTTTTAATTCAGAAAATACAGGTACTTCCTCTTTCTGGCTTATCTGTGTAATTTCATCAATAATTCCTTCTATTTTTTCTACGTCCTCATCAGATAATTCCACGAAAATTGATTTTTTTAATAAAGGATAGTCAATTTTACCTTTTATTTCTCCCACGCCTCTCTGTTTTAAATAATACAAATAATATTTCACCTGCCATACTGACGCTTCTTCTATCGCTCTGCTTTTTTTAACCTCGTGCAGTTCTCTCTGCTCTTTTATAAAATCAATATTTATAACATTATCAATATTAATATGCTTGTCCTCACGTGCATAACTTCCTTCATCTAATATCTTTCCGAGCAAAACATTTTCATTGTCTGATTCCATATTTATATCATGGCAAAAATACCAAAGCTTTCTTTTACATACAAAATAATAATAAATCATTACGCCTGTAACTCTTATTCCCATCTTTACTCCTTATACTATGAAATCATCATTTTCCAGTTGATTTAATAATAATCCGCGCCCTTTATTGCTTTCCTCATTGAATTCATAAATCATTCTCGCTCGGTGAATGTCACTTCCTTTTCTCCTCCCATTTTGACCTAGTGTAACAATATCTACACCTTCTGGAAGCCTGTTATTACTATAATAATTTAAATTTAATGTTAAAGAATTTAACTTAGAAGTAAATACTGCTTTTATTGTTTTTCCAACATGTGGTTTTTGTAACAATTCTAACCCTTTTTCAAATATATCTTGATTTTTATAATAAATAGAATCTGGCACAATCGTAATACTGCGTATATTTCTGAACGTTTTATCAACTTCTCTTTTACTATACTCCACAGGTGGAATTTCATCAAAATGTTCTAAGTATCTTTCAATTTCTTGATAATACTTGCTGTCTTTAATTTCTTCCGTACAATAAACTTTATTAATATACTCTATTTTTAATATTTCTGAAAAATCTATATTTTCATATTTTTTCAATATTTGCAAAGAACGATCATATATAAATGAATTATAAACTGATTTATCTCCTACTCCATTTTTATTTGCCAATACGATAATATTAGGATTTTTCGGATAGTATCTTCCTTTTCTATTACACCGCCCCATTCTCTGAAGAAGACTGTCCGCAGTACTCATTTCTGTATATAATATATCAAAATCAATGTCTAAACTCGCTTCTACTATCTGCGTCGTAATCCAAATGCCAGTCTTATGCACATCTTGTGAGAAATCCATTATCATCTTTTCCAATTTATCACGATGACAACGAATATATCTAGAATGAAGTAAATGAACATTCTCTACTTTTTCAGATATTTCATTATAAATTTCCTGGGCTTTTATTACAGTATTACAAATCACCAAAACCTTCTGTTTTTCCCCGTATTTTATTAGTTCATCCATGTCTATATCCGATTCTCTGATTTGTACTTTATGTCGAATGTCTTGAGACTCCTGGGCAAAATTTTGATATTTATATTCAATCTCATTATGTAACCCATAACGTTCCATAAAATATTGTAAAACAGGTGGAAATGTCGCTGTTATAATAGCAAAGTGCCCTCCAAGTTCGCAAATTGTTTTTAATCCATAAATAATTGTTGCAATTACTCTTGGCTCATATGACTGTATTTCGTCAAGTACAATTTTGGAATATTTCAATGTTGCTGGAAATATTTCCGTCCCAAGTGCTTTGTATACAAATTTGAATAACTGATCTACTGTACAAATTGTAAGAGGCGCCGATAACAATTTCGCTCTTTCGTATCTTTCATATGGTCCGGCTTCTGTGTGTGTATATTCTTGTATATATTTCATCATACTGTCTGAATGAAGTAATGATACTGGTTCATATGAATATGTCTCTTTAATCCTGCTGTAAATTGCATTTGAGGATACTTTAAGCGGAAGCGTATAAAATCCTTTTTCACCATCTAACCATAATAATGCTGCCTCTGTTTTTCCTGACCCTGTCGGCGCAATAATAACAAGATTATTCTGCTTATGTTCTTTCATATACTTTTGGGCAGGACGCAGTCCTTTATTTTCTAATTTTATTTCAATATTCTTCTTTAACTGTTTTTCTTCTAAATCTGGGGAAAGCTCTGCCTCTTCATATCCTGCGCTAACTGTATAATCGAATTTATTTAATAGTCCTTTAATTAATAGGTACTGATTCCATTTTTGTAAATCTTTTACTCTATTAAATGTGTACACATTGTTTCTAAATAATAATTGATTCCTATTTTCACAATGTATTTTCCAGTTGTCTAATCCAAGATACTCTTTTGCTTGTTCTGCATAGAACTCCTTACAATAATTATAGATTGTCAAGTCATCATATTCATCCATTCTGTCATGATGGTAATTTATTGCCGTAATAAACGCTCCAAAATCATTTAATTCAAACAACTCCGAAAGACTCAAAAACTCCCCCTTTGAAATAGAAACTGCACTTAAAAATCCATGTGGGATCTGCCTGCTTTTTCTGCCTTTTTCTATCATCCCTTTCTCTATTATTTCTGGATTTACTAGTGCTTGAAATAATAAATTAACTTTCCCTCTATCATGTATTCTGCAGGCTTCAATTACTAATCTTTTTTCTTTCTCCGTAAAATATATATCAAATTGTTTAAAAAACGTTTCTGCACATTTAACTATATCATTCTCATGTTCAACCAGTGTTTTTTGATACTCTGGTTTTCCTTCCAAAATTTCAGTCAGCTCTTTCTCTATTGCCTCTTTTTCCTTAGTGTTCAAGTTCATATCCAATTCTTCTAAAATGTTAGATATATCTTGTTCTAACTGTTTCTTCTCTTTACCTGTCAATATCTTATTTTTAGATTTCGCATAAACTTCCATACCTCTTCTCCTTAATCAAATAAATTTTCTTTTAATACATTTAGTTCAGTCCACTTTGTCGCTATTTCTACTGTAAAGGATGTCCAGGTGTGGGCGGTGGATAAAACTTTACATTCCACTTTGTCGCTATTTCTACCATTAACAACCCAATCATTTCCAGATGTATTGACATACTTTACATTCCACTTTGTCGCTATTTCTACCAAGCAGAATCAAAAAGCATCGCGGCGAATGGGTTCTTTACATTCCACTTTGTCGCTATTTCTACCCTGTCCCAAAATCCGCCTCTTTCTTCTGCCTTTTTTATACCTCTTTTTGTCGACCTCTTTACTACTGCAAAGTTCCTATTCCTAATTTCTTTTTAAATTTGCTTATCTCCTTTGTCTTTGCAGTATTGTCGACCTCCCCGCCTTTTTACGTTACTACACATCGACAGAACATTTTCTTCGGTGTACAATAACATCACTTTACATATTTTCCTCTATGCAAATATTATTGCGGCATTGTCTTCCATATCATCTACATAAGATTCATCCACTGCTCTTCCTGCCGGATAATAATAAACACGCACTCTCCCATTTTCTTTTTTCCATCTTCTCAAACCTTCTTTTGTAATCTCAAATTCCTTTGTCAAATTATAAACCGTAGTATGGCTTTCCCCGATCAAATTTTCACCCCAGGAAGTTTTCATGTCCACAGGAATATACATGTTTCTTCTGGCTATTGCTCCCTTTTCCATACGGATATTGACAATATCCACTTTTTCAATGTCCAAAATATCTTCATATCTGCCTAGCGAAAGATATTTCTTAGGATATTTCAGAGATTGAGCTACTGTCTCAAAGTCTGCCTCCTCCGGGACAACATGAATAACCATCTGATTTTCGCAAACTAATTCTACATTTGCGATTCCTTTAAAAATCCCGTATTTTTCTCCATCTTCTATGCATATCTGATGTCGCCCTTCTTCATACTTTACACCTGCGGAAAAAGAATATCTGGTATAGAGTTCGGAAATTGTTCCTTTATTTATCCCCTGGATACTTAATTTCATGGGATGAAATGTCGTATATCCACATGCCGCATGTATCATCCCTAATACTGTTGAATATGGAG
Organism: Mediterraneibacter flintii; assembly: GCF_055387595.1. Lineage (NCBI taxonomy): Bacteria > Bacillati > Bacillota > Clostridia > Lachnospirales > Lachnospiraceae > Mediterraneibacter > Mediterraneibacter flintii. Next base: position 3,554,877 of record NZ_AP031405.1, read on the forward strand.
GAAGGGGAAAGGTTTCTTTAATAATGAAACTACTTGGCTTCCGGTAATTCGCAAGATTTTGAAAACACTGTATTCTAATTGCCTTCTCCATAATATGTATCCACTTCCTCTTTTAAATGATTAAATACTGCTCCTACTGTCTCCGCGTTTAGCTTATTTTTTATTTCCGTATCATTCTCAAAAATTCCGGTAGTAACACCTGTATAAGTATAGTCTCCAATTTCTTTATTTTCGTTTATTAACTCTGCTAGTATATCTACATTAATCGCATTTTTATCTATTTTAATTCTATTTTCAAAAAATGGATTTTTTCTGTTATATCGTCCCCCAATAATAAACAGTGGACTTAAATTTTCACGTCTACCTCTAATGTCTCTATATAAATAATGAAGAACCTCCAGCAACTGTTTTACTCTCTCTGCTTTTTCTTCTCTTGAAATTTCTATCGTATTATCAACCCCCACCCTTTCTAGATCAATAGAAATTGTATAAGTATAATAGGAACGATGAATCTCACTTTGTGCGATTCCATTCTCTAAATCCTGTCTTTTTGCAAGCCCCATGTTGGTCAAAAACTCCAAATCACTTTTATAAGGCTCTAAGGCGATTGCATTGCTCAGCCGGGCAACTGCGCTCCTTGTAGCTGCTCCGCCTTTATTATCATTATCTTTCGCCGTTGTCTTCATATAGCCAAATAAGTCTATTTCTGGATATTCCTCAATCGTTGCTGACGGCGCAAATTGTACTACTCCGCTTTTTCCGTCCACAGGGGTCTTATCCCAGTTTAACTGCTGTATCATATTGTAACGCAATGCCTGTCTGGAAATATAAGAATATTGTTCATAATTCCCTCTTGTCATTTTCTTCAATGTTGAAATATTACCGACGCCTTCCCCATAATTCGCGCTCTCTGCCAAAAACACCATTGTTACTGTCATTCCGTTTCTTTCCATCATTATTTTTCCTCCTTATTATCCGGGTGACTTCCCTGTAATCCCAATACAAATGCATAGCCATATTCTAAGAATTTTTCTTTATCCTGTTCCCGCGTCCCCAGCATATATACAAAACCGTCTGGCATCAACCTGTGGCTAGAATTATACATTCTTATCACAATATCTATAAACCTTTTTTCATCTCTTACGGAAAGCGCATTTAATAACTGATATATCGTTCCCCGCAGACAGTTATCTTTATCTGTTCCCTTTGCTCTCATAATATCTGTGCGCAAAAGATAGCCATTATTTCTCATACTGATACTGTTTCCCATATAAGTAATTTCCTCCATTTCTTTGCCCTGCTTCACTCTGTTTGTCCATATCTGAATCATATAAACGCAGTAAGCTGTTGCCAATCCATTCTCTGTATCTAATAGTGTCCGCATTAATTTATTCAACAGTGCATATTGATTTCTATACTGAAGAATATTCAAAACAACTGCCTCATGTACATTTAAAAAATCATTTCCTATTTTTATATAGGGATATTTTCCCAGCAATGCCAAACCTTTCTGTACCGCATTATTTTTTAATATCTTCAGCGTGTCCATCTGTATAATGCTGAACATATATTTATCTTCTGCCCTTACTCCACGCAGAATGATCTGTATGTTAAACAGTTCTCCTGTCTTTTCAAGCAGCACTGTATTTAATATCCTCGCAAACCAGACGGTATATCTTTCTCCTTCCTCTTTTTCCGCCTGTATATTTGCTTTTCTTTTTTTGCTATTAGCTGTTATTAAAGATGAAATACTATCATTTATATTGATAAAAACAAATTTATTAGCAAATAACTGAAAACCAAGAGGAGATAAGGCATATACGAATGCACAAAGCGGACACAGCCATGCGTCTACTTTGCAATTCCAGAATGCAGAACGTTTTCTTGTCAAATCATCTGCCATATCCTTCATAAACGCAATCGAAACTTTTTCTTTCGTGTCCATCGGCATGCCGCAGTCAATGCAGAGTTCTTTCGCCTTCAAATGTTCCGACACAATATAGTTTCTTAAAGGATTAGAAAATTCTTTTTCAAATAATTCTCTCATATCCTTTTTTGCATTTGAACGCAGCAAGAAACATTTCCCGTCCCAAAACCGGTTTATATATGTATATATGGCGCTTTTCATAATAAATGTTTCTCTGCACAACGGCTGTTCCAGAAAGTCCTTCAAGGCTTCCAGACGTTCTTTTAACTGCTCTTTCGTTTCTTTATCGCTGAGTTTCTTTTTCTTTAAATCTCTGTATACCTCTGACGCTTCCATGACCATTTCTATATTGGAAAAGCCCGCCTGATAGCTGTTTGAAAGCAATTTATCATTTATATATTTCAAAGCTTCTTTTTCCTCTTTTCCGGTTTTCCAATTCCCCGTTTCGATTTTTTTTAAAATACTGTCTATCGTATCTAATACTCTCTGAAATGTCGAGGATGGCCCGAAATTTTTTACGAATGCCCGGAAAGCCAGGTCCGTCCAGTCTGCATGTTCTGCAAACTGTTTATCCAGCCACAAATTTTGTTCATCCTCTGATATTCCATAATCTTTATTTTCTTCTGCTTCAGATAGATCTAACATATATTTCATGCCGACAATCCCTGCATTTTTCAAAAAATCTCCGGTCGTTATCTCAATTCTTCCCAAATACCTCCCCTCCTTTCTACCAGATTACCTCAAATTTCCCATGCCCTTCCGACCGTCTGGATCCCATACCTGACTGATAAAGTAGATTCAAAAGCTGCGGGCTCCCTGTAAGTTTATATATACCGATATTTGCATCCGTCTTTCTCCCGAAAATATCCGCAACGATCTTTTTTCCTTTTATGGGAACTATGGAAAATCCTTCTGTTGATAGAGGAATCTCTAATTTTTCAAGGAATATCTCTACGTTTTTCTTCAGCGTTTTACCGAAATCCGGATGATTATAGATGTAATACACGTCCGAATTATCCTGCGCCTCATGTTTTCTCACCACCAGAGAGCTCTGTATCTTCACAATAATCTCTGAGTCTGTAATTTCTTCTTTTTTCTCCGCATAAACCTTCTGCAACTCCATAGAGTTTCGATTCATCGAATACTTTTTAAATCTCATCAGCTTAAACGCATTGATAAACTGTATCAACTGCCCAATATCACTGTCAGAAAAATAGAGTGAAAAATTATTCCCTTTTAACACAATTTTGTCAGCCAGAAATTTTGCGCTGGGAAGGAACAAACTAAACGTATACGTTTTTAGTACCGCTTTTCTTTCTCCATATAATTGTTCATACAATTCTGGTGAAAAATTCTGCAAAGATGCTTTAAAAAAACTGACAATCAGCTTGTCTAAGTCCCTGGGCAGTTCCGGCTTTTCAGTTTTAAAATCCAACCTGACCTGAACCATTTTGTTTCCTCCTTATATCGTAAATAGCCGCCTTTATAAAATGTATTTATTTTCGTCCCTCCTTTTATTTTCTTTTTTAAAGACTAACTACTCATTTCTATCATTATCAGAACGGTATTTAACAAAGTTAAAATTAATCCAGTAAAATTTATTACATCCTTAAAATCAAAAATATTTTTATCATTCATTTCCTTTCTCCTCTACATATGTGTGGTATAGAAAATTATAGAATCTTTTATATCCAAATAATACCATACGTTGAGCCTAAGTTCAAGATGTTTTTATTTAAAAAAATTATAATAAATTCTATTGGTAATTAATCATTTTAAATAAATATAATTTTTGTTTACATATTTTCTCTACATATTTATAATAGATTATAGTCCCATTTTGGAATGTAAAAATAGAATTTATAATAACAGTGTATTTGAATAGCCCCATTTTGGATCGTCTTTTATTTTCTTCATACTTTTTCATCACATCCTCGACATGTTGCTTAAAACCATCTACCACCGTCTGCGGTGACCGTAACAGTTATAAAAAACAGACCTGATGTGACATTTAGGTAGATAAAGGGAGATACTCTGCACAATGAGTAGTTGAAGTCGGCTGATAATCTTCAGCATAGAATAGATTCATAATACACCGCATGGTATCCCATCAACACTCGGATATAACAATAAAAACTCTATTATAATATCCAAGCTGAAAATAGAGAAACATTTATTTTCGCTAAAAAAGCCTCCTGATTTTAACAGATCAAAACAGAATCCTGAAAGGGAACCTTTTTTCGATAAAAAGCTTATTGAAAGTGAATGCTTTTGCTGAAAAAACCTATCATAGTAAAAATATTTCATCTGAAAAATGACAAAAAGATACTGCCGCACTTATTCAGTGTGGCAGCCTTTGTATATATCTATATTCTCATAGTTGCTTTTTAGCCCATCTATTGTCTTAAACTATAGAGTATTTTTCACATTAAATGTACAGCAAAACCGGCAATCTCATTTTTTAGATATGCGGCGCACAATTTACCGTTACCATCATATTTAAAATTTTCTTCTGCAAATTTAATTCCTCTTTTCTGCATCTTAGACACTGCCGCCTCCAGATTTTCCGTTTTAAATGCAAGGTGCCCTTTTTTTCCAAGACCAGGAGTTTTCATTATTTCTATACAAGAATCCATAAATATCTGTTCATCGTTTTCATATTTTTCCAATTCCAAAACAGATTGGAACAGAGCAGCAATTGCTTGTGCTTCTGCTTTACTCTCTGCATTAATTCCTACATGTACAAGATACATATTCGTCTTTATTTCCTTTCCTTCCAAAAATCTACTCAATATATATTCTGATCTTTCCTATAATGTCTCCATACTTCTTCAAAAAAACACGTTTCCTTTGGAATAGGATGAGGTTTTCGCCATACAACCTGTACTTTTTTATCTTTGTCCAACCATATCTCCTGTATCTCTCCTTTATGCTCCAAATTTTTTCTGCTATGTTCCTTTTTATCGAAACCTATTTCTTCCTGATAGAGCGCAGACCCTCGATCCCCTTCTCCATTCTCAATATAGTCCGCCATCGCGCTTAAATACATTCTCTGAGCCAGCAACATATCTTCCAATTGAAACACACCTTTAATCCCACTTTTGCCTACCTTCACTTTTTCTTTAAAGCGGCATAAGATTTCCTCATTTTCTTTTTTCAATTCCAGAATTTTTTCTGGAAATCTAACTGGTCCTGCTGTTTCACTCATCTTTTTCTGAAAAATTAACATCCACTCTTCCGCCGTCCGTTCTCCTCTGGCAACGCCGGGTGACAATGCAAGTTCTAATACTTCGCGGACTTGTAATATACATCGCTGCGGCATATTTCCTAGCCTCTTCTTTTTTCCTTTTGACACGATATACAAAGCTGCGCGTTTCGCTCCTACTTGTCCAGAATTAAGTGCAGAACCTCCAGGACGATAGATTCCATGTGTACCTGCCGCCTCCCCTACCGCAAAGAGTCCCTCCAAATTGGTACGCCACCATAAGTCCACCGCAATACCACCATTATTATGCTGTGCACATAAGGCAATTTCAAGCGGTTCTGTCCGCAAATCTATACCTTTACTTTTATAGAACTCTACTGCCGGCATATTCATATGGCTTAAACGTTCAATCGGTGTCCCAAACCATGCACCCGCATTCTTTAGGTATGTGTCTGCCTCTTCTGTAAGCTCCCAGGATTCACAAGTTTTATTCCACGGATTTTTACGGAAGTCTAAAAACACACGCCGTTTTTTCTGCACTGTCTCGTTATATACAGCCAAATCGATTTGTGACGATCCGTTTACACTTTTTCGTACATCAAAAGGCCACTGGTATCCTTTTAAAAAGAGCTGACAAAGCGCCTCTTGTTTTGACGGAAAATATTCTTCCAAAAATTCCCGTTCTTTACTTCCGTCTTGCTCTGCCGATATAACTCGTGGCAGTACCTGCATATAAGTGCCAGATACATTCCACCGCGGTTTGATTGAAGCTATTCCATACTGCCATTCCGTTAAGTTTCGTCCTTTTACCCCTGCCAGATACGCAATTCCTGATGCACCGTGCTGACCATGTGGATATACACTGTTGTGATAGAGCCCCGCAGGCCCGCCTGTTGCCCAAATTATATCAGACGCACAAAAAATACGAAATCTCATTTGTTCTTTCTCATCTTTATTTGTTCTACCTGCATTTTTCCCTACACCCAGACACAAAACACCCCAAATCTTTTCATTATCATGCAAGATACGTACAGCCTGCCAACCAGAATATATACATATGCGTTTACGCTCCACCTCTTTCTGAAGTGCTTCTGTCATCATTTTTGATGTCAGTGGTCCTGCCGATGAAGCTCTCTGCACAGGATCATGATCTGTTTTGTAACCTACATATTCCCCATATCTGTTCCTCGGAAACGGAACCCCTAATCTTGCAAGTTCAAGAAAACATTCTGCGGAACCAGCTGCCTCAGCAAGTGCCAGTTCTCCGTCCATTCCTCCTCCGCTGTATAAAGTGTCCGCCATTTGCCGGACACTGTCTGAATTACTGCCGCACAGATTTAGTTTATAGTATGTCTGTTTATCCGAACCTGTATTTCGTGAAGTTCCACAGTAAATATGTTCCGTTATAACTGCAACATCACAGATTCCTTGGTCATAAAGCGCATTCGCTGCCGCAAAGCCAGCGGCACCGCTGCCCACAACAACTGCTCCTGTTTCTACTAATTCCACCGTAATTCCATCGATAACTATGCTTGTCTCTGTCATTTGATTTCACTTCACTTATATATTTTATATAAAAGATCTTACCGCATCTAAAGTCGTTGAAGCTGAAAGCCTCCATCCACGTCTATTACCTGACCAGTTGTGTATTTAAGTCTTCCTGTACAAAGGATTGAGACTGCTTCCGCCACATCCTCCGGCCTCCCCCATCTTGCAATAGGGCATCCTCCGTCTTTAAATAAACGGGTATATTTTTCATGCACTGCATCTGTCATGTCCGTCTGTATAATACCCGGACGTATCTCATAGACATAAATTCGTTCTCCTGCCAGGCGATCCGCATATAGCTTTGTCAACATAGACACTCCCGCTTTTGATACGCAGTATTCCCCTCTGTTGACAGAAGATACCGTCGCTGACATAGAGGAAATATTAATAATTATTCCACGTACATCCTCCTTCGCCTTCTGATTTAACATCTGTTTTGCCACAAGTTGAGACAAAAACATAACACTCTTTGTATTGACCGCAATTAACCGGTCAAAACTTTCTTCTGTCATTTCTAGCAAATCTTTTCGTTCTTTCGGAGCAACTCCCGCATTATTTATAAGCACATCAATCCGTCCATATTTTTGAACTGCTGTTTCCAAACATCGAATTCTATCCTTTTCCCTAGATACATCTGCTTGCATATAGTAAAAGTCTGCTTGTACCTTTTTAAGTATATCCAGCCTTTCCTTATGCTTTTCCGCCGGACTGGCTGCAATCAGCACAAGCTGAAATCCTTCTTTTGCAAGTTGTACCGCTATTGCAAAGCCAATCCCCCTCCCCGCCCCGGTTATAACCGCTGTCTTTTTCATATCTGTATTCTCCTTTATTGTGCTTGCGCCCTTGCCTCTCTATAAAGTGGCAAATAAATTTCACTGTCTCTTACTACACACCCTGTCTTTCCATGATCCCGCATAATCTGCGTACACTTACTACACGCAATGCAACATCTTTCCGGCTTCATTTTTCCTTCTAAAAGAATGTCCCGCACAGCCTCCGGATAAGCAAACGCTTCACGCCCAAGTCCTATAAATGTACATCCTCCATCCGCTTTATTTGCGGCTCCTACATAGGGCAGGTACTGGCGCAGCCAACTATAACCGTTTCCTACTACAGGTATATTTCCAGCTACTTTTTGTATCTTTCTTGTAAATTCCAAAAGTCTTGCCACACTTTCCAGAGGATGCTCCTTTGGAAATTCTCCATTTAAAGTCGGCAGATCAAAAGGTCTTGTCACCTGCGGGAAACGATAATATGGGTTTCCTGCTGAATTACTGAGTAAATCTATTTTTGCTTCAATCATCTGTTCCACCAGAAGAAGCGGTTCTGTTAAATCTGGAACCCACTCCTGCTTTTTCGATACTCCAAATCCATAAGGATATGGATGCGCGTCAAATACATTAAATCTGGAAGCAATAATGAAATTTCTTCCTGCCTCCTCCCGTACTTTTTTTATGACTTCTAATAGAAATCTGCTTCTATTTTTAAAATCTCCTCCGTATTTTCCGGTACGTGTATGAGATGCCAGTAACTCTGATACAAGGTATCTATGGCAAGCTTTAATATCTACTCCGTCGAATCCTGCTTCTTTTGCTAAAAGTGCAGACTGTACATATTTTTCCTGTAGTTCGTCAAGATATTCATCTGTGACGATCGGATAAGTCTCTGTAATTCCCACTTTCGGATCCAGGATTGGATCATGTTGGGCAACCATAGGCGCATTATTATCAAACGGTCTCGCATATCTACCTGAATGAGTAAGTTGAAGGATAAGAATAGGCCGGGTACCATTTTTTTCTTTTGCCTCACGAATACATATCTCTGTCAGCTTTTTAAACTCATCCACATTCCCACTGTGCAGAAAAAGCTGTCTGGGATTGGCGCGTCCTTCGGCAGTAACTGCGCATGCCTCACACCAGATCAGTCCGGCTCCTCCACCTGCAAATCTTTTGTATCTACGTACTGTAAGAGCAGAAGGACTGCCGTTCTTCTCTCCATCGCATCCTTCCATCGGGAGTACAGCAAGTGAATTCGGCGCATCTTTTTCTCCTATTTTTACATGCTCTGCTAAAGGTGAAAGATCTTCCGACACGGGAATAGATATTCCCAACTCTTTCATTTTATCTTTCAACTCATTCAATGAACTGAAATGAAATTTTTCAAATTCTGCCATATATCACATCTCCTATTTCAATTTCTCTTTTCCATCTCTTTCCTGCGTAAGAATACATACCTTCACAGCATTTCCTTCCGGATTTCCCGCTGTCTCGAAAGCTGTCTGTACATCCTCAAGTGAAAAATGATGTGTAATTAATGCTTCCAGAGGAAGCTCCTCTAGAAGCTGAAGTGCATCTCCAAAATCCCAGCAGTATCCTTGGGAACCCTGTAACCGCAGTTCGCGTTTTACAAGTAGTGAAGCATCTATATGAATCAGAGGTTGTTCAAAGATACCTACGTCTGTGACCAGACCATTCATTTTGACACATTCTAACAACTGTCTGAATGTGCTTTCTTTTCCTACACATTCAAATGCTTTATCAAATCCTCTGCCGCCGGATAATTTTTTTATATTCCCTATAAGATCGTCACTTCCCGCATCTACTGTAATATCCGCCCCCAGCCTTTTTGCCAGTGCAAGTCTTGCTGCAGAGTAATCTGATATAACTACACTTTTTGCGCCAAGCCGTTTACATACAGCCGCTATCATAATACCCACTGCACCGGCGCCTGCAATCACAATCCTGTCTCCTAAAGAAACCTCCGCCCTTTTTACTGCATGTACTGCAACAGCAAGTGGCTCTGCAAGCGCTCCTTTTTCGTAGCTGACAGAATTCGGTAAGCAATATACTTTATCTTCTCTTGCCATAAAATATTTTGCCAGGGCACCGTGCCCCTCTCTATAACTAAAAGTAATATGCTCACAGTATCCATATTCTCCACGCCGGCACGCGTCACATACACCGCATGTTATCGATGGTTCCACTGTCACTCTGTCTCCCACCTTGAATTTTGTCACGTTGGAGCCAACCTGAATAATTGTACCGGTAAATTCATGTCCTATTGTTACGGGAAGTCGCACTGCCGGATGCAGATCTCTGAAAATGTGCAAATCACTTCCGCAAATCAGACTTGCTTTGATTTCAATCAACACCTCATTATTTTTAGGCTGTACTAGTTCTTCCTGTATATAATCAATTTTCCCTTTCTCATACACACGCGCTATTTTATTGCTGAATGTTTTTATTTCTCCCATATATTGTCGCTCCTTCATGCGATGTATTTACATTTCTCCGGTAAATTTCCAGATAGCCGCCAGAGGGCTTTTCGACTGGACGGAAATTCTCACGCCGTTTTGCCAGTTCTTTTTCCGTCACGTCCAGAATCAGGCTTCTTTTATCAATATCGATACATATCCTGTCCCCATCTTCAATCAGGGCAATATTTCCTCCCTCATATGCTTCCGGAGATACATGTCCTATCGCTATCCCTCCTGTCGCTCCCGAAAACCTTCCATCCGTAACCAGCGCTATCTCTGTCCCAAGTCCTTTTCCGAGCACTGCTGCCATAAAAGTCTCTAAATGCGGCATTCCAGGCGCCCCTTTCGGGCCTTCATAGCGAATCACAACTACATCACCCGGATGAATTTCATCACGCAGCATTGCTTTCCAACCATCATCCTGGAAGTCATATACTTTTGCTTTACCTTCAAAACAATGTACTCTGGTATCTACAGCAGAAAATTTTAATACTGCACTCTTTGTGCCAATATTTCCATGTAATACAGCAAGACCTCCCTGTTTCATAATCGGTGCATCTACGGGATGTATCTGTTCACAATTTAAGTTCTCTGCTTTTTCCAGTTTTTCTTTCATTGTACAAAACATTCCCTGGGTATTTCTGTCGATTTTTCCGGCGCGATCCAATTCCTTAAGCACAGCAGAGACTCCTCCTGCTTTGGAGAAATCTTCCATCGTATAGGTAGGATGATTTGGATAAATCGTACTGATAAGAGGGATATCGCGTGATATTGTATCAAATAGTTCCGGTGTTATTGTATACCCCATCTGCGCAGCTGCCGCCGGTATATGTAAAAGTGAGTTTGTAGATCCGCCAGTTGCCATTACATATCGAATGACATTTTTAAAACTTTCTAGTGTAATAATATCTCTCGGACGTATCTCATCTTGTACTAATGTTACAATTCTGTCCCCAGCCTCTCTTGCCATTTCTTTCCATTTTTCACTCTGTGCCCTTACTGCAGCATTACCATCCGGAGTAAGTCCCAATACTTCTGCCATTGCACACATTGTATTTGCTGTCCCCATAAAAGGACATACCCCTGGAGCCGGACAGGCATTTCTCACAATCTCCTTATACTCTTCTCTTCCTATTTTCCCGGAAGTCCATGCTGCATACGCCTGTTTCGTATGTGTCAGTGTCAGCATTTTGTCATTCCATCTTCCAGGAGGCATATAGCCTCCTGTCAACATGACGGCAGGAATATTTACACGCAAAAGTCCCATTATCATTCCTGGTACTACTTTGTCACAACTTGCCAGAAGGACCATTCCATCCAGACGATTGAGTTCTGCCACTGTTTCTACCTCTGTAGACACAAGATCTCTTGACGGAAGTGTATACCGATCCCCCTCTGTATTAGAACAAATTCCATCACAGATCCCTGTAATCGGAAGTTCCCTTGGAAGCCCACCATTTGCATAAATTTGTTTCTTTATTATGTCTGCCGCTTCTTTCAAATCATAATGTCCCGGATTCATTTCATTCCAGGCATTTACAACCCCGATTACCGGACGTGTGGCTTCTTCTTGCGTAACTCCCATAGCATATAAAAGGGCATTTCTATGATCCAATGCTTCATCTGTCCATTCCCGAATCATACCAGACACCGCCTTCCTGATTTCTTTGCAAACTATTCATAGAAATGATTCTCCTCATATACCTGTGTTACAAATTTCAACGCATGATATACGTCCTCAAGTGTTGCCGCCGGTTTTCCTGTTCCTTCCAATGTTTCAAGCATACTATTGAGACACTTATCAAACCATTGAATATCTGGGAAATCATGTTTTTCCAATAATTCTCCCTTTTTATCTCCCCCTTCTTTCAAACCATATAAACGAATATCCTGTGCGGCTGTCGCCGTCAGATAGAAATTCCTACCCGATATGATGAAATCCTCCTGTGGATACCCTGATTTTGTATATCCTACCTCAATAGTTGCCGTATGACCTGATTTTGTTTTTAAAATGATATTTGCATAATCATCAAGTCCTAATTTCCATACGTTTTCATTGAGGAACCCTTTTGCCTCCACTACTTCATCTCCTGTTAAATACTTTACTAAATCTATGTAATGTACGCCCAGATTCAGTAAAGCTCCTCCGCCTGCAATTTCTTTTTTATTTGCCCATGGGAATCCCATATCTTCATAGCGCTGTGGAGTACCCGTAATATAGCGCAGTACAATATGTACACCGCCTTCAGACGCTTTCTTACGTATATAATCTTTATACATTTCAACTGGGAGTGCATAGCGTCTCTGAAGCGAAATACAATGCTTAACACCCGAATTTTTCAGTGCCTCAATAACAGGAGGAAGTTGTTCCGCACGTTCACAGCATGGCTTGTCTGCCATAAAGGGAATTCCTCTTTTTATACATTCCAGCATAATGGATGGAGCCTCTTTATAAATTCCGAAAATGTATACAAAATCCAGATTATTCTCCCCGTCCAGGAGTTCCATATAATTTTTATATAATGGAATTCCCATCTTTGTACTTAAGTTTTTTGTAAAATCGCCATTCCCAGACATAGCGACCACTTTTACATTATCAAATGTTTTAATTGCTGCCATGTGTCCTAATACATGCCAATGTTCTGCCTCTAAAAATGCTACTCTATACATTTTTATTCCCTCCTATTTCAAATAAACTACATTTCCTGTATCCATAGATTCTATAATTGCATTCATAAATTCCATAGATTTCTTTCCTTCTTCTGCCGTTGTCATCGGTTTTGTCCCATCCAATATCACGTCACAGAAATGTTCCAGTTCTTTTCCGTGATTATCCTGGAGTTGAAGACTTTGTGTACTTACAACATGCTCTCTCTGCCAGTAATCAAAACCTTCTCCCAGCCGACCTTCCTGGTATGTATGGAAACCATTCTGTGCGTAAAACGACGACGAGCATAAACGGATGCTGCCTTTTTCCGCAAAATAGCAATCCGAATATTTTGAAAGCGGATGGCTGCAATCCGAAATATAATATGTCCCAACAACACCACTTTTACACCGTATCGCCACTGCTGCCGTATCTTCTACCTCAAAGCCTCTAAACCGGTTTCCTTTCATAGCATATACCGCTTCCACGTCTCCAAAAATATAACGAATCCTGTCTGCATCGTGGATACCGTTGTTTGCCACTGTTCCGCCGCCTGTAGCACGCTTCTTTTTATAATCCTGGGCGTAATACCACTCCGGTTTAGGTAATGTCCCGTATACATGAAATCCTATTACACAGCCTAATTCTCCTGACTCTAACCGCAGCTTTGCTTTTTGTACAGATGGATCGAACCGATGATGCTGTCCTACCAAAATTTGCTTTCCATACTGTCTGGATGCCTCCATCATTTGCTCTGCTTCTTCCGAGGTTAGTGCAATTGGCTTTTCTACAAGTACATCCGCCCCATTCTCCATGCATGTAATCGCGAAGGAAGGATGCAGTTTAGGCGGAACCGCAATAACTACTCCGTCCGGCTGAATTTCCTCCAGCATTTTTTTATAATCTGTATAAAACTTTGTATTCCACTTTTTCGCTAGTTCTTCAAATTTAGGATCCAAATCAACCACTGCTGCAAGATTTCCTCTTACTTTTCCCTCTGCTATGTATGATGCGTGTTTTTTACCGAAGTTAAGTCCTATCACTGCTAATTTCATATATATCCATCCTCTTTTCCTGCTATAGTTTTTCTTCGCGCATATTCTATTTCCTGTCTTACAGACTTTTGTTCTTCCTTTTCATATGCCATAGCCAGCCATTTTTCTGCTTTATTTCCCCCTATTTCTCCTAATGCCCAAGCACACAACCCTCTACATTTTTCGTCTAACTCAAGTAATCCCTCTCCCAGCTTATCTACCAAAATTTCATCTTTGCTGTTACCTGCCGCTATAATTATGTCGCGCCTTATTGCCTTTATGCCATATTTATATACATGGTATGGAAGCCTTTCTCTGTACTCTTTATCTGATGCCAATATTAAATGTTCCAGCAAGGGAGAATCTTCCTTTTCCTCACTTTCAAATGGAAAGCTCTCTCTTGGTTTCAGTTTATAATTTCTAGGACAAACTTCCAGACATCTGCCAGTTCTCATAAGATAATTCAGACATTTATGCCGTTCTTCACGCGGGATTTCCTCTCCATACATTCCCTTCCCCTGCTGCCACAAATGCAGGCACAATTCTGCATGATAGCTTCCGTCTCTTCTTAGTGCTCCCGTAGGACACATAGCACTACATTTTTTGCAGTTTCCGCAATTATTTTCTGGAGAAACAGTACCATAATTTACACATTTAAGCGGTGCATCGGTCAATATGCAGCATAAATTAAGATAGGAGCCCATAGCATCATGGTAAAGAAATCCATTTCTTCCTATTTTCCCTAATCCTGCTTTTACTGCAAGTGTCCGGTATGGTATCTCATTTGATACAACGGCAGCGTATCCCTGTGCTTCTATAAATTTTGTTATCCAACCTGCTGCATAATCTCGCGCCTCAACATATCCACGTGTCCATGGACCGATATTTGCTCGGAGAAAGCCTTTTATACTTTCCTTAATTTTGTCATATCCATACATATACATCGCTGTAACAATAACTGCTTTTGCCTCTGCCATAATCTTTTTAGGGCTATATGTATTCTCTTTTATCCAGGACGCTCTGCATGGAAAATAGTGTTCTTCTTTTTCCGGATACGTCCACGGGACACATTCAATATCCTCCGCATCTGTAACACCGATCAAATCGATTCCTGCCTGATGCCCTTCCCGCATAAGTATTTCTGTCATATTCTCTGTCATTGTCCTGTGTTCACCCTTTTAATCCTGTAGTGCTGATTCCCTGTACAATATATTTCTGGAGAAACAAAAAGATTAAAATAACCGGTACCAGTGACAGCAACGACATCGCAAACATTGCGCCCCAGTCTGTAACTGAATTCGGATCTGCAAATAGTTTCAGCGCTACTGATACTGTATATAGTTTTGGTTTTTTCAGATATAGCATAGGTCCTATAAAATCTGCCCATCTCCAGTAGAACGAAAAAATTGCAGATGTTACCATCGCAGATTTTGACAACGGTAAAATCAAATGAAAAAATGTACCAATCCGTCCACATCCATCAATTCTTGCAGCCTCATCTAGTTCTGTTGGAATTCCTTTGATAAACTGTACGCACAGGAAGATAAAAAAGGCATATCCTCCCAGGTACGGAACAATCAGAGGAAGAAATGTATTGATCCAACCAAATTTACTAAAAAGCATATACTGCGGTACCATCAGCACCTGAACCGGTAGCATCAACGTCATCATCATACAGGCAAATAAAAAACCTCTTCCTTTAAATTTAATCCTCGCAAATCCATATGCGACAAACACGGAAAAAAATACAGAAAGGACAGTCGCTCCTATAGTAACGATGAAAGAATTCAGAAAAAATGTTCCAAAATCTACTCCTGCAAATCCTTTCCATCCATTTGCAAAATTTTCAAAAAACCATTCTGACGGCCATAATTTACCAGCTGCCTCAAATATGTCCGTTTTTTCTTTAAACGCCGAAAATGCCAGCCAGAGAATCGGATAAATCATAATGAGAGCAAGCGCGGCACAGCAAATATGATATAGTAAAGAGTGCACTTTCTTATTTCTTTTTTGCACGCTTATCCCTCCTTCCCATTTTCATCAAATACCCAATATTTTGAAGTTGAAAACAGAATTGCCGTCAGAATACCGATAAATATCAATAAAAGCCATGCCATTGCAGAACCTCTTCCAGCCTCAAAATTTTCAAAAGTTGTCTGGTATAAGTAAACTACATAAAATAAAGTACTATTTAGAGGGCCACCTTCCGTAATAATATACCCTTGTGTAAACACCATAAATCCAGTGATCATCTGCATAACCAGATTGAATAAGAAAATAGGTGTGATAAGAGGTACTGTAATTTTCCAGAACCTCTGAAAAGAACTTGCCCCATCAATACTTGCCGCTTCATAATATGTATCTGGTATGTCTTTCAGTCCGGCTAAGAAAATCAACATAGGAGAGCCAAATTGCCAAATTGACATCAGAATCAAAGACCAGATCGCCGTATTCGGATCGCCCAGTACAGAATATTCCGTACTGACTCCAAACACATTCAGAAGTGCTTCAAATGCTCCATTTTTCCCAAATATTGTTCTCCAGACAATGGCTACAGCTACACTTTCTCCTACGATAGACGGTAGATAATAGAGTGTCCTATATATCCCCTGCCCTTTATGTTTTTTGGCCAGTAAATTTGCTACAAAAAATGCAAAAATAAGCCGTAAAGGGATGGATACAAAAGCATATAATAGTGTCACCTTCACCGACTGCCAAAATTTCCGGTCTTCAAATAATAAATATCTATAGTTTTCGAGACCTATAAAATCCGGTGCAGATAATATATCAAAATTTGTAAAAGAATAGTAAAGAGACATCCCAACAGGAAACAGCGTGAAGATTAAGAAACAGATCAGCCATGGACTAATAAAAAAGTAGCCCGCCAAATTATTTTTACGTTTTACGTGCATCTTGTTCTCCTCCTGAACATAAATACAGGACTGCTGCGCTTTCCCTTCGTTTTATCCGTATGCAGCAGTCCTGCATTTTTCACTTTCTATTTCCCTTCAAGTATCGCAGTTGCTTCTGTTCGGAACTGTTTTGCTGCTTCTGCCGGAGTAATTTCTTCATACAATACTTGTTCTTCTAGTTCTTGAAGTAATGTTACAACTTCGCCGGCGCCTTCTGGATCCGGATTGTCAATCGGACTTGAATGTTCTTTAGAATAATCCAAAAGATCAAAAATTGCCTGACTAGTTAAATCCAAATCTGGTTTTAAAGCTTCTCTTATAGTGGAAGAGATCGGCACACCGCGTTCTCCCATCATCACCTGATTTGCCTCTAAATTATTTGTAAAGAAATCAATTAACAATGCACATTCTTCCGGATGTTCTGTCTGGGCGGAAATTGACAGGAACATAGATGGCTTAATGTAACTTCCCTTATCTGCATCCGGTCCAAACATTGGAAGCACCTTAATTGTATTTTCTGTAGCATTTGCCACGGCTGCTGTCGCATTACTCCAATAAGTAACCATCGCCGCATCTCCACGTACGATCAAACTATCCTCCGTACCAGACGCTTGATTTGCTACATCAGGGGTAGGAAGGAGTCCTTCTTTTACAAGATCTAAACGCATCTGAAACAACTCTTCCATGATCGAATCATCTTCATATCCAAGCCCTTTTCCTTCCTGCGAATAAAGAGTTGCCCCTTTTGTTCTAATCCAATATAATGCCCAGTCCTCAAAGTTTGTCAGATCACATCCATAAATTCCATTTTCTTTGAACTGCCTGCATACATCTACAAAATCTTCATACGTCCAGTCTTGCGCTGGAACCTCCACGCCGTATTTTTCAAATGTTGTCTCATCGTATTCAACCGCAAATGTATTCATCCCCATAGAAAGCCCATACATCTTATCATTTACCATGCCACCGCTTAAATAACTTTCATCGACATCTGATAAATCAATTTCTTCTCCTACGAACTCGTCTAACGGAAGCAGTAAATCTTTATTCACATAGGTTTCCAAATACCTATAGTCATGCTGAAGAATATCTGGCATATCCCCAGCCGCTATCTGTGTCGACAAATTATCGAAATACTGATCCCATCCAACAAATTCACATTCTACTGTAATCCACGGATATTCTTTCTCAAACAGCTCTACAACTTCCTGCGTCTGATCGTTTCTTGCCTGAGACCCCCACCATGCAAATCGTATCGTTACAGGTTCTTTATCTTGGCCCTCTTGTTCTGATTGCACAGTATTATCAGAATTTGTTCCTCCCGTTCCCGAACATCCAGTTATACACATACCCGTAAGCAATATTCCCGTCAGTAAAAATGACACTGCTTTTTTCATACTTTTCCCATCCTTTCTAAAAGATAATAGAGAACATTAAACAACTTTTTCTCATTCTGGCGCCTTATTGAGGAACTTGCTTATGTTTGTTTTCAGTATAACAGCCATTTAAGACTGTTAAAATGTTAAAACCAGATATGCTTGTGCAAAAACCGGAGTTCTAATCAAACAATCCTTTTGCATTTTCCATATAGACAATTCTCTTTTCATCAGCAGAACGCTGCGCACAAATGGCTACATAAGCATTTCGAAATGACTCTTTCACATCTAATAATCCTTCCCTTTTTCCTCTGATTGTATGAATAAAGTCTTCAAAAATAAACGGCGGTTTCTTCTGCTCTACAGGTATACTTCCATTATTCTTCTTATTAATCAGGCGTACTTCATGCTCTCCTTCCCTGCGGATGACTTCTACAATACCTTCTGTCCCGACAACACGCATCCTGTCATCATCATGTGAATGCGTGTTATCCGGTCTGTAATAGTCTGTTGTAATCGTAGCCAAAATATCATCCTCCATTTGGAAACAAGAAGTCGTTATGCTTTCCATCTCTCCATAGCCTCTATTTTCTGCCGTTGACTGTTGCGCATATACCGATAAAAATTCCTTACCCGTAACCATACGAACCATATCAATGCCGTGTATCGTCACCCATGGTATCGTCCCACCATAGTATTTTCGTTCTCTGTAGAAATCAAGACGTTTGCCGAGACGATAGGATTTCTGGCAGTTTACCATTCTTATCTTTCCAATCTCTCCCTCTTGTATCAATTTCCAGGCAGTATAATACCAAGGATCATACCTCACCGTATCCATGGCCCACAAAATGACATTATTCTCTTTGACACACTGATACAACTTTTTTAATTCTAACTCATCTACTGCAATAGGCTTATCAGCATATACATGAATTCCTCTCTCCGCCGCCTCATATTCTGCTTTATAACGTTGCGCAAAACGATTATCCACAACCAGTACATCTGGACTTTCTTGAACTAGCATTGTTTCCAAGGCTTCGTAACGTTTCATAACACAACTTTCCTTCTCTCCATGACCACGCGCGTGATCCTCCCATCCGTCTGGATATTCCCCCTCTGTCTGCCCTGCAAAGAGAAGCAACTGCCCCATATCCTCTCCAGGATAGCTTGGGCAATATGCTGTAAACTCTAAGTTTTCTACCTTATCCTTTGCCAGAAAAGCTGTAAAAAAATGTCCTGTGTTTCCATAAAAGCATACTTTCATTGATAATACCTCCTTAGTTGCTGTTGTTTTGCGCTATTATAGCCTCCTGTATTGTTAAATAAAAGTATCCTTAATAACCCTCTCTATTTTTTCTCTTTATTTCTCTGAATTTTACACAAAATACTCTTGTCTTTTTCTTTTCATATCACTTTTTAACAGCCTATAATAATAAAAAGATACACTTTTTCTCGATGTCAAATTTACAGGAGGTATTACATTGAAAATAAGCCATATACTTACTTTAAAAATTCTCCGTCCCTTTTTTATGGTCTTTCACAATATAAGGGTTTGGTTTAGAAATCTAAAATTTCATTGGAAATTACAGCTTTTAATCCTCTTTCCAATTTTAATTAGTTATTTTGCTGCTCTAACCCTGTATGATTACTCTATAAATCTTTACGATCAGCAACTTTATGAAAATTCAGCAGCAATTTTATCATTATCCACGCAGAATATAGAAAATGAAATGCAAAACCTACTTAATTTGACCACCCAGCTTTCCACGAATGAGAATATACAGAATACAATCAATGCAATGAATAACTCAAAAACAGACTATGAGGAATATACAAACCGCCAAAAGTTGATGAATAGTATTTATGCTTCTCTTAATACGCGAAAATACATTTTGTCCGTCACCTATCTCTCTCCCGATCTGAGAGTCGATACAGTAGGCTCTGATACTTCATCTGTATTTTTAGAAAATCAGGCGCAGTCCCTGTATGATGCAGCCTTTTCTCACAACGGACAGGCAAGCTGGATAAATGATAGTTCAGGTACTCTTCTTGTCTGCCCAATCCGCGAAGTGGAAAATTTAAGCCTTCGCCCTCTCGGTACGATTATCATTCGTATTCAAATAGATAAATTAGTCCGCTTCACTATGAATTTAACTGACCTTACAGAAAACTTTTATATATACAGAAATAATAATGAACTCCTCTATCATTATGGAAATATATCTGGAAATCCACCTGATATTATAGAAAAAAATAAAAAATATTCTATCGCAGATATGAATGGTATATCTTCACTTATTGTACGGCATGATTCCAGATATTCCGATTGGAGCTATTATTATGTAATTCCTAATAATACGATCCTTGCACATTTTACAGAAATTAAAACGGTTGTTTTTTTACTGTTCAGTGGACTATATCTATTACTCACAGTGATATCCATTTGGTTCTCGAGTTCTGTTACGTTCCCAATTAAAAGGCTCGTAGTTCAAATGTCAAATATCCAGAATATTAATTTTGAAACTTCCAATTTAAGTTTCAGTCCAAACAGCAGGAAAGATGAAATTGGCCAGCTCCAGAAGAGTTACCAGTTTATGGTGAAAAAAATAGAAGAATTAATACAAAAAAACTACAAAGACCGGCTTCTTCTACAGGATACACGCTATAAAATGCTGCAAGCACAGCTTAATCCTCACTTTATCTATAACACACTGGATTCCGTATATTGGATGGCTGTCAATAAACATCAATCTGATATATCTTCTATTGTTTTTTCATTAGGAAAACTTTTACGCGAGAATATGCGTAAAGACGCTATTTCTATGCCATTGATCACACTGCGTCAAGAGTTGGTAATCCTCAGTTATTATATAAATATCCAGCAAAGTCGTTTTCACGAAAAGCTGGAATTTTCAACCGATATAACAGATGCGGCACAGGATTGTACCATCCCACGTATGCTTTTGCAGCCTCTTGTAGAAAATTCTATCAGCTATGGTGTTGAACAGACTGCCAGAACATGCAAGATCTTTCTTCGTGCATATGTACAAGATGCATTTTTTCACTTAGAAATCGAAGATAATGGAATAGGTGTTGAGAACAATCTACTTGACAAATTAAAATCTGGGGAGCGAAAACCACAGGGACACGGAATCGGTCTTTCTAATATAGAGCAACGGCTTCAACTCATTTATGGCAATAAGTATCGTTTTTGTATCAATAGCATAAAGCCAACTGGAACACTAGTCTCAATAGAATTTCCATCTTTCTGTGAATATAGTCCTTTGGAGGGCTCTCAGGACATATACGGCAGCAAAATTTTATATAACAGTAAGCAGGAGGAAAGAAACGATGTATAAGTTATTACTCGTAGATGACGAAGAAAACATAAGAAACGGGATCAAAAACAACTGCGACTGGGGTCGTTTCCATATATCAGATATTGATACTGCCGCAAATGGAATAGAGGCCTGGGAAAAAATAAAAGCCTGTCCTCCCGATTTTCTCATCACCGATGTTAAAATGCCTTTAATGGATGGATTATCTCTTACCGAAAAAGTGATGACACTTTATCCTGAGGTCCTCTGTGCGATTTTATCTGGTTACGACGAATTCGATCTTGTACGTACAGCAATGCAGCATAATGTTCAGGACTATCTTTTAAAGCCATGCAGTATTGAATCAATATATGAATTGCTGGAAAAATTAACTGATAAAAAAAACGCTCTTGAAGCTAAAAAAGAATACTTGAAAAAAATAGAAGCAGAATACTCACATATTAAATATGCATTTGCTGAACAAGTTCTGAAAGATTATATTGTAAATGCATATACACGTGAAGATGAGATTTCTGTTTATCAGGATATATACGATTTGAGTAATGCTAACCTCCGTCTACTTCTTATGCATATTGAAGGCAACCAGGATGGCAAAGCTTTTTATTCCCTGCAAAAAATATGTCGTTCCGTATTACAGGCAAACTCTATAGTATATATTTGTACTCCATGTAATGAATACCTTCTGCTGCTTATTTCCTATTATCCATTTGAAAAACTACTTTTAGACTTACAGCAGATACGCGCTTCATTCCGTCATTATTTTCCAGTTTCCCTGACAGTTACAGTAGGAGAGGAAACATATTTAAGATTACTCAAAACCTCTTACAAGAATCTCCTTATATGCGCAGATTCTCGATTTTATTCCGTTAATGACGGCATTATTACTACTTTTGACAGGCCTGATACCACCTTTTCCATGCCCACGGAAAATTTCAGTATTGAACTTCTCTGCCTTGCTATCCAACGCGGAAATACAGAAGAAATAGAGACATTGTTGAGTCGTTTGTATCAGCTTCTTACACAGTCTAAATACGATACGCACCAGATACGTGCCTATCTCACTCATATTTACGTATCAATCATCCAGCTTGCCGATACCTCTATTATTTCAAAATATTTAGATGGTATTACGCAGATAACCAATTTGACCAGCCTGCGTGAAATACTGAATTTAATTCAAAACACAGCTACAAATATAATATCTGCTATGCAATTTCAAATACAACACAGACAAAATGAGTTAATAAAAAGGATCCTAGAATATATTAATGAATATCTGACGGATAACCGTCTGACCTTAAGCTTTATCGCACATGAACTTTTATACGTGAATGTAGATTACCTGGGCAAGCTGTTCAATGCCGAATGCGGAGAAAAGTTCTCTGCTTTTCTCACAAAACGACGAATAGAACTAGCAACAGAGCTTCTCTTAAACGAAACTCATATTCCAGTAAATGAAGTGGCTTATAGAAGTGGTTTTGGATATAACTCCCAATATTTCAGTAAAGTTTTCAAAAAAAATACAGGTTATACTCCAACAGAGTATCGTGCAAAATTTTCTGGATACACATAATTTATTTGTCTTTTCTTAAGTGCTCTAACATCTTTTTTCGTTTGCGGGACAGGGGAAAAATATGCTTCCTTATTCTTTCTCCTGTCCTATTTTCTGTTACTTCTTATTCTTCTTCCCTGCCCAGACAGCCGCCGCACTTGCTGTGATATGGCTGATGAGCACCGCCGTCCATATTCCATTCATCCCCAATCCTAACTGATAAAACAGCCACGCCAGTGGTATCCTGACAATAAGATAATAGAATATCATAAGAACCATACTCTTTGCAGGCCGACCAATTCCATTCAACATTCCCAAGAAGCAATTCGTCACTGTATTTAATACATATCCGATACTCACAATCAGGAAATATCCGGCGACAATTTTTCCAACTGCTCCGTCTTTCAGAAACAGACCGGATATCTGCTTTGCAAATCCTACAACAAAAAGGGACAAGACAAATAACATTACAGTTCCTGCCTTCAAAGCATATTTCAGATATGCCATCCCTCTGTCACGCCTTTTCGCTCCGTAACATTGTCCGATAATATTCGTCAGAACCATATTCAGTGCCATAGCCGGATAAAATAAAAGTATTTCCATTTTTCCTATAACCCCATAGGCAGCTATCGCAGTAATACTTACCTGACTGACAAGAGAAGTCAGAACCCCCGTACTGACAGCCGGAATGCTTTGCTGGAATACAGACGGAATTGCCTTTTTCACCGTCTCTCCAGCTATTCTTATGTCAAAGCTTCCCAGGCGAAGGGAAAAGATATGTTTCCCTTTCAGGTACACTGCCATAAAAAGCAGACAGATTACCTGAGATAAAACCGTTGCCACAGCCGCCCCTTTCAGCCCCATTTTACTGATAAACAATGGATCCAGTCCTGCATTGAGCACTGTACATACAAGCATTGCAGCCATCTGGAACACTGCATTTCCAAAGCTTCGCAAAACAGCTGTCAAATAGCAATAAAGATATACTGTAATATAGCCAAGAATATAAATAGAAAGATATTCTTCAGCCATCTGCCATGTCTCTTCGGGTGTATTTAATATTTGCAGTATATGGGGCAGACATAATTCCAAAAATATAGTCACTGCAACAGCAAACAAAATAGCAAGTAAAAAGGACGTTGCAATAACACTGTTTGTTCGTTTTTCATCCTTTGCCCCCAATGCCTGTGAAACTAAAATCGCAACTCCATTTGTCGCTCCCATTGCCACAGAATTTAAAATCAAAATTATCGGCGTAGCGCTCGTTAATGCTGCATATGCCTTTTCCCCCAGCAGATTACCAATCCAAAGACTGTCTACCACGTTATATGCCATATTCAAAAACATGGCTGCCATGACAGGCAAAAACATAATCCAGAAACACTTTCCCGTATTTCCCCCTACAAAATCTATTTTCTTTTCCATTTTGAAATCTCCTTTTTCTTATCATATTAATGAATGAATATTATTCATTTAAACTCAAAATATATAGAAGGCATTCCTGCCCTCTATATCTATGATACATATACATAATTTGCCGTCTATTTTTTATTATCTGACACTCCCAGCATTTCTATCAAAAATGTTTTTATTTTCTGTACACGCTGTTCAGGTTCTGTATTGCGATCTAACAGTATTCCCAATTGTCCATATACACAGAACGAAGCGGCTGTCTGCGTATCCTTACATACAATTTCTCCCTTCTTCACTGCCCTGTCCAAAACCTCTTTTACCGCGGGCAACATTTTCTCGCAGACTTTCATGGACATCTGCTGATGTATTTTCCAGTTTTCTTGTCCATGGCAAACTTTATAATAGAAATTATCATCCCTTTCCGTCTCCAGAAATGTTGGCATTTCGCGGATCAACTGTGCCAGAGGTACCTCCTTATCCTTCATTCCCTTTGTCATCTGTGCAGCAAGACTTTCCGCATATTGCTCCAAAGCCGTATCAAATATTTCTTCTTTTGAGGCAAAATAACGATAACACAGCCCTTGTGCAACATGCATTGCCTTTGCAATGTCTGTGATGGAAGTCTTTTCATACCCCTTCTCATAAAATAACCTCATAGACGTATCCAAAATTTCTTGCCGGCGTTCCTCCGGTTCTTTCGTAATCCGCGGCATGTCCTTCATCCCCCCTGTTTTTAAAACACACCTGAAAGTCTACACGCCGCCCTCCAAGTGTATATCAGCTAGCCTACCTTGATAACTGTATTCCTATACTGTTTAATATGAGCTCATCTTTATTATATCATCTTCTCTTTTTTTGTCAACGAATAATATTCATTCATGTTTATTACATCACACTTCATCTCATAATTGACTATGCTTTTAATCCTTTTAAAATCCTTTCTATAAATGCTTCTTCTTTTCTGTATTCCCAGGCTGCTAAGAGCGCTGCTCCCTGCACTGGCATATACTTAGGCATACATAAATATAAACCGGATGCCGCCAGCTGTTCCTGCAAAGGATTCAGTATCAGTTCCCTGGTATGAAAAAGCCCGCCTGAATAAGATACAGCTATCTCTCTTTGGAATTTTAATTTCCGGTAAACAGTTTTTATAAGTGCGGCTAATTCCTGTGCTGCACTTATATATAGCTTCTGCGCTTCTACATCACCACTTACGGCAGCCTGATACAGTTGTTTCTGAATACTTGCTATTTTCGTACGATCATTTTTATATTCTTTTTCAAATATATCTATTATATCGAAATCCTCTTTTAGGCAGAAATACGCACGAAAAATTTCCAAAAGCGTTCCCTTCTCAGCTCTTCCATCACTTTCTTTCGTAAATAATTCTAAGGCTTTTATACCCAGCCAATAACAGGAGCCTTCATCTGAAAATAATTCACACCAGCCCCCGGCTCTCGCTTCTTCACCGTTTTTGTTCCTTCCGTATACTATAGATCCAGTACCTGCAACTAGATTAATCCCTTCCTGTAATCCCAGAGACCCTGCCCAGCCTGCCATACTGTCATTTACCACCTTCACAGGAAAAGAAGTGATTTCATGTAAACGTTGAGAAAACAGAATGTCATTCCCGGCAGACTCTCCCCAATTCGGAAAAGCAATGCAAATATATACTTTCTCCTGTATTCCTCCTAAAATTTCTTTTATATTCTCCCTTAAGACCCAGACCGTATTATCCATCCCTATTTGCTTATATGAGATTGTACCGATACGTCTTTGCCGTACAGTATTCCCTTCTTCGTTGAGCAAGAGAAAATCTGTTTTTGTCCCGCCTCCGTCAATTCCTAAAAAATGCACTATACCGCCTCCATTCCTGAGAATGTGTCCCACACAACTATCAGTGCGCGCACAAGATGAAATGCACATTTCCACGGAGTCCCTTTATCACTGTTTTTCACCTTTCCATTATATTCCAGACGCTCGTACCACTCTTTATATTCTTTATCATAAAACCTCTCTTTACAATAGATATGTTGTTCTAAAAATTCTTTCAGGTAATATGTTTCTTTTGAATAATAATAAGCAAGCGCATACGCCGCAAGAGCTTCTGCATTAGGCCACCAGACTTTCTCATTCCAAAGAGAATTGGTCTCTTTAAACCAGTCTATTGGCTCTGGTGTTTCCCCCAGCGCATCTGCATAAGATATGATCCCACCGTACTTTTTGTCCTTCCCAATACGATTCGCCCACTTAGCCAGCTCCACTCCTCGTCTGGTAATCGTGCTGTCCTGTAATATGTCGCCTGCCTTCATACAGAACCACGCTGATTCATGCATGTGCCCCGGATTGACGAATCTCCCTTTTCCAGTGCTCAAGCATACTTTATTCTTTTTTGTTACAGCCTCCAATACCACCTGATACTTATCACGTGCAAACCAATTTTCGATTTTGTTCACACATTCTCGGAGCAGGCGTTCTGTCTTTTCTATGCCAAGCACTTCTGAACATGTCTCTGTCGTCGCCAGACACGTAAGATACATGTCATGCCAGATAAAAACAGGACTCCACGTATTTTCATAGATCTCCTTGAAGTCTGGATCAAACATATTCTGCTCCATTACATCATAACACTTTTCTAATAAATCCAGATTTAAAGAAGAACGCGTCTCCTCTATCTTCAAATACTCTGCAATTCCCTGAAGAACATGAAAGTCTGAAAAGATAGAAATCGTTCCTTCCAGCACATTTCCTTTTCTGTCTAAAATATAGTTCCACCTTCCATTACCTGCATATCCATATCTTACCAAAAATTCAAACCCCTGTTTTGCATTCTGAAGCCACTGCGGATTTTTTGCCATTTTATTATATAATAAAGAATATATGTATAGCTGCCGTCCCTGGAACCATATATATTTCCTGTCATCTGTCAATGTTCCTTTCCTGTCAAAACAAGTAAGATAACCTCCATATACTTTATCGATACATCTCTCGTCCCAAAACGGCATTATATCTTCTAAAACGTGCCTTCTATAATAAGCCGTCAACTCCTCTTTTTGCACCTGATTCATATAAGCCTCCATCTCTCTATGATTTCCAAAGCATAACAATCTGTTCCTCTGCATAATCTAGCGCCACTTTTACACCTCCGATAATTGGAGCGTCTATCCCTAGCTTAGAAGGAACGACCTCTGGAACAAAAGGGCAGATCTTTTCTAGTATCTCTTTAATTTCTGCCAAATTTTTCTCTGTAAAGATCTGAGATACCCCGCCTAATATTACCATTTCTGAATTCAGCATCAATACAGTATTGGCAATGACAACCGCAATTTTCTGTATAATTTTTTTAACAATTTCCTCTGCATTTTTGTCTTTACGCTGGATATGCGCCAAAAGTCCCGCGGGACTGTCCGTCTCCCCATATTTTGAAAAAATATCCTTACATATTTCCTGTTCAAATCTTCCTGGACACACAAAGCCTTCTGTAAGTTGTTCCAGAGATTCTAGATAATATCCTAGTTCTCCAGCTGCCATATTATTTCCTTTTAACAAATATCCATCAACGACAGCTCTAGCAGCAAATCCTTCCCCATATTTAATATAGATAATATTCGTCTGCTTTTTCCCTACTCCTTTTTCTCTTTCCCCAATCAAAGCTAGTTCTACATCATTTACAATAATTGCTTCTATTCTGTATTTTTGAAAAATATGTTCTTTCAAATCTACATTTTTCCAGTCGGACAAATATGTAGAAAATAAATCATTTAAGTCATTTTGACCCGTCAGTGCTGGTACACCTATAGCAATAGCTATTATTTCTATATCGTTTTTCTTTTTCTCAATCAATGCATCTATCACCGTATCTAATTGTGACAACACCTCATTCACGCCATTTTCTATTGAAACTTCTCTTTCTTCCCAGAACTTAATATTTCCATATAAATCCGCTATACCTGCACGAACTTTTTTCGGCATCAACTCTACAGAAATTACATAGTACAGATCCCCTCTGTAGCTAAGCTGCCGCGGCTTTCTTCCCAAGGTTGTATCATCACGTCCATTTTCATATACAATCCCATTTTCAATCAAAGCCGATACATTGTTGCTTACAGCTGGCGCACTTAAGTGTAATCTCTTGGAAATCTCTTGTCTGGAGATTCCATCGTGATTTTTTATCAGCCGTAAAATAGAAAGTTTGTTTCTGTCCCCTATATCTGTTGGATTATAGATTTTCAAAGCATATCCTCCTTTGCACACTATTCTTTTACAGAGCCTGCAAGCATACCTTCCACAAGATATTTCTGTGCAAATATGTATATGATTATAATAGGCACTGTCGCAATCACTAGCCCTGCCATGATGACAGGTATATTTAATGTAAATCGTCCTTTAAATAAAGTGATTCCTACCATAAGGGTTCTCAAATCTTCATTTTGTAAAAATACAAGTGAAATTAATAGTTCATTCCATACCCATACAACATTTACAAGTGATGAGGTTATCAACGCCGGAACGGTTAATGGAACCATAATCGAAGTCAACGCTTTTCTTTTACTACAGCCATCTATTTTGGCAGCATCCAACAAAGAATCCGGAACTGTTTTCATAAAATTTCTCATCAAATATATTGTCATTGGCAACATGATCCCTACATATATTAATATAACAGATACACGTGTATTTACCAGACCAAATATTTTGATTATCCGGAACTGTGGTATGATCATAGCTACAGGAGGAACAGACATTAGGGGCACTATCATATTGAACAGCGCCCTGCTTCCCCTAAACTTCATTTTCGCAAAGGCATATCCTGCAAGCAGCGCTATTATTCCAGTAATAAGTACCGCTGCTACTGTAAGAATCATACTGTTCATAAACCATTGTCCAAACGGTTTCCCTTGAAATGCCTCTATATAATTTTGTACTGTAAAAGTATGCGGGATTCCGATCATATTACTCACATATTCTTCATGTGTTTTAAACGAATTTATTGTCATGAAGTATAATGGAAATATAATGACAATTACTAGTAGGATCATTAGCAGCTGTGGAATCATGCCTCTTCTTTTTCGCTTCATTCTATCACTCCTCTTTTCTCATAACAATCTGATGTATGATAATCAGAACACTGGCTATGAGCAGCAGTATCACACTGATTGCCATCGCTATATTAAAGTCTCCACCGCCAAACGCTTTTTTATATATCAGATATTCCAACACAAGGGTTTTATTTCCAGGCCCACCTGCTGTCATAACATATATAAAATTGAAAACCCAGCTTAACATCTCTATTAAAGTAATAATGATATAAAATTCAATAATAGATTTTGTTTGCGGTATAGTAATATGCAAGAATTTTTGAAACCATGTCGCTCCATCTACATCTGCCGATTCATATAAAGACCGATCAATAGACATCATCCTCGCTAAAAACAGGACAACCCCAAAGCCAATTTGTTTCCACATGATCACTACGGCTACACTTGGAAATGCCAAATCCGGACTTCCAAGCCAGTCCATTGCCAGATCGTTAAACCCGATTCCGCGTAAAATAGAATTTATCACTCCGTTATACTGCAACAGATAGGAAAACACAATACCGACTACAGGGATAGCAAGTATATAAGGAATAAAAATAACACTTCGATAAAACCTCCAACCCTTTATTTTATTATATAAAACGGAGGCTATCGCCAAGGATAATACTGTCAGTATAGGGACACATAAAAACAACTTTATATTATTTTTCAAAGCAATAAACAGTAATTCATCTTCAAAGGCTATTTGATAGTTTCTAAAACCAACAAAAATATTTTCATTTGCAAAGGTAGAATAAAAACTCTGTGTGATCACATAAATAATCGGAATGACAATGACTATAATTAGAATAATAAATGTAGGCAGTATATAGAAATACGGGGTAAATTTTTTCATTTTATTTTTCGATTTCATATCTGTCCCTTTCTTTTTGAAAGGGGGCTGTCGCACTAAATTATTCGTGCGTCCCCCCTTCTTCAATTACTCTTCTATGCTCCACTCTAAAAATGCTTCATGTACTTCTGGATTCTGTTCAATGCATTTAGTTAAAGCTGCATCCAATTCTTTCCCCGCTTCATCCGCTGGTAAATCTTCCGAAAACATTTTCTGAACAACTGGAATCAAACCATCTGATTCAAACATTGGCGCAAAATACAACTGGTAACAAAAATTATTGTATTCTTTCTGCCAACCTAGAACTTTCTTATCAATTTCACTGGTAACCCATTCTTCTTTAAAATTGTTATTAGGCATGATCGCATTTGCCATTTCATATAGACACTTAATATTCTCTTCCTCTTGTAAAAACAATAAGAAATCCGCAGCTTCCTCTTTATGCTTCGCACTGTTAGGAATTACGTATACCTGGCTCGGTGTAGCTACAGAATCCGCCAGTTTTCCTGTTCCAAATACAGGCGACTTAGCAAACCCTATTTTGTCAGCTCCCATAGATTTCTCTAGCGAAACTGCATAAGCTTGAGTATGAAGAGTCATAGCCGCCTTGCCATTCTCAATCAGTTGCTGCCCTTGATACAAATCTAATGATAAAATATCATCATTTATATAACCAGCCGTTTTTAACTCTACTATCTTTTCCAACCATTCTGTATATTTCTCATCCGTAAAGCTCTCTTTCCCACTCATAAGAGAAATCATATCATTTACACTGTCTAAGTTTTGTTGCCCAAGAAATATCCCAATCCATGCCGGCAAATATCCATCCTTTAGCCCCATTCCAAGTGGCGTGATACCAGCATTTTTCAACTTTTCACAACAATCCATAAATTCTTCCCATGTAGTAAACGGATTTTCAGGGTCTACTCCTGCAGTTCGCATTGCATCTTTATCATACGCAATTCCATATGTAAATCCATATGCAGGAATTCCCCATTGTTTCCCCTCCCAATTTGTCTGTGCAAGAGATGACTGTGGAATTACAGATAATTCTTCTTCAGATATATAATCGCTCAAAGGTGCAACATTGCCTTTCCATACATCTTCCATTGCCTGTGTTCCGCCCCACATATATTGAATGTCCGGTCCCTCTGATGCTGCTTCAGCAGTTCTGAATGCTGTATAAAGATTGTCACTCTCCTGAAGCACTGCTTCCACTTTGATATCTGGATTTTTTTCTTCGTAACGTTTTACCATTTCCTCCATATACGCTTTGTAACCTGGCACTTCCTGTTCACCCCAATACCAGATACTCAAAGTCATTTCGTCTGATTTTTCTGAATCGCCGTTTTTACCACAGCCCGCAATCAGAGACACGAGTAAAATCATTGCCAACAGCACAGAAATTTTTTTCATAATTTTCTCCTCTCTTTATTTAATTTAATTTATTAATATAATTAAATAATATCATAAATTATATCCATGTCAATCAAATTATCAAACTATTCCCACTATACATAAATTATTTTTAAATTTTTATCCAACAAATAGATATTTTCACAACAAAACTCCCAATATCCATCTTGTTTTCTTTCACAAAGACAATCGATAGATACTGGGAGTCTATTACAAACTCTATATTTTCCTACTTCTTTTTCACTGGCACCCAAACCTCAAATTCTGCTTTTTGGGGATCTGGGCTTAAATACCACTCTACATCCGGTCCAAAATCATACTCATATCCACTGGAAGGCAGCCATTCTGTATATATTTGTTTCTCCAGCTCCTGGATTGCCTGCGGGCATACTCCTTTTCCTGTGAACACAGCCCAGGTATGCGCCGGTACTTCATAGGTTTCCATCCCAGACAATGTCTTCTCCCCGGCAATCGCAATCATATACCTCCACTCCTCCTGGTCATTACAGATACTTACTCCCAGTATGCCTTTCTTTTCAGGCTCCATGTTAGAACAGAGTTTCGCAATCGTACCATCCTTTACTACACTATCCCACATTTTAGGAACTATTTTCATATTCTCTTCCAATTTTCGGCACAGAGGTTTTACGACTCCTGTAATGCAAAATGCTTCTTTCTTTTCCATTCTGTAATTCATTTCTTCTACTCCTTTTATTGTAATTTTGAAGGTAATAGGGGAATAAAACCGGATCGATACTCCCTCTTTCCTCATAGCGGACGGAGCAATACTATGTACACTTTGAAATGCCCTGTTAAATGCCGTCGGGGAGCTGTATCCGTATTTAAATGCCACATCTATAATCTTTGTGCTTTTATCCTGTAAATCAATTGCCGCGAGCGACATTTTTCGTCGGCGTATATACTCTGACAGTGATATCCCTGCCATATAAGCAAACATCCTCTGAAAATGATACACAGAACAGCAGCAAATATGCGCTACCTCACGATAATCTATCTCCTCCGTCAGATGCTCTTCTATATACTGTATTGCCTGATTCCAGCTTTCAATCCAATCCATTTTCCTCTCCCTTCCTATACAAAGCATATCTCCAAAACTTCCTATTTTCCTCTCTTTTTCTGCCCAAAGCTGCGAGATAACTTATACCCTAAAGGGCATACCGTAATACATTCCCTTTGGGAGGGCAGGCTTCGCCTGACAAGGTTTACCCTAAAGGGCACACCGCAATATATTCCCTTCGGGAAGGCGGGCTTCGCCCGACAAGGTATACCCTGAAGGGCACACCGTAATACATTCCCTTTGGGAGGGCAGGCTTCGCCTGACAAGGTTTAATTTCTTCTTATTTTTTGCGAACGGGATGACGCAATATTGTCCGCAGTCTGTCGGGTCTTGTTTTACGCGGATCCCCCAGATATATCTCATGGTGTTTTCTATCTGTATTTATATCTGTTTCATATCCTTGTTCCTGCATATACGCCTCCATCCTTTCGATACTTGCCGCTTCTGCGTCATATGGGCCGACATGCATTATCTGGCAGCAAAGTCCTTCTGCCCAGGTCACAAGTTTCGTCTTTGAAAAATCGATCTCCAGTTTCTTTTTCTTTAATTCTCCTTTTGCCCACTCAAAAATCTGTTCATCCACGAATTCTGGCTGACGTATCATAGAAATCCAGTTCAGCTTTTCCTTGTCTTTGATATTCTTCCCATCGAATACCTCCTGTTGGCACCACCACAATCCCTCCAAAGGAGGTACAACATAGTCAAAATATCCTTTCAGGTAGGTACCGCCCATTTTGCTCATCTTTATCCCGTATGAAAGCCCGTAAAGAATCTCAATCGATTTCTTATATTCCACACTGCTATTTGGATCCCCGCTGCCCTCCACCTGTATAAATACCATTTCCGGCACTTCAATTAGTGATGGAATTTTTTTTGGCTGGTATAGCTCTTTATATACTTTTTTATAATCTATTTTTTCCATCTCTTTTCCTCCCTATTTCTGTCACCTTCTGTTGCTTTTCCAGTTCTGCATTCCCTTTTACGTATTCTTCACAGACTTTCTTCTATGGTTTTGCCCTGCCTTCTTCTGACGTGGAAAGGGAAGTTCTTCCCATGTACGCCGTACCAATTCAGACAGCCATTTTGAATCGTCTATCTCTTCTACCAAACGATAGGAAGCAGATGCCCCTTCGTGGTAAGGATTGTCTTTTAATTCTGGATACATTTCCGTCCCTGCTTCTGTCACCTTCAAAAAAAGCTGATCTTCACAGATAATTGCCACTATCTTTCCATCTAAGAACATCCCATATTCCCCAAACATTTTACGGCAGGTAATCCTGCCTGCATTTTTCAGTTGTTCCGTTATATATTGAATAAATTCAGGACTGCACGCCACTATCTTTCCTCCTTTCCTCAGAGCACAAAATCAAAGACAAATTTAAACCTCTTTAGGCGCTTGAACGACGCGTACAGAGACGTACGCGGAGCGAAAAATGACGGCAAAGCGGCTTAAATGTCCTTCGTCGTCCGTATTGCCCCTTATACATCGACGCTAGCATAACATATAAAACATGTCATCTGTATGTCATGTTTTTAATCTTTTTCATTCATACTTCTGTTCCATCTCTTTTATTCTTTCTTTCAGCCTCTTTCTCATCTCTTCTGGCTTCAAAAGCTCTGCCCGATTTCCATAACTCAACAGCCATTCAAAAAGATTCTCTTCATCTGTAAACGTAAAGGAAAATAAAAGCGTGCCGTCTTTTTGTTCTCTAAAGCTGTCTGCTCCAAATTCTTCGATAACGCGCCATTTTGCACCTGCCTCGAAACGCACCTCTACAGTAAAACCACCAGAAAACAGTCTTTCACTGCTCATATCTAAAGCGGGAAGCTCTCGTATTTCATATTCCTGCCCCGTCATTTTAAGTTCTGCCAGTCTGTTGAGTTTGAACAGGCGGAAATCTTTTTTCCTTACACAGTATCCCCACACATACCAAGAGGACCACTTAAAAATAAGTTTATACGGCTCTATTATGCGCATTCCTTCTCCACGCGGCGAATAATAGTAAAATTGTATTTTTCTCCGACTCGTAATCGCTGTCTGAATCAATTCGATCTTAGGTGTCAAAGACGCTTTATACCAGGAGGACAGGTCAATCAAAATATGCTGGTTAGATGTTAGAATATTGGGATTTCCCACTGAAAGCTTCTCCATTATCTGCTGGTACTTTTTATTCCTGCTTACGCTCTCCAGACTCTGTAAGCCTGTAAGGATCGCCTGCATATCCGCAGAGGTCAGCAGTGTTTTATCTATTTTATACCCATCTATAATGGAAATGCCTCCATTTTTCCCCTGTACAGTCATTACCGGAATTCCTGCCTGGCAGAGATGTTCAATATCTCTGCTGATAGTTCTTCTGGAGACTTCAAACTTTTCTGCCAGCTGCGGCGCTGTGACTTTCTCCTGCGATAACAGAGTAACCAATATACCAATCAGCCGTTCCATTTTCATGTCTTTTCCCTCCTCATTTGTTCCTTTCTGCATGTATCACTTACATCTACTCTCACGCCTTCAAAATCATGTCCGGTTTAAAACGCAAATAATCTGAAGATACCAGACGGTATTCAATCCCATTTACTTCTCCTAAGAAGCTATCATGGTATCGCGCCCTTCCGTGGCAGTGTGAATAAATGACCTTTTCAGCGCCATATTTTTCGGCTATCTCTGTAAAACAGCTTTTCATTTCTCCTATACTGGTAGGCGGATAATGTAGAAACATAATATATTTCATATATCCGGCTGTCCTCGCAGCCTCAAAAGATATATGCAACCTCGTCATTTCTCTTTCTCTTATTTTTTCAAAATGTGAGAAGCTGTCTTTTCCTTCATAACAGTATCCTTTTGTTCCCACCAGCGCGTAGTCTTTATATGTATAAAAATTATTCTGCAGGAAAAAAAGACGATCACCGTATAGCTCATTGAGTTTTTCTGTTTTCTTTGCATCCCAGAACATGTCGTGGTTGCCTCTAAGTAGAATTTTTCTTCCAGGAAGCGAAGCAATAAACTCTAAATCTGCTCTGCACTCCTCCAGATTACGTCCCCAGGAATGATCCCCTGTGAGAACTACCGTATCTTCTCTTCGAACTTTTCTTTTCCAATATTTCTCAATCTTCTTTACATGATTTCTCCATTCCTGTCCAAATACATCCATTGGTTTATGAACCGTAAAGGAAAGATGGAGATCCCCTATCGCAAACAATGCCATTCGTTATGCCTGCCTTTCCTCTTTATCCTTCTATGATTGTAACATTTTTTGTTTACAGCAGCAAAAATAGCTTTCCTTACTCCTGTTTTATAATCGTTTACCACATACTTGAAATTATGCTATAATTGAGCACAGAGTGAAGAAATATACCTTTAAGGAATGATAAAAGGAGCATAGAAGCTAAATGAATACAAAAATGGTTTTTCATGGAAGTGATATAGAAAAAATTTGTTCTCATTATGGTTTAAAAAGAGAAAATATTGTTAATTTCGGAGCAAATGTCAATCCACTTGGACTTTCTTCCCGCGTTAAAGAAGCAGTGTCCAGCCATCTGGATATACTCTCCACATATCCTGACAGAGACTATACTTCTCTTAGACAGACCATCTCTGAATACTGTCATATTCCTGTTGACTTTATCCTGCCTGGAAATGGTTCTAGTGAACTGATTTCTCTTCTGATTGAACAGAAAAATCCATCTAAAACTTTGATTCTAGGTCCTACTTACTCCGAATACTCCCGTGAACTTTCTTTCTCCGGCAGTACGCAGGAATACTATCATTTACAGGAAGAGAAGGATTTTAAATTGGATGTGGATGATTTATGCCATACCCTCGAAGAAGGCTATGATTTTCTGATCCTCTGTAATCCCAACAACCCAACCTCCTCCGCTATTTCGCAAGAGGAGCTCAAGAAAATTCTTACCTACTGTATAGCCAGAAATATTTTCGTTATGATTGACGAAACCTACGTTGAATTTGCCCCAGACATAAATTCCATAACCGCAATCCCACTGACGCGGGAATTTTCAAATCTCATGGTACTGCGCGGTGTTTCTAAATTTTTCGCTGCTCCAGGGCTTAGGCTTGGTTATGGTATCACGGGAAATATGGACTTTTTAAAGAAAATGAAAGAAAAACAGATTCCCTGGTCTTTGAACAGTATAGGCGCATTTGCCGGTGAGAAGATGCTTCAGGATACAGAATATATTCTCCGCACAAGAGAGCTTATTTTATCCGAGCGTGACAGACTGTATTTGGAAATCAGAAAGTTCCCTGCTTTTAAAACCTATCTGCCTTTTGCGAATTTTTTGCTTCTTAAAATCCAGAAAGAACACGTTACGTCCTTTGATGTGTTTGAGACTTGCATAAAAAATGAACTGATGATACGCGACTGTTCCTCCTTCCAGTGCTTAGAGGGAGAATTCGTACGCTTTTGTATCATGGATCCGGAGGCTAATACACGTCTTCTGCATGTTTTGAAGACGATCTGATTTTTAACGTTTTTTTGATACTTCCCCTCTCTTTACATGGAGCGTATGAGGAGAACATCTGCCAGATACATTTTCTTCCAGATGCCTCCTCATACGCTCCACAGAATAAAACCTCTATCTCTTTACAAAGTATTCCTCATACCATACCAGGAATGTATAGATCGTCCAGACCTTTCTCCAATTATCTGAGTTTCCGCCTACATAATCATCGAATATCGCATTGATTTCTTCTATGTGGAAAAATTTCTCTGCCATATCACTGTTAAACTTTTTCCGCACATCCTGGTTATAACGCTCGTCCGCCATCCAAATCCGAATCGGTACGATAAAGCCCAGCTTTTTGCGAAATGCTATCTCTTCTGGCAGCACCTTTGCCGCAGCAGTGCGCAATGCCACTTTATTCTGCTCTCTGTCCACTTTATATCTGGACGGCATACGGGAGGCAATATCGAAAATTCTTCTGTCTGTAAGAGGCATACGGATTTCCAAGCCTGCCGCTGTACTCATCTTATCTACATTCAGATAAATATCCCCTTCCAGCCAGATTTGAATGTCCACATCTGACATCTTAGTAAGCGGATCTAAGCCTTCTGTCTCCTCATAGATTCCCTGTACCAGTTCAATCGGAAGCACATCTGGATCGTATTTTTTAAGAATCTTACGCTTCTCATCTTCCTTCATAATATTTGTATTGCCAACATAGAAGGTTTTTAAATTCTCTCCATAACGCTCTGCATTCCGGTACATATTATATCCGCCGAAAAATTCGTCTGCGCCTTCCCCTGAATAACATAATTTTGTGTGTTCCGCTGTCGCCCGACACGCAAGCGCAAAGGCGATCGCAGAAGCGTCTCCCAGCGGCTGTTCCATATTGTACATCACATAAGGCACAATTCCAAAATATGCTTCCGGTGTAATCAGGCACCTCGCATTTTTCCGACCCAATATATCTGCTGTCTGCTTTGCAAGCCCTGATTCATCAAACCGTTCTTCTTCATACCCACAGGAATCTGTCAGTTCTACATCAGACATGGCAAGCACATAAGAAGAATCTACTCCTCCGGAAAGGAAGGATTCCGCCGTTTCATTCTCATCCTTTACCTCCGGCATAATTCGCCCAATTGTAATGTGAATTTCATCTGCCCATTCCTCCAAAGTCTTGCTCTCATCCGGACGAAACTGCGGCGTCCAGTAACGCTCTATTTTCAATTTCCGGTTCTGCCAGACCAGATACCGTCCCGGCAGCAATTTCTTTAATCCGCGGAAAAACGTATTTTCTCCCGCGACATAAGTCAGACTCATATAAATCTGCAGCATTTCCTCATTCAATTCTTTTACAAATCCAGGCTGTTCCATAATCTTTCGAATACTCGTGCTACACAGCAACTGCCCGTCTGCCGTCTCATAATAATAGAATGGTTTTGTGCCAAAGTGATCCCGCATACAGAATAACTTCTTTTCTTCTTCATCCCATAGAGCAAATGCAAACATTCCATACAAATGATTCCCCATATCACAACCCCAGGTTTCATATGCTTTTAGCAGAATTAATTCTTCACGTACCTCTCTGGACAAGTTTGGAGCAATTTTCAACTCTTCACACAATGCTTTCCAGTTGCGGATATGTCCGCTGTATTCTTTCACTTTTATCATTGGTATATCCTTTCTTTGCTTATAAATTTCTTACTAAAACTACTTTTTATCCATATAGTTTACCATGATATAGATAAAACCACAAGAACCGCTGTCTAAGACAGCCCAAGGGCACGCAAGGGTATTTCATTATAAAAATAATAACATCCCATATTAGAAATATATTGTAAAATGTCCTCATATTTTGGATTTTTAAACCAGTCATTAAAAATATAAATAAATTCAACCTGATACCCTAAAGGGGCAAATAATTTCTCATATTCCCACTTTTTGAAATGACAGCCCGGCAGCTTCTCATCTACGGAGCCGGCACAATTCTGAAATTTCTTTTCAATGATATACGCTGTCTTTCTCTCATAATTCACAAACGCTTCATCTGGATGCCACTCTTTTGAATTAAATTCCCTGTAGTCTATCCCATGCGGTACTAAAAAATATGTATATAAGCTTTTCTGCGGCAGGCACATCCCGATTTCCTGTCCTTCTTTAAATACTTTATGTCCCAGAACGCCATATCCTGCATTTGTCAAAGCATCCGCTAAACGTGTCATCTGCTCAAAATGCAATCCATTTGCGTTTGTCTTGGCCCCGCCGCCAAATCTATTTGGTTGTCTTGTCATGTTTACTCCTTCTTATATTTACCTTATTATTTTTAAGATAGCTTTCCATCCTCTCAAGTATTTTTCTCATTGATTCAAGACATCTATTCTCCTCTAAAAGCCTTCTCCTCCTTTCTGTACGAAGCAACGCAGCGGCATAAACTTCGGCCGATCCATCCAATTTTATATCCTCTTTAAATTCTTCCAAATTTTCTGCCTGCTTATAGAACATATCTTCGAAGCTCTGATAGGCCTCATCCAGTATTTCACCGTCCGTCAGGTCGAATACTCGGATTGCATCAGGAGGAGAAACGGTTGTTATCACTTTTATATCCGTTCCCTCTTTTAAAATTCTCCCTTCCCAGCACATCTGCTCCATTAACCATTTCTCCGGCTGCCCTTTTCCCTCTTTTCTTGCAGTCTGCAAAAATTCAGAATATGAAGGGACTGTAAATAGCTCCTTAAATTCATCCCATCTGGTACAGCAAAGCTTCGAAACCCATATATCCCCATCCTCATTGTCCCAATAGCTCCACAGCTTCTTTTGATAGTACTCACGCTTTTCTTCTGAAGACATGCTTTCTATGCTTCTCAATGCCAAACTTATTCTAAATGCAAAATTCCAAAAATGATACCACTTTCCATTTTGAAGGATTATTCCTCTTTCTACAAATTCTTCCACTGTCTTTGTACTGACACCACAGTACTCTTTTAAGTCACTTTCCGCCAAATACTCACACCCATATTCTACTGTTTTTCTTGCCAGTATATACAATGTCTCCTTTTCTTCACTTGTCCAGTCTTCCAGCAGGAAATCGGCCAATCCCTCATAGAACACATCTTCCTGACGGGGAATTTTAGGAATCTGCTCTAAATACTCCAGTACCAGAATAAACGCCTCTCTGGTAAATACTCCCTGTGTCAAATACCCTCTGCGATAGTCCTTACCCGCATCCCGTTCCATCTTTTTAATTTCTTTCGCTGTGAGATACCGCACCTTGGGCAGAATCCATTTTTCTGCACGCTGCACTGTCTTTTTATAATCTCCGCGGCCTGTCAGGTTCTTTTTTCTGTGTCTCAACAAGCAGATGAAATATGTCTTTCGCCGCAGTCTCAAAATTCTCCCGTCTCATAATCCGATGGTAAATAGCAACTGCTTTTTCTCTCTTTTCTTTCATAGGGTCTCTCCTCTTTTTCTCATTTGTCTGAACTTTATCTCTACTTTTATCTTATCACGCAATTTTCCATTTCACTATGTATTTTACAAATTATTAAGATTCGATATTGAAAAAATATTTCTATAATTTTGTGAAAAAGGGTTGACTCTCACGGTGCGTAATAGAGTAAAGTAATTCTATCAAGAACAGGGAGGATATCCAAATGATGACAGTAAAAGAAATATCAAAGCTGACCGGCATCAGCGTGCGCACGCTTCACTATTATGATGAGATAGGGCTTCTTAAGCCCACGTCCAAAAGTCCGACCGGGTATCGGCTTTACAATGGCAAGGCCCTCGAAACACTGCAGCAAATACTATTTTTTCGGGAATTTGACATTCCTCTTAAAAAAATCAAAGCCGTCATAAATGACCCTGTTCTAGATAAAAATCAGATTCTACATATGCAACGAGAAATGCTGTTGTCAAAAAAAGCACATATAGAACAATTACTTACAAATATAGATGCAATTTTGAAAGGAGAAAATTCTATGAATTTCGCAATATTTAATAAAACAGAATTAGAAGATATGTATCATTCTATGATTGTAAATATGAATCAGGCCCAAAAAGAAATCTTTATTGAAAAATATGGAAGTATGGAGGCTTTTCATAAACATTTTATAGAAACTGCTTCCAGTGAAGCTGCACAGAAAAACTTTCAGAAAATAACAGAATGGTACGGAGACAAGGAGCATGCGTTGGAAGCAGCCACTTCTCCCGATACTTCACAGCTTCTCCCCGCTTATCAGCGCCGTCTGGAAGCTATCCTTAATAAACTTGCCGTAAAGAAAAACTGCGATGTCCATTCCTTCGAAGTAAAAGAACTCATTGGAGAATATGATTTCATCTTCAAACAGCTATATCAGATGAACGACGTTTCCTCTCTCCTCTTAGAAACGGCAAAATTATATCAGACAAATGAGGAACTCCAAAAAATACAGGATTCTGTCTATGGCTCGGGCACAACAGAATTTTTTGGAAGAGCAATAGAGGCCTTTTACCGAAAAGTTTAATTCTTTCTTGTCTGTCTCTTTCCTTTTGTCATACATCTGCCCAGAAAGCCCAAGATACAGGCGCTTTCTGGGCAAGTCGTTTTAATTTCTTCTTCCCGCAAGGACTTTCTCCAGCCTTCTTTTTGTAATCTCTAAATACTCTTCACAATTATCAATTCCAATAAACTGTCTTTCAAATCTTCTCGCTGCTACTCCCGTAGTACCAGAACCACAAAAAGGATCTAAAACCGTCTGACCAGCTTTGGTAGATGCCAGAACAATTCTTTCTAAAAGATATTCCGGCTTTTGCGTTGGATGCTTCCCCTCTTTTTTTTCAGATGGCTTTGTCAGGCTTCCCGTCCATACATCCTTCATCTGTTTTCCGTTATTTATCTCTTTCATCAATTCATACGCAAAAAAATGCTTTGCTCTCTTTTCATTTTTCTGCGCCCACAAAATTGTTTCTGTTGAATGGGTAAAACATCTGCATGCCAGATTGGGCGGTGGATTTGTCTTCTGCCATGTAATATTATTTATAATTTTAAACCCTTCTTGCTCCAGCGCCATTCCAATGGAATATATATTATGCAGTGTACCAGAAATCCAGATGCTCCCATCCGCCTTCAATACTCTTTTGCATAAACGAATCCATTTCCTGTTAAATTTATGCTTTTCCCCGACATCCGCTGTTTTCTCTTTCCCCAGCTTATCCCAGTCACCTTTATTGACAGAAACCATTTTTCCTCCCTGGCAGGTTATTCCGTCATTGCTTAAAAAATATGGAGGATCTGCAAATATCATATCTACACATTCTGGTTTTATTTTCCTTAATATCTGAAACGCATCCCCATAAATAAGCTGCACGCCTTCCGCTTCAAAATATTTCTGTACAGTCCCTGCAATCACTCTTTCCATATAATGAAATCCACCTTTAATAATTGCATATAATAATCTCCTCGCCGACACGATTCGAGGCATCTGAATTTATCATACGCTTCACACGTACAACATCCATTCTGTATCCCTTATTTCCGTATAATTCCTGTATCAAATCGGTATTGTGGTTTGTCAGCATACACTTACATCCCCTCTGTGTCAGTTCATCAAATAATTCCGCCAACCTTCTATGGCTTTCTATGTCAAACCCTTCCTTTGTGTAAGACTCAAAGGAAGTAGGATTCAGCGGTGCATACGGACTGTCAATAAAGATAAAATCACCCTTCCTGGCAGTGACACATGCATTTTGGAAGTCTCCTTCTAAAATAGTTACATTCTGCAGATACTCTGAAACCGCATATATAGACTCCGTGTCCACCGACTGCCTTCTACTGTTGTTGTAAGGTACATTGAATAGCCCTCTCCCATTGACTCTATACAATCCATTAAAGCAGTGTTTGTTGATAAATACAAACAATGCCGCCAACTCCGTATCATATTCCTTCTGCATCAGCTTATCATTATATCGCTCCCGTAATGAATAATAGTAAGCCTTTCCGTCCTCCCACATTTTACTATCTAAGCTATTGATAATATTTAAAAAAGCCTTTGGCTCTTTACATATTTGCCTGTATGCATTAATCAATGCTTTATTAATATCATTTATTACTGCGTTTTCTGGAAGTATATCAAATACTACCGCACCGCCTCCGACAAATGGCTCATAATATCGATAAAAACCTTCAGGCATTCTTTCCTTGATTTCATTTAAAAGCTGACGTTTACCCCCTGCCCATTTCACAAAGGGAGACAAGCTTGCATCACTCATTTACAAGTCCTCTCTTCTGCAATATAATTTTACCCTTTTTACATAACTATTATTATAGTTTGGAAATGTAAAAATAACAACTGCAACGTTTTCTCTATCTATTCAGTACATATCCCATTTCGTACCACTGCTCATCACCCCAGGAAGATGCGGCTATCCCATAATTACAAAAGCCCATTTTCTCATACATTTTAACTTTGGACTCTAAGCATGTCAAAATAATTCTTTTTCTTCCTCGATTCCTTTCTCTGAAAAAATATTGAGACACCAGCTCTCTCGCCAGTCCCTTTCCACGGTATTTCGGAAGTACATCCAATCCAAGCAGCATAACGTTCCTGCCTGTTGGATTATGTAATCTAACATCTTCAAAAAATGCATCCCTGAAAACCTCTTCGTCGGTAGCAAGACCATTTAAAAAGCCTGCAAGCTTTCCCGTTTCTTTGTCTGCTGCGACCAAAAATAATTCTGGAGCCTGTATAATTCTCTCCTTCATAATAGGTTTAGAGCACGCTTCATTCGGAGGAAAACATATCTTTTCAATTTCTGCTGCCTGCTCTGCTTCTTCCAAAAGGATATTTCTGAACTCAAACTGTCCGTATAGTTTTTTCTTACACATATTGTTGCTCCTTATCTATCTGTATTTTTGTATGGTTATTTCTATATCAATACTATATAAGCTTCTATTGTAGATTCTTACCCTTCCTTATCATCTCACTAAACGTATCGTATTCATAATAATTTGAATACTGCATGTGATGAACACCAGAAAGAAGAACTATTTAATATACAGTATGCCCCTGGAATACTGATTCGTCAATATTTCAAGTAATATACCTTCGGTTGCCAGAGCGTATGAG
Organism: Mediterraneibacter flintii; assembly: GCF_055387595.1. Taxonomy (NCBI): domain Bacteria; kingdom Bacillati; phylum Bacillota; class Clostridia; order Lachnospirales; family Lachnospiraceae; genus Mediterraneibacter; species Mediterraneibacter flintii. Next base: position 3,599,071 of record NZ_AP031405.1, read on the forward strand.
CCTTATCGTTTGGACTTCAAAGTCTCCAGACTGATATTGTTTCCATGCAAGACCGCCGTATTTAACAAGCTGAGCATGGTTTCCAAAACGCTTGATATCTCCAATCTCAGCCATGATACCGGCAGAGCAAACAGGTCCAATACCGAAGATTAATATCAATATATTTGGTAGGAGTTCCATCTGGACAGTGATTGCTTTGTCGAACTCTTTGATTTAAGCTTCCATTGCCTTCATTGAGGTTATGGATATAAAAAGCACCTAATTCACGGAGTCATTTACCGTCTTGGGTAAACAGTAAGAACTTCTGACAGCTTTCTGTATGGCTTTGGCTACTGAAACAGGATCAGGAAAGCGGTTTTATAAGATTACCTTCTTTCATAGTAGATTAGCGTGTTCAATCTGCTTAGTAAAACCCATGACCATAGAGCATCGACACCCTCGCATATAAAAATCCCACTTAAGATGGATAGCTGCAAAACCACACTGTAAGATGGTCGCCCATGAACTTAAATAAACAGCCAGCTGGTTAGAATCTAACTTCCATGTCAGGGGAACAGACTAACCATGAAGCAACCATTACTGGTTCAACAGGCGGAAACAGAACTATTACCTGACTGACACTGGGACAATTATATCATGGGCTTTACTAAGCCTATTGAGCAAATATTTATTACATTTTTAAGGTACATTTATGTATCTAAAAGATATTATACGAGACTAACTATTAAAGTCGCCGATTTCGGCAACGCTCATTGCTTTCATCCGGTAACTGATGCCGGGAATTGTAAGAATAGGAGAGTTATCTCTTCCTCCATGCTCTGTTTGATAGCGGCCTCGATTTCATCAATTTCAGAAGTTAATTCCTGAATACGTTTGATAGTATGTTTTTATTCCAAAGATTTCGCAGGCATAACAGAACCTATATAGGCTCTGACAGTTTAGCAAAAAAGGGCAACGGTATCTTTACTGTAATGACCTTTAGAGGCTTTGGAAAGTAGGTTTGTCAGTCGTGTAAGATGAACAGATGCAACAAAAGAAGCACCTGGAAATTCATAAAGTAAAAAATAGACGGATGTCATATGGAGAGTCGGAACAAGTTTTTCAAGTTCAGGGAAAAGGATGCAAACAAAAATATAGATACTTTGAGGGTAGAACATTCCTTTACTTTATTAAACCGATAACGAGTTAGTGATTTTAATTCTTCGTTGTGATAAGATGTATCTGAGTAGAACTTTAAGTTCACATCAGACATCAACATAGAAGCAATTGTGCAGGCATCTACTTTATCCGTTTTCGTCTGTCTAAGGCTTAGACTTTTTCTGTACAGATTTGTATGTAACGGATTGATAATGTAGGTCGGGAAACCTTTATCAAAGAGATAACCGAAGAGATTGTAACTGTAGTGTTCAGTGGCTTCCAGTCCTACTTTTACGTTAGTTATATTTTCGGTAATGGATGTTATTTTTCGATAGAGGCCATTAAACCCATCGAGATTGCTGGTAATGGTGAAAGAATTAAATAAAATTTCTCCATTCGTGTTTGTGATAAAGCAGTCATGCTTATTTTTAACAACATCAATTCCTACAAAAATCATATAGGTTCTCCTAAAAATGTATTGATACTGTTTTAAGAATCACAGGGCCACTTATGATTATAACCTACTTCCTGATAAACCGTCATGTGGTAACTAACTGATTAACAAATGAACAAAAAAACTGTAGTTGGAGCCTCGTATGAACCATCAAGTGGTAGGAGGAATGAACTAATCCACAGTATCTTAAAATAGCGTAGTCTAATCTGTAGAAAAGGTAAAGAATGACTATGGCAATTCTAATAATAGGATTATAACTATGGATATAGTAAAAGTATTTGGAACAAGCCTAAAAAATATCGTACAGCTAAGGGGATTTCTCAAGAAGCATTTACTGGCAAATATGGTATCACCGCACCTATATTAGTGCTATTGAATGTTATCGTAGAAGTATTTCCCTTGAGAATATTCAGCGAATAGCTGATGCACTTGAAATAGAAAAATATAAATTGTTCTTGGAGGAAACATTATGATTATCCCTAATGAACTTCTTACTGAAAATATATGTTGCGGAAAAATCAGTGAAATAATAGATATTGCAGAGAAATTTTTTAATGAAAAAGTAGTGAATTTATCTCCTGAAAGTAAAGCAACTATTCTGTGTTCTGTAATGTGTATAACACTGGATGACCTTGATCTAGTTATCGCCAACCATACGGAAGTTTCCCGTACAATCAAAGGGCACGCCTTTGAAATTGTTTTTGATTCAATAATGTCCATAAACAACGTCAACTGTAGAGAAGTAGAAGGCGATACTAACATCGATAGAATCGTAAACGGACACACACTCCAATTAAAAACCCCTTACGCGCATGGTTGTTCGAATGGAATTGTTTCATACAAAACACATAAAACCCATGGAGCCAAATCAAAAGCAGAATCTATAGATTATTATCATAAAGTCGAAGATTTCGCGGATTTTCTTGTGGGTTTAGTATCTTACAAACCGTTTACAGTATTAATTGTCCCCAAAGACTCTCTCCCTAGAGTTTCAGAACATTCTAATCATATACAAAGCCCGATGTATCTAAACATTAATAATCCGGATACAAATAACAACTTCAAACAACTTGGTTTAACACAAAGTATAAATTTTTCTACTGATTTATTATCCCCTACAAACAATGAGTGTTTGCCTAAATCAAGTAAATTATTACAATTGAAAAGCGACTATATTTTAAGAACTATCTTTAACAAAGATAATTTTAGGATTTGGGACATGAATATGCGAGGATTCATTAAAGAACATATTTTGTTAAGATACCTTACAGCACATAGTATCAAAACATATCCTACAACCATTACTGGATTAGAACGTTCTGATAAATGTGATTTAGTTTTGAAAAATCTTAATAATAATTATGTTAGGTTTCAAATCAAAGGATTAACTTGGGGTGGAACTGTCTTAGATAAAATTAACACTAAAATTGATTGTGAGTCACAACTTTCAAGAGGCAGGGTTAATGATCACCCAACTCAAAGTAGGCTATACAAAGTTACAGACTTTGAAAACCTTATTATTGTTATCGACCCGCCCTATTCCAACACACTATCCCTCCATACGTTTAAAAGATATGATTACCAATGGAATTTCTATTCTATTCCGATGTCCAAGCTGAGAAAACATCACGTTTATTCCAATCGAGTTGCTTCTCACCAGCATAAGCTTTACAAAGAATTACAAAAATACCGCATCGATTTGCCTTGGATGAAGCAATGGACAACGGAATTATAAACTAAAGGCTTGCTATAAAGCGAGCCTTTTATATATGTTTGCCTCATAATTTGTAATAATAAGTTCCTTACACACTTTTCTTTTTTCGCCAGGTTTATTATCAGTATTATATAGCCAGTTCACATCATAGACATTTGCCCATTTATATAATTTTCTTATTTCAGGACAATCATCATATGATAGGCAAAATTTGTGCGAATAACGACATAAATCACTCGCTTTTCCGCCCTCGATTTTACATTCTAGCGTTCCTCTACACAGGCAGCAAGAAAATTAACCTTACTCCACGCTTTCTCATAGGAGTTCTACATATCACTAAATCTTCTTGAGCAGTGGCTTTGCTTTCTTCTCCCAGTGGGATTTTCCTTTTTTCAGCGTACCTACCTCCGAGCAATCAATAATCAGATTACCGCTATGTTCAATTATGCAGTGAAATATTATGATTTACGAGAAAATCCATGCACAAAGGCTGGGAGCATGGGAAAAAGCAATACAGAAGAAATGCAATTCTGAACAAAGGCAGAATTTGAACAGTTTATTGCAGCAGTACAAGATAAGCCAGCTTCTTATACAGCCTTCATGACCATGTACTATACCGGAATACGGGTAGGCGAACTGTGTGCTTTAACACTGGCAGATGTGGACTTGGAAAATAACATCATTACCATCAACAAAACCTTCCAGAGAATCAATGGTAAAGATGTTGTCTGGGCACCTAAAACACCAAAGAGTAACCAGGTTATCACAATACCGCAAACACTTGCTAATTGTTTGGAAACCTATATGGATAAATGTTATGAGATTTAGCCTAACGGCAGGCTTTTCACTTACACCAAACATTTCCTGAACCATGAAATGCTCAGAGGATGTAAAAAATCCGGTGTGAAGAAAATTCGTGTGCATGATCTCCGTCACTCTCATGCCAGCCTTTTGATTGAGATGGAATGCCAGCCACTTCTGATTGCTGACCGTTTAGGGCATGAAAAAATACAGACAACCTTAAATACTTACAGTCATCTGTATCCAAACAAACAAGCCGAAGTCGCACAACAACTTGAAAACCTTATCAACGGAACAACAGCCTCAGATAGTAGCCAAATGGCAGATGTAGCCAATAAAAGAAAAACCTCTGGAAATCCTTATAAATCAAGGCTTTCCAGAGATGTAGTAACTATTCAAACTCGACAAACCCTAATCAATTTTGTTTAGGTATTATTCTCTGTCGTGTTTGTAGTTCTTTTGATTATTTGATATATCCATATTATCCTGCCTATATGGGCTAATGTTATCATTTTGTTATCGGCGTTGATAACACTTGCTCTATAACTATGGATAATACCAATATTTTATCTAATCTTACTTCTCATTTATCTCTTTATAGTATTCTTCTATTACAATATCCTCTACCTTTCTTTTAATACTACGCAGATTATTATATTTAATTAACAAATTCAACCGGCAACTAATATCATCAAATTGCACCTTTATTGATGTACTTTCATATATCTTACCAATCAATGCTGTTGCACTTTCATTAATAAACCTTATTTTTTCTTCGTTCGATAATTCTACAAAACGATACACCATATCAAATCTTGATTTAAGTGGATCTGGAACTGATTTCAGGTATCTCTCCTTAGACATATTTGATGTAAATACAATTATATATCCATTCAAATTATGTTCTGTACCATGTCGGTCAGTAAATTTTCCATCTTCAAGCAATTCATAAAAAAAATGAAACACACTTGGAGTAGCTTTCTCGAATTCGTCAATCAAAATCACTTTTGATTTCGATAACTTCATTTTATTAATAAGTTCTCCTCCTTCTTCACTTCCAATATAACCGAGAGGTGAACCGATTAAACTGTTCAAAACACCTTCGTTAGAATAGTTTCCAAAATTTATTTTTATAAGTGCCTGATTCGGATACATAATTTCTGAGAGGATTTTTGCAAATTCTGTTTTCCCTATACCTGATTCTCCAGTTAAAAAAATAGAAAAAATCTTACGTTGCTCCATTTTATTTAATAATGCAAATTTTTTAAGGTTAAAGTTAAAATCTTTTTTAAAATCCTCATGCCCCTTCAATTGAGATGTAAGATTTGTGATTATTTCTGGTACTATTCTATCCAAAGATAAATCTGTTTCTCCTTCAACCTTTGAAGCGAAAAACTCCTTATTCTTCTTAAAAGTAAACGGTAAATATTTTTTTAGTTCTTCCTCCATATCTTCACTAATCAAAAATTGAATATCAGGTTTTTTATTTTGAATTTGTCTTAAAACAATTTCAAATGCCAAAACCAAGTCTTTCCTCAACGCAAATGTATGCACCATTTGAGTAACATCTATATAGCGAATATCTTGAGCTATAAGAATATCCTCAATCGCTTCAGCATTAAACTTATAATTGATACTATCCGTACCTGCAAAAAAACTTCCAACAGATACAATTTGATATTTTTCGAGGAGTCCTTCTAACAAAGACTGTCTATATAGTAATAGAGGAATAGGAGTAATATTTATTTCACCCGTAGGAGCAATGTTTTCTTCTCCTCTACTCTCATCACTTATTACTGAGTACTCTTCGCTTGTTTCATCAAACATATAAGGAAATTTTTCTAAAATTACATCTTTCTTTATACTATTTATTGAAAACTCTACGTTTTCAAATCTCTCAATCAAAGCATACAAGTATCGCTCAAGAAACAATTTATAATAACCATTATCAAAAGACAATGCTGTAATATCAATTATACAATTATCAATGAAATCTTCATCAAGATCATCTATATTTTCTACATTAGGAGCTAAATTAAGTATTAGTGCAATGCTGACAAAATTCTGCGAAGGAAAATTTAATTTGAAATCATCCAATTTTTCAAAATCAAATACATATAAGACTTTATTCATCTGTTTTCTCCCTGTTTATATTTAATTCTTGAATAATTGCAATGACATCAATCAAGTGCATTTCTTCATTAAGTTTATTTGGCTTGAAATCAAACGAATACATTTGATGTTTTTCTATAATGGAACTCTCCTTCATTATGTCATCATTTGGTTGATTTGTTTCGTTTTTATAGGAATCAGATAACAAATCCAAAAACTTCGACGAAACACTTTCTCGTTTTGAAAAATCTATTTTCCCCCTATATATTCCAACTATGCTTAGTTTTCCTAACTGCAAATCATTGTGTTGATATCCATTCTCAAAATTTTCATTTGATTTATACGGCAATTGAATAAGACATTTTGTATTATCACAATCACCTAAAATACTCTGTTCAAATTGATAGTCAATCGTAAAGTCATCCAGCATCTTCTCCATCATTTTATTCATATTTATTTCAATGCTATCATCTCCTTGATTTTTCAACTTACTATCCTGTAATACATTCAAAATCATAACTGTATCATCAATATTTCTTCTTTTCAATTCAACATCTTTAAAAAGAATTAGTTGACCCGGTAATATATTTTTAGTTGTATCATCACATTTTTTTGCAACTTCATACAACTTCCTTAACATTATTGATTTTGTTATTTTTACATCAAAATTTTCATAAACACGTTTTTTGTAATTATCTTCTTTTGCTACAGAAGCCTCTCCTGATAGCACATTTGCCTTGGTAGATAACGTAGATGTTGTTCTCAATAATTCTTCCGAAATCTGTTCTCGCTCAACTGTTTTCATTATTTTATTATCAATAAGCATAGCAATTTCGTGAACCTTAGATGTATTTATATAAAAGAGATTAAATAAATCTTCATTAGTAAAATTTATAGAAGATACTGAATTTTCTTTTATATTAGTAAAGCTTTTCAATATCAAAAGACCTATAAAGAAAATACCTGTAAGCGTAGTTAATACTGTAAACCGATTTTTCACATAAACTTGATTTATAAAACTCGAATTTGCAACTATGCACAAAACCAAAAATGTAATTATTGTCGCAGTAATATTCCTATGTTCTGATATATCATATCTGAATATCCGCCTGCCCAACATAACCAATACCCAAACTAAAATAGGAATAAAGAAAAAGAAATTACTCTTTCCATAAAAAATGAATATTTCATATATACATAAGTCTATAAACAAATATATACTTGATAAGCATATAATCCATATCATCTTCATATAATTTAAATTCGTAATTTTTGTCATATTCTAATGTAACACTCCACTCTAAAACCCTTTATAACCACCAAACCTAAGCTTATAAACTGCTATTGCGATTGCCATATCTTCAGACTTAATATCCTATTTAGCTGCCATTTCTCCTAATTCATCACTGTATCATGCGGTGCAATAGTTGCTTCACTCTTTCACTGCCCTCTCGACAAAATCTGAACAATTTTTGTTTAGAGATTATTTTTTGTCGTATTTGCAGTTCTTTTGATTAATAGATAATATCAATAGGTTTCAACACAAATTATAAACTATTTTGCTTAGAATTTCAAGTTGTCCGCAAAATCATTTATCTTTATCACTGCGAACAAGAACCGTCATCTCTTTCACATCTACCAAACTTTCCTGCTTGCATTTCGGGCAGTATAAAGGGAAATTTTTCAGTTCTGTATCTTCTCGTACCATTGTGTGTGTTTTCCCACCGCAAATAGGGCAATATATCCATTTATTCTTCATAGTTCGCTCCCGCTATTCAATCATTATTTCTTTCACAGAGATTTTTTTAATCTTTTCAGAGTAAATATACATTGTCATCTCATAAACAAAGATGAAAACAGCAAGCGAAATAAGCATAACAGGAAAGTCAAATTTATAAACGGGTACGCCCTCCATATCTTTAAATACGACATCCACCATAAGTCGAAGCAATCCATACTGATACACTGTGCCGATTACAAAGCCAATATGGGACATTGGTCTGTAACCGCCGAGAATTGCCCTGCAACATTCTTTTTGTGAATAGCCAAACACCCTCATCATCGCAATGGTTTTTGTGTTTCCATTGATTACCGTAGTTACGGCGAGAAACAAGGTTGTGAACGCCAATACAAGTCCAATGACTAACATCATTACACCCATCATTTCACTTGACAAATCTTTCATACTGAAAGACATCTGCGTCATCGCAGAAAAACAAAAGGAAGCAAAAATAATGAGAAATACCAGTGTCTTTTTAGATTTCAAGGTATTCCTTTTCAAATCATCTATAAATGAAATTCCTTTGCTTTTTTCTATTCTATATCTTGGCGTTTTAGAAACCGCCTGCAGATTATCTTTTAGAAGCAGCAACACTGGCTTTTTCAATTTATACCAAGCGTAGCAAATCGAAAGTACCGAAAAACACACGGTCGGCAATATCACAAAATAAAGTAAAAGACTCGAATGAAAATTTATCGTTATCTCAGGAAGTATTTTATCTTCATTTTGCAAAGCATAAAACCACGGCATTATGAGAAATGCTCCGCCAAATCCAACCGCTGTTCCGATAAAAGCACTGATTCCGAATACCCAAAAATTTTTTGCAATTTTAAAATTGGAATATCCTAACGCTTTCAGTATTCCAAGTTCTTTCTTGTGTGTATCAATATAATGCTTAATATAAAAGAACAGCATAATAACAGAAGTGAAAAGCAAGCACCCACCACTTACAAAGCAAATGACTTTTGCGGTAGAAACCTGAGCATTATAAAAACCCATTGACAATTCAGATGTTATTTCATTTTCAATCAACTGAATATCAAAATAAAAATTCAAAAACATTGTACAAACAAGTACGGCACAGCAGGCAATAATAGAAATGCCGATGAGTTTTGAAACATTTTTAATTCCAATCAGCATATTATCACCAACCAATCTCGTAAGCAGTCTTTTGCATTTCATTTGTATCTATTTCAGTTACTTTCCCGCTGTTCATTTTTATAACGGTGGTTGCCATTTCTGCAATATTCAAATTGTGCGTTACCATTACGATTGTAAAACCATATTCCTTTTGAAGTTTGCAGATATAATCAAGCACCTGTCGCCCTGTTTGCTCATCTAATGCACCTGTCGGCTCATCAAGAAACAAAACCTTTGGCTTTTTCGCCAATGCTCTGGCAACGGAAGCTCTCTGCTGTTCGCCGCCCGAAAGTTCGCTCGGATATTTATGTAGCTTTTCGCCAAGACCGACTGCTTCAATGATATTTCGATACGTTTTATTCCGCCCTAAATCAGCACCCATTTTTACATTTTTATCGACACTCATATTGGGCAGCAAATAATACTGCTGAAAAATAAAACCGACATTTTCTTTGCGGAATAAGGTCAATTCCTTATCAGAAAGCGTTGTAATATCCGTACCGTCATACAGCACTTTGCCGCTGTCAGGGTATTCAAGTCCCGAAACTACATTTAAAAAAGTTGACTTTCCTGAGCCTGACGCTCCTAAAATAACAGCAAAATCTCCGTCTTTTATCTTAAGACTTATCCCTTTTAACACCTGAATTTTGTTGTCGCTGATTCCGTAAGACTTGATAATCTCTTTAACCTCAATCATCTATGCTTCCTGCCTTTATACTTTTTAGAATACTGATACAAACCTGTCGTATCATACTGCTGACTTCCTCGTTAGTGAAACGGCACATATTAGTGGCACAGAGTGTGGCGATACCGTGTGTATATATCCATAGATGACGATACAGTATTTCAGCAGAGGACTTATCAATTCCATAACCACTCTGAATAGACCGTAAAATTTGCTCATAGCTGTCATCTATTAAGGGTAGCACACCCGTTAAATCAGGAATTTGCGATTGCTCTGTCATAAAAAGAAGCTGAAATAGCTTTGGCTCATTGATTGAAAAAAGGATATATTCCATTCCAACGCCTTTAAATGCCAAGTCCTGCGACAATCCTTTGGAAATATATTCTCTATATTTTTTCTTAGCAGTTATGATGACCTCCTGCTGTACTTCTTCCATATTTTGAAATACCGTAAAAATAGGACGAGCCGAACTCCCCAGTTTTTTTCCCAATGCTCTGGAAGTTAAGGCATCAAATCCGTCCTCTCGAACAATATTTATTGCGGCATCTATAATTTCTTCTCTTGAAAATTTTGCTTTTGGCGGCATATTGTTGTTCCTTTCTTTTTTAAATCACTTGATTTACATCAACCGATTTAATTATAGTTATAATAAAATGAAAAGTCAATAGGCGGCAGAGATTTCTCCCTGCCGCTTTTGTCTTATGCGAAGATGATTTCCATCTCTACAATCTCTCTTGCACACGCCCGAATGTTATTCATTATCTGCACCCATTCTAAAGCGTTTTCTGCCTTTAACTGCTCTGTGATACCCTGCACCGTTTTCATCTGCTCTGTAAGCGTTTCAAAGCATTCCTGTGCCTGCCTGTCAATGTCGGCAAGGTAAGTGTTCAGTTTGCCGCTTGTAAGCAGATTGGTGTAGGTAAGCCTGTGATATTCCTTTAAGTACCGCAAATGCCGCTGTCCAAATAAGCCTAAAGACTGTTCTTTTTCGGCGGGTAAGGTAAGGCAGGAGATAAAATAATCCCCTTGCCGTACATAAGTGCCACCCATTTCTTCAAAAATTGTCCTTGCCATTTGTTTTCCTACCTTTCATTTTCTTTATTTCTAAAGCGTGTGCCACGCTGTTTAGAGTGCCTTGCCTGTTCTAATAGACTGTCAATCTGCCGATTTCCAAAAACTTTCCGTAACAGCTTATAGTCCTTAATTTCCTCCCGCAAGCGATTATTATCGACTGTCAACTGCTTATTTTGTTCTTTAAGCCGTTCATTACTTCTATACAGACTTGCGTTTGCCTGATTAAGCCTTTGGTAATCATCAACCGCCTGAAAGCACCTTACCATAAGTGTTTTGACAAGAGATTTCAGCTTCTTAAATAACGGCTCGACTATTTTACTCTTGTAATTTTTTGCCGTCATAAAGCCTTGTGGCTCTGGCAGTTGGTACTCAGGAGCGTTATCCAATGCTTCTTGCATTTGCGAGAGTGAAGCTGCCCCTTTATCAAAGTTTTTGATACGCTTTGATATTACATCAAACTCCGTCTGTTTTTTCTCAATTTTACTTTCTAATTGCTGAATTTCAGCTGCTCGTTTCTGCTTTTTATAATCCAAAACAGATAAGTGTTTTTCGTGTGTGCCTTTCTGCTCCCACTCAATACCGTTCCATAACACAAGCAAGCTGCTCTTTTTCGGCTTGTACCCATTGTGACCACTCCGTATCGCCACGGCTGCCGCCCTTAAATCCCTGTGCAGCGAGAGCCTGTTTCAGCGACACCCTTGTATCAAGACCTCGCTTACTTCCCGTTGTAAACGGTACAAAATCAATGTGCAGATGGGGCGTTGCTTCGTCCAAATGCAGATGAGCAGAAAACACTCTAAGGTGCGGATTTCTCTCTTGAAAGCCACGATAATACTCGTCTAAAATCCGCCTTGCAAGTTGTCCGTTTTCGCTTTCCGCACTCATATTTTCCTTATCGCCTATCTGCAAAATCAATTCGTGGAATGGCTTTTCCTGCTTTGAGTTCCGTATCTTCTCATAATAATCATCAATGCGGCGGTCTGCTCTTGTTTGCTTGTCGTTGTACCTTTCAAGTGCTTCATCAAATAGTTCGTGATAGACTTTTTTAATGCTCTCGTTGCAGTAATCCATATTGAGATGGGAACGGTCAGCATTCACATTTTCCGCTTTGAATTTACGGCTGTTGTGATTGACCGAGCCTTTCCCGACCATTGCACTAATCGTCCGTTGGATAAAATCACTTCCTTTCCATTCCGCCGCTTGCGGCGAGCCTTTGTTACTTTCTGCGAAAGTAACGCAAAAGCACTTTTGACAGGCAAGCCTATCAAAAATGCAACCTGCGAGCAGGTTTTGCGTTCTCCGAAGGGTGAGCGTGTGCCGGTGGCACACAAGCTGCGAACCGACCGAGCCGGCAGGCGAGACCAAGCTCCGCCTTTGAAAAGGCACTCTCTGCACACTCCGCTAAACTTTCATATCGCTCACCACCCACCGAAAAAGAACATTGCAAGATTGCACTTGTTCCGCACCTTTGCAATGTTGCAACCTTAAAAGCTGTCTGCTTCTTTTTCTTCGGGAAGTTCCCAATACCATCCACTGCCTTCCTTTGTTGACTTAACACCGAGAGATTTTTTCGCTTCATCAAGCACCCTTTTCGAGATACCAAGATTCTGTGCTTTTTTCAATACACTCTGCTGAAGACATTTTCCGTTTGACAGACAATTCATTATTAAATTCTCTGCCTGTTCGGATTTCTTTTCACGGCTAACGCCGTTTAATAAATCGTCGATAGAAATATCATAATGACCTTTCCACACAAATCCTGTTTCTTTATTCAGTTCAAAAGCGATAGGCTTTCCTTCAGGTGCAAGAGAAGATTTTTCGTGTGCAACTACTCGCACTTCCTTGTTTTCCTTGAGCCTGCCGACAATGAGTACGCTTCGTGCCGTTGCTTGAAAGTCGATTGAGCCAAGACCTCTGTAATTTGTTTTACCGCCCTGTACTTTATTTAAGTGACCGACAAGGATAACGGCACATCCGTGCTTTTCTGCTACTCGACCTAACTGAGAAAGAACATTGCGAACTTCGTTTGCTCTGTTCATATCAATTTGAGCACCGATATACGCTTGCACGGGGTCTAAAATGATTACCTTTGCACCCGTTTCAATAATTGCCTGCTCAACTCTTTCATCAAGCATTGAGAGTGCAGCTTCCGACTCGTCAATCACTTTAATTTGTGTGCAGTCGGCATTGCCTGCAAGCAGACGAGGCTTAATTGTATCGCTAAGTCCGTCCTCTGCGGTTTGGTAAATAATTTTTATCGGCTCACGTTCCATATCATCACAAGGCAGTTTATCACCTCTTGATAGGATAGAAGCTAACTGTAAAATCATCATTGTCTTTCCATCGCCGGGGTCGCCGTGAACAATGGTTATCTTTCCGTAAGGAATATACGGATACCATAGCCATTCGACTTCTGTTACAGGTATTTCGTCCATATTTAGAATTTTAAGCTTAGACATTGCCGTCACCGCCTTTTTCACTGAAAGTATTGAAGTTCACGGTTTTATCGGTTATACTATTGTCAGTACATTTAGAAAGTGACTGCTTCGTATCTGTTGCCGCAGATACATTCGGAGTGGTCATTTCTTTTTTATTCTCCATTCGTATCCTCTCCTTTCAGACCGCCGAGAATAACGGCAATCAGTTCAATTACATTAAGCAGTTCCTCATCCACACTATTTCCTGCTTCAATCCTCTGTAACTCTGCAAGAACAGCCGCAAGTTCTGTTTTAAGAGCCTTAAATACTCTCGGATTACCCTGCACTATCACATCTTGATTTAAACAACGGCGGTAACAGTATTCCTGCTTCGGTAATCCCGATAAGGCTACCGCTTTGTTAATAAGTTCATTTTCTTCAGGCGATACCCGAAACCCTACTGTGATATTTCTCCATCTATTTTTGTTATCTCTGTTTTTCGCTGACATTTTAAAAATCTCCTTTCCCCAAGTCATCTAATTTATTTGCCATTTCCGTCTGCTTTGACGGAAATAAGTGAGCGTACTGATAAGTGATTTCAATACTTTCGTGTCCGACACGGTCTGCTATCGCCACCGCAGAAAATCCCATATCAATCAGCAAACTAATGTGACTATGCCTTAAATCGTGAATGCGAATACGCTTCACTCCTGCGGCTTTTGCCCCTCTGTCCATCTCGTGATGAAGATAGCTTTTCGTTACTGTAAAGATACGGTCTTTCTTTTTCAAGCCGTAGAGCATACCGAGATATTCCTGCATTTCCTCACAGAGAAATTTCGGCATTTTAATTGTTCGATTGCTTTTCTTCGTTTTCGGAGTGGTAATCACATCTTCGCCGTGCAAACGCTGATAGGATTTGTTAATCGTAACCGTTTCCTTATCAAAGTTGAAATCGGCGGCAGTCAAAGCCAATAACTCACCCTCACGAATACCGCACCAATAGAGCATTTCAAAAGCATAAAAGGAAACAGGCTTATCCATCATCTCAAAGGCAAACTTTTTGTATTCTTCTTTTGTCCAGAATTTCATTTCCTTGTGTTCCTCACTCCCCACATTTCCCACCTTTGCCGCAGGATTGGAACGCAGCTCATAATAGCGTACAGCGTGATTAAAAATAGCTGATAATTGATTATGCAGCGTTTTCAGATAGGTCTGTGAGTACGGTTTTTTCTTCTCATCACGATAGGCAAGCATTTCATTCTGCCAAGTGATAATCTCCTTTGTGGAAATCTCGCTGATTTTCAACTTGCCGAAAAAGGGCAGTATCTTCGTGCGAATGATATGCTCCTTTGTCAGCCAAGTGTTTTCTTTCAGACGATTTTTCACATCCTTGATATACAGTTCTGTAAAGGCTTCAAAACTCATATCAAGGTCGGAAGAAGTCTGCAACTGAAACATTCGCTCCCATTCCTGTGCTTCTTTCTTTGTGGTAAATCCACGCTTGCATTTCTGCTTGCGTTCGCCTTTCCAATTCACATAGCGAGCCATCACATACCAAGTGCCGTTGTCCTCATTTTTGAATACTGGCATTATTTCATCTCCTTTCCTTTTCCCGTCCTGCCTTGCAGGACATAGTGGTATCCCTTTGTGGATTTCCTGCTCCGTAGAGCCTTTCATAAAAATACTGGCGGTTTACACGCCCTGCAATCGTAACAAAACCCTTTGCTTTCAATTCCTCATTTAATTGTCGGATAAGTTTGTAAGCATACGGCTTTGATACATCAAGCTCCCGTGCCACATCATCTGCACGAATAAATCTGTTTTCCATACAATCCTCCTTTCTTTTCACTAAGCATAATAGTTTAATTTCGTATTTTGATTATACTAAGCATTTTTGTTTATGTCAAGTGGCTGCAAAGAAAATATTAAACTTTTTTGTTTCATTTTCTATTGACTTTTCCTAAACATATCTGCTATACTATTTGCAGATACATAAACAAGGAGTGAAACATTATGGCTATCGGCGAAAGAATACATTTTTTCAGACTTATGCGTGGAATGACACAGAAGTATCTCGGTACGGCTGTCGGCTTCCCCGAAAGAAGTGCTGATGTTCGTTTAGCACAGTATGAAACGGGAACACGGAAACCAAAGGCGGAGCTTACTTCCGCATTAGCACAGGCTCTCGATGTTGCACCGCAAGCTCTTGATGTTCCTGACATTGACAGCTACATCGGACTTATGCACACCTTATTTACCCTTGAGGATATTTACGGTCTGACTGTCAGCGAAACAGATGGCGAAGTCTGTCTGAAAGTCAACAAGGATAAAGGCAAGGACGCTGCCGAGTTACTGAAAATGCTCTATGCTTGGAAAGAGCAGGCGGACAAACTATCTGCTGACGAAATCGACAGAGAACAGTATGACCAATGGCGTTACCACTACCCAAAGTACGACACCACACAGTTTTGGACGAAAGTCCCGTCACAGGAATTGAGCGACGCTTTGTTGGAACAATTCAAAGACCAACTCAAAACAGATTGATAAGAACGACAAAACGCCCTTAGCAGTGTTACCCACAGCTAAGGGCGTTTTAATATGGATTGTTATATCTAAAAGCCGTTTTTTATCATTCTCTTACCCAAAAACCACTGGATAGAGAGAATAATCGCTCTGATATAACTGTTATCAAATTATTATCAAAAGACTTCTTGAAGTGCCGCAAACCCGCATAACTCCTGGGGTTTTACGACCTATCAATTTATTCAAACTCTATCGTCCCCGGTGGTTTACTGGTCAGATCATACATAACTCGGTTAACTCCCCGTACTTCATTTATTATCCTGCTCATTACTTTATTAAGCACTTCAAACGGTATCTCTGCGGCTTCGGCAGTCATAAAATCTACCGTATTCACAGCTCTTAATGCCACCGCATAGTCGTAGGTTCTCTCATCTCCCATGACACCGACACTTCTCATATTCGTAAGTCCGGCAAAGTACTGTCCTATACTTCTGTCCAGTCCTGCATTTGCAATCTCCTCACGATAAATTGCATCCGCATCCTGCACCATTCTCACTTTCTCAGCAGTTACTTCTCCAATAATACGGATGCCAAGTCCTGGGCCTGGGAATGGCTGGCGAAATACCAGATGTTCTGGAATTCCCATCTCCAGCCCTGCTTTCCTCACCTCATCTTTAAATAAATCACGTAAAGGCTCAATAATCTCTTTAAAATCCACATAGTCCGGCAGCCCCCCGACATTGTGATGGGACTTAATTACTGCTGACTCGCCGCCCAAGCCACTCTCCACCACGTCAGGATAAATGGTACCCTGGACAAGGAAATCTACGGCTCCAATCTTTTTCGCCTCTTCTTCAAATACTCGGATAAATTCTTCTCCTATAATTTTCCGTTTTCTCTCCGGTTCTTCTACGCCTTTTAACTTATCATAGAAACGCTCCTGCGCATTTATGCGGATAAAATTTAAATCATACGGTCCCTCCGGCCCAAATACTGCTTCTACTTCATCGCCTTCGTTCTTTCTCAACAGACCATGATCTACAAATACGCAAGTAAGCTGATTTCCAATCGCTTTTGACAGCATAACTGCTGCTACAGATGAGTCTACACCACCGGACAAAGCACACAGTACCTTGCCGCTGCCGACTTTCTGCCGGATTTCTTTAATCGAATTTTCAACGAAAGCATCCATCTTCCAATCTCCGGAACATTTGCAGACTCTTTTTACGAAATTGTTAATCATCTTTGTGCCTTCTACCGTATGAAGCACTTCTGGATGAAACTGAATCGCATATAGCTTCTCCGCTTCATTTTCTGCCGCCGCTACCGGACAGTCTGCTGTATGTGCTGTAATCTCAAACCCTGGGGCAGTCTGTGCAATATAATCGAAATGGCTCATCCAGCAAATCGTCCGTCCTGATACATCCAGAAATACTTTAGATGAAGTCTTATCAACCATTACCTCTGTTTTTCCATATTCTCGGACATTTGCTTTCTTTACTTCCCCGCCTAACACATGCATCATAAGCTGGGCGCCGTAGCACAGTCCAAGCACAGGTATTCCCAGTTTAAACAACTCCTCTGAATATGTCGGCGAATCTGCCTCATAACAGCTATTCGGCCCTCCTGTCAGGATAATTCCCTTCGGATTCATTTCTTTGATTTTCTGAATGTCTGTCTTGTAAGAGTATATTTCACAATACACATTACATTCCCTGACACGTCTTGCAACCAACTGATTATACTGCCCGCCGAAATCAAGGACAATCACTAATTCATTCTTCAAGGTCTTCCTCCTGTTATTCTTCTATTCTCTTTCGTTTTCCGCCGGCACTTTTTTGTGTATAAACACATTCTCTTCTTTTGCCGACAGTGGTAACTTCTTTCTTATTATAAGTGAGACATTCCGCTTTTACAAGCATTTAAAATGTCAAATACTCCGAATCAGTTTCCATTTTCCACTCTTATACCGTAAGCTCATACAAATTGACCTGAAACACCAGTCAATCACCATAGCCACCCATACACCGAATACACCCATTTTCAAATATCCACCCAGCACATAGCTAAATACAATTCTAAAAATCCACATAGATACCAGTGCTATAACCATCGTAACCGCTGCATCTCCCGCTGCCCGCAGCGTAGAGGGCAGGGAAAAAGATATCGGCCATATAATCATACAGCTAATACTGTGGAAATATAAAATTTTTCGGGTCATTTCTGCTGTAACATCTGATAGATTATATGCCCATAAAATTACCGGAAGCAGTAAGAAAATCAAAAGATTAACTACCCATATACATACATATGCCAATTTAATCAGCTTCTTTGTAAAATACTGTGCCTGCACATAATCTCCTGCGCCTACACAACGCGCAATTACAGCGGTAATAGCAAGATTGATTGCCATACCTGGCAGAATCTGAAAATTAGCGACTGCATTGCTGACCGCATTTGCTGCGATTGCATAGGTACCAAACGTAGAAACCAGACTTAATACGATAATTTTGCCCAACTGGAACATACTGTTTTCCAGGCCGTTGGGAATCCCGATTCCCAAGACTCTTTTTATCATTCTCCAGTCCGGTCTGTAATGAAGTGATTTTTGTATATGAATGATTCTTTTTTGTTGTGCCAGCAATATAATAATCAGAACTGCTGCTGTAATTCTGGAAATCAATGTGGGAATCGCGACGCCCTCTGTTCCTCTGTGGAATCCAAAAATTAAGAGAGCATTTCCACTGACATTAATTGCGTTCATAATAATGGATACCTGCATGGAAACTTTGGAATTTCCCATAACTCTGAATATCGCTGCTCCACCGTTATACAACGCTATAAAGGGAATGGACGCCGTCACAATAAGAAGATAAGTATTGGCATGCGCCATTACATCTGCATCGATCTGTCCGAATACTACATGTAGAATGAACCACTTCGCCAGATAAATACCTGCCATAATTACAAGTGACAAGATTGTTATAAACCATATCATCTGTGTTGCCGCTTTACAGGACTCTTTCTCATTTTTCTGTCCCAAATACTGTCCTGCAATGACTGCTCCTCCTGTAGCAAGCGCCGCAAATGCATTGATAAACAAAATCATAATATTGTCTACCAGAGACACTCCTGATACGGCCGCTTCTCCTACACTCGCAACCATAATCGAATCCGCCATTCCAACAAAAACTGCCAGAAGTTGTTCTATAATCAGCGGAATAATCAAAGTCGCCAGTGCCTTGTTGTCAAATAAAAGTCGCTCCTTCTCTATTTTATATTTCCCCATTTTCCCATCTCTTTTCTTTTTACTTCATTTACCTGTTTTCTCTTCCCTTACACATTTTTCCACATAGGTAAAACCATTTCCCGACAGAATGAAAAACTTCCCAATGCGTATTATACGCCGGGAAGTTTTCTAAGACAAGCTATACCTTATCGGGCGAAGCCCGCTATCCTGAAAGGAATGGATTACAGTGTCCCCTTTAGGATTACTATGCAGCATATTTGGAAATTTCCTGCTTTAATTCTTCACAGTCGTCTCCGTATACCTGCAGCTCGATTATATTGTTGATTCCAAGATGCATGATGCCTAACAGGGATTTCGCATCTACTACAATTCTGCCTTTTTTCAAGTCCATATCGAAATCATATTTGGAAACTGTGTTTACAAAATCAAGAATTTCCTCCGGATTTTTAAATGTAATTTTCATTTCACTCATGATTGATCTCTCCTCTTTTTAACTTCTCCTTATAGTATATATTCAAGCCCTTCTCTGGAAGTTATTCGTATCATATCATAAATTCTGGAAATAAAAAGGGAGAAATTTCTAAAAAAGGGGGAATAATTTAATGAACTGACTTCCGAAATTCGTTGGGAAGTACGCCTACTTCTTCTTTAAAAACCTTGCTCATATACTTTGGATCTGAATATCCGGCAAGCTCTGCAATCTGGTTCAGCTTCAAATGTGTATTCAATAATAATTCCTTCACCTTTTCAATCCGGTATTTCCTCATGGTCTCACTAAAGCTTACACCCGTTTCTTTTTTAAACTGTCTGCTTAAATATTCTTCAGATACAAATAGGCGGTCTGCCACTTCCTCCAGTGTAATACCCTGATCGTAATACCGCTTCATTATCTTTTTCGCCTTTTTTACAAGTGTACTGATCTGCCCTTCCTCTGAATCTTTCGGTGTCTCAAACAGAATCAGGCCAAAAAATTTCTCCATAGCGCTGCGTATCTGTCCCCAGCTAATTGCTGCCGCTATGCTCTGCATAATCTCCTGTATCTGCATTTCTGATTCTAGTTCTCCTATGGCTTTATATGTATTCACAATGAACAGATTATACCGAATAAGTACTTCTTTCATCTCTTTTGGTTCATATGTTTCCTTTCGGAAATAGTCATATAATTTATAATAACAGCTTTTCACCTTTTCCGGCTCTCCGTTCAAAACGGCCTGCTTTCCTTGCTCCTCCAGGTCAACCGGATATTTCATCGGTACCGGATGCATGTTCTTGATATCCTCCCTTCGTATCAGTGCACCGCGGTCAAAGAGAAGATTCCATTCCTTTTCCTCCTGCATTTTCTTCAATTCCTCTGCTATGTCCGTCATATGTTCCATTTCTCTCCATATACAGATAACAGGGCCCTTCAAAGAGGTACACAGCATTGGAACAACAGATTTCTGAAAATATTCATATTTTGACTCCACTCCAGTCATCCTGTACAGAATCATAATCAATGATTCCCATGCATCTGCCTCGATAATATGTGCAGAAAAATCAAGTGCATGTTCTCCCACCCATTCTAACTGTATCCTTGCCTCCTCTTTGCGATTCCTATACTGTTCCCCCAGCCAGACGATAAACAATACCGCCTTGTCTTTCACAGTAAACCCATATTTTTCCTTTGTCATCTCATGGAAGCCATCATCTGGATGCAGTTGGCCGTTCATACACCCCATAAATATATTATCCAAAGAAAAGGCGGATTCCTTGCTCTGCTCCCGCGACAGTTTCTCTTCAATCTGATAAAGTGCCTTTTTTAATTCTGCAATTTTAATAGGTTTTAGAAGATAATTTTCAATTCCAAGCTCAATCGCCTGCTTCGCATAATTAAAATCTGAATAAGCTGTCAGTACCAGAAATCTACATTCTATATTTTTTTCTCTTATTTTTTTCAACATCTCAAGACCATTCATTTTCGGCATTTGTATATCCAAAATAACCAAATCCGGCGTCTTTTCCAGAATCAGCTCATACCCCTCCTGCCCGTCCCTGGCCGTTCCTATTAATTCATACTCCGGATTTATCCGCGCCAAAATCTTTGCCATGCCTTCACGAATCAATGCTTCATCTTCTACGACTGCGATTCGCATCTCTTTTCCTCCTTTCCGGGTATAAACAAATGTACTTTTGTATAGCTGTATTCCTCGCTTTCAAAATAGAGCACCGCTTTTTCTCCATAGTATAATTTCAGCCTTTTTCTTACATTTCCGATTCCCATATGTCCGTCCAGCTCTATATTTTCATTATTTAGATTTTCCAATATATCAGGAGGGATTCGTTTGCCATTATTACCTATCATAATGTGAAGCTGTTCTTCTGATTCTCTGATTTGAATCAGCAGAATATCCTTTTCCTCCCCACCTGTAAATCCATGTCGGATTGCATTTTCCACTAATGGCTGCAAAATTAGTTTATGAATCTTGTATCCCATATATTTTTCAGGTACTTGGATTTTGACATCTATCTTCTTTCCCTTTTTAGCATCTTGCAGTAATATGTATTCGTTCAGCCATCCTAATTCCTGCCGGATTGTTGTTGTCTCTCCCATATTATAAACCGTATACCTTAATATATCTGCAAGCGCTCCTACCATTTCACTAATCTCGTATTGCTCATTCTCTATCGCTTTCCAGTTGATTGTATCCAGTGTATTATAAAGAAAATGAGGATCTATCTGCGCTTCCAAAGCATATAGCTCCGCGTTCTTCTGCTCTACCACCGCCTGCTTTACCTGTTCCATTAAGCTTTCTACATGAGAAAGCATTTCATTGAATCCATTTTCTATTTTACGGATTTCTTTCGGCATTTTCTTATCGTTTTGGATTTTTACCGAGAAATCCCCTTTTTCTACGCGATTCATCACCAAAAGCCACTCATCAACCGCTTTCAAGTACGGGCGCGTCATGCGGTAAATCAAAAAAATCATAACCGCAATCCCTACTACAGCAACAAATATCAAAAGCAAGACCTGTTTTTCCCTCATATGATGATAAACAGAAAGAGGCTGCACATTACAAATTGTAAAACCACTCATTTCATTCTTCGTTTTTGTATAACGAAATGTCTTTGACTTAATATCCTCCAGTCTTTTTCCTATCATAGAAGTATCTGAAGCGCTTACAATTTTTTCTCCGTCCAAAAGATAACTCTCTGTATCGATTCCTGCCGTCAGTGCATTGCGCACTACTTCTTCATAGATACAAAAAATGGCTGTTCCCAATACTTTTCCATCACTGGACATGATATTTTCAGCAGTCCAGAATAAATATACCTCTTCCTTTTCCGCCGCAACAGAAAGACCTGTCCCATAAAAAGTCTCTCCCCTTTTCAAGTCAGGTATCTCTATTTTCTTCATCCATGTATTGTTGTTGGAAGAATCATTTAACCGATCATAAAAAACATGTTCTCCTTGCTCTGTTTGAATAACAATTCCTGCCAATCCCGTATTACTGGTACAGATATGACGGAGCTTTTCCTGCATAAGTTCTCTTTCTGCATCCATCTCTCCAACTACTTCATTCATCTGCTCTATTGTGCGAACCGTCTCACTCCCTGTGCAAAAATCATGGAGAAGGGTTTCATACTTGTCCAACGTCATATTCAGACACTGATCTGAACTCCGCAGATTATTCTGTATCTGCCTCTCCATATTTTCTTTCATTCCCCTCCAGAAATTTATCTGGGAAAAGAGTGCAAAAATCAATACTGGAATTAAAGCTGCCAGAATAAATCCACGTATCAGTCGTTGCCTTAAAGTCTTTTCTTTCTTCATAAACTGTCCCTTATCACTTTTTCCTCGTACTTTTATATGATACCCTAAAGGGCACACCGCAGCTCACTCCCTTCGGGATGGCAGGCTTCGCCCGATAAGGTATAGCAAAACCAGCCCCGTCATCGCTTTTGCCATGTCCGGAGCCAGCTTATGTCTTTTCTGCTATGCATTATCCCTGCCAAATTCATTATATCATAATTTCATGTTGGTGAAGATACTTTTCTCTTGTTGCAAGCCCTCCGCGGATATGACGTTCTGATTTGTTCATGTCCAGAACTTTTCGCGCCTCGCGCGCCAGTGACGGATTAATCAAAAGAAGCCTCTCCGTGACATCCTTGTGAACCGTAGATTTAGAGATTCCAAATTTCTTAGCAGTCTGCCTCACAGTCGCCTTTTCTTCAATAATATAATTCGCTATTTCTATTGCCCGTTCTTCTATGTATTCTTTCAAGGATAATCTCCCATACTCGTTTTTTACAATCTATGCTGGGAAATTTTTGATTATGCTTTCCTCCTATTTTTATACAGCTTTATTTTTACCTTTCATACGTCCGGCGCCTCTTTTTCTTATACATACGGCATAGTCCACTTTCGGATTTGTTCTTTATGCTTCTCACAGCAATTTTTTAATATCATCCAGTACTTCCTGGTATTTCTTAGAAATCACCTTTGGATTTCTTCTCAAATGTCCCACAATCTTCTTGTACTCTTTTGTCCTTCTTTCACTCATTTTGAGAAGCTCTCTGCGGATTCCTTCTTTTACTTCTTTTAGTTCTATAACATTTTCATTTCCGCTTTTCAAAGCTTCTGCTTTATTCCACAACTCTTCTAAAAGTTTCTTTCTCGCCGTTCTCATAGCCGAAAGGTTGTCCGCAAACCGTTCTCTTCTGTTTGATTTCTTTTGCTCCCTGCTTAATAGATATTGTTGATATTCATCTGACGCAACTGCTGAAATCACCTCGAGCCGTTTCTGCATTCTGCGTATATAATCCTTGCTCTCCTGTAATTTCTCCAGCATTTCTCTCATATCCATAGCTTCTCTGAAAGAAAGCGTAAAGTCAACACTCATGTATATCGTAAACCCAAATGCCACACTCTCACCAATTGTCCCGGGAAGCGCCTGCACAGCCCATTCGACTGGAATATGGATTCCTCTCACCATTATCACAGAAAACAGCCCCCAACCAAGAGATGCCAAAAGACAAATATGGCCGTTCAAATTAAACGGCTGCCTGCTGTAATCCCAATACTTTACTTTAAAAAGCTTTTCCATCCCCCAACCAGTAAAATACTCCAAAATAGTCGCGCCTGTCATCCCGAACAGAAAAATGAGAAACACATTCTCTCTGACTGTTATTGTACTAATCAGCACAGCAAGAGCACCACATCCGTAAATAGGAAGAAAAGGCCCGTTTAAGAAACCTCTGTTTACCCATCTGCGCTTTTGCACAGAAACATAACAGGACTCCCAAATCCAACCTATAAAGCTGTATATATAAAAAAACAAAAGCCATTGCCACAAAGTATACATTTCTAAGTTCTCCTCTATTTTCTTGCACCCTTACTCTTCATTTTCTTTTTCATATTTCCGGAAATAGGCAACGCTGATAATATCACAGACTCCATCAATCACCAAAAAAATTCCAAATACCATAATCAGCGCCGTAGCGACCTGAAATGGAAAAGCTGTCAAAAATACACCGAACAGAAGCGGCAGAACAGCTGCTACTACAACTGGAATATGGTAAGCATCTCCCACTTTCACCATTTCAATCGCAACAGGTGCTTTTACAATTCCATCTAAAATCAAAGCTGCACCTGTAACAAACGGCAGAAAAGATAGAATTACCGCAGGGCTGAATATTCCTATCAATCCAATCACAGTAAACACAACACCCACAGCAAAGTCTCCTATCGCCAGATACCCTTCCAATCTTTCCTTTCTCCATCCGTAAAACCGTACTGCTGCATAAACTAGGGAAACTACTGCCAGCCCCCTGGTAAATAAAATTCCACTCATCTCTGGATATATTGCCAGTATTATTCCAAGTATAATAAAAGCAATAGACGTCCACAACGCAGATCTCCTTATTTTAAGATACTGTCTCATTTAACCTACCTCCGTTCTTCTAATTATAACAGATATTTCCGAGATTCCCTATAAAATTATTAATTACTGAAAATACTATCCCCTAAAGGGTACACTGCAATACATTCCCTCCAGGATAATGAGCTTCATTCGACGAGGTACATAAAAACCTAAAATATACAAAGAGGAAGAGTGTTCTTTCTAAAATACCACTCTTCCTCTTTTATTATTTCTGTTTCAAAACGAAACTTTATCACATTTTAATACTAAAAAATATGATAGTTGACCACCAATGCTGCAAATACAATGGAAACCATTGACAACAGCTTAATCAGGATATTGATAGATGGCCCTGACGTATCCTTGAACGGATCTCCAACCGTATCTCCCACAACAGCCGCTTTATGACACTCACTCCCTTTGCCGCCGTGTGCGCCGCCTTCAATGTATTTTTTTGCATTGTCCCAGGCACCGCCGGCATTTGACATAAACACTGCCATCAAAAATCCAGTAGACGTAGAACCTGCCAACATTCCGATCACACCATTATATCCAAGAATCAAACCTGTTATTACAGGAGTGACAATCGCCAAAATTGTCGGAAGAACCATTTCTTTTAAACTGGATTTTGTACAGATGTCAACGCAAGTCTCATAATCTGCATCTGCCTTTCCTTCCATCAGCCCTGTAATTTCATGGAATTGACGTCTTACCTCTACAACAATACTCTGTGCCGCACGTCCCACAGAAGACATCGTAAGAGCCGCAAATACAAATGGAAGGCATGCACCGATAAAGATACCAACCAAAACAGCAGGATTCATTACACTCATATCCAGCTCTACACCTGCACCGCCTACTTCCTGCACTTTTTCGACATATGATGCAATCAGTGCCAGTGCTGTCAATGCTGCCGATCCGATTGCAAATCCCTTTCCTGTTGCTGCTGTTGTATTTCCAAGAGAATCCAATGCATCTGTACGTTTTCTTACTTCCGGATCCAACCCTGCCATCTCCGCGATACCGCCTGCATTGTCTGCAATCGGTCCATAAGCGTCTGTGGCAAGTGTAATTCCTAATGTAGACAGCATGCCAACTGCTGCAAGTGCGATTCCGTAAAGCCCTCTTGTAGACTCTATGAATCCTCCTGAAAGCGTATATGCCGCCATAACACAGATTGCAATAATCAAGATTGGAATCGCTGTGGACAACATTCCCAGACTTAAACCACCTATGATAATTGTCGCGGAGCCTGTCTCTGATTTAGACGCCAGATTCTTTGTTGGTTTATATGTGTCTGATGTAAAATACTCTGTAAAAAATCCAATCAGAACTCCTGCCAGAAGTCCTCCAAGAATTGCAAAGTAAAATCCAATAAAATCTTTGCCTAAAATAAACCATACAAGCGGGAACGCCACAACTGCTATAATAACAGCACTCGTATTTGTTCCTCTTCTAAGCGCCTTCAAAAGTGTACTCTGATCTGTGCTCTCTCCTGTTTTAACCAGCATAGAACCTAAAATAGACGCAAGCACTCCGACTGCTGCCAGAATCATTGGAATAACTACTGCATTAACGCGGTCTACAGATTCTATTTTATTAAACGCAATTACTCCCAGCGCGCATGCAGACAGAATAGAACCCACATAAGACTCATACAAATCCGCGCCCATTCCTGCAACGTCTCCTACATTGTCGCCTACATTATCGGCAATAACCGCCGGATTTCTCGGATCGTCTTCTGGGATTCCCGCTTCTACTTTCCCTACCAGGTCAGCTCCCACATCTGCCGCCTTCGTGTAAATACCCCCTCCTACACGAGCGAACAGTGCCATTGAGGAAGCGCCCATTCCAAATGTCAGCATCGTACTTGTAATATCTTCGATCGGAAGATCAAATACAAGGCGGAGCAGAAGATACCAGATGGATATATCCAGAAGTCCCAGGCCTACCACTGTAAATCCCATAACCGAACCTGCTGAAAAAGCCACTCTTAATCCTTTGTTCAAACCTTTCTGACACGCCGCAGCTGTTCTTGCGTTTGCTCTTGTTGCAATCTGCATTCCAACGAAGCCAGATAGTCCGGAAAAGAATCCCCCTGTAATAAACGCAAACGGAACAAACCATGTCAAAAGCCCAAGAGCTGCCATCACTGTAAGAATTACGAACATTCCTGCAAAGAACGCTATCAAAATACGATACTGTCGTTTCAGATATGCCATCGCCCCTTTATGAATAGATGCTGAAATTTTCTTCATTACATCATTTCCTTCAGGAAAACGCAGAACCTTTTGTGCTCTGGTTCCTGCGAACAGGAGCGCAATGATGGAACCGCATAGTGTCAGTAGTGCTAATTGATTGTCCATTTAATTTCTCCTCCATTCCTCTCTTTATTAAAAACCTTTGTCGTCTATTGTATCACTTTAACACAATAATGTGTAGATTTTTAAAATATTTTTTTATTCTTAGCACAATTTTAATTTCAGTAACAGCCATCTGTTAGTAGGAGACAGATTTACGCTTGCATAAGAATCCGGCGACTGATATGCAGATATGCTAAACGCCCGTCAATAACAAAGTGGGCAAGCCCACTTCAACTCCCCTGCCCCTCAATCGAGGGCACTGAAAAAGTAGATGGCACCGTTTATGTTTGATATAATGTAAATATCAAATATAGGCGGTGTTTATTATGGTTGAACAACAACAGAGATTTGTATTAAGTCCTTACATGCAAATATATGAATTAGTAGTTCCTAAAGATAATCTACTTCGACAGATAAAAGAATTAGTTGATTTTGGTTTTATATATGATGAATTAATTGATAAGTATTGTCTTGATAATGGTCGGAATGCGGTTTCACCTATCCGGATGTTTAAGTACCTTCTTTTAAAATCTATTTATGATTTATCTGATGTTGATGTTGTAGAACGTTCTAAATATGATATGTCTTTTAAATACTTTCTTGATATGGCACCAGAAGATGAGGTCATAAACCCTAGTTCATTGACTAAGTTCCGCAGGCTGCGCTTAAAAGATATGGACCTCCTGGATATGCTGATTGCTAAAACAGTTCAGATTGCACTGGATAAAGGAATCATAAAATCAAAATCCATTATTGTGGATGCCACTCATACAAAATCAAGGTATAACCAAAAAACACCGAGACAGGCACTTCAGGATCAATCTAAGAAACTGCGGCGTACCATCTATGAAATAGATGAGACAATGAAAGATAAATTCCCCAGTAAAAACACCGAAGATTCTTTAGAAAAAGAATTAGAATACTGTAAACAGCTTATCTCAGTTATCAAGAGAAATGAAGAATTATGCAGTTATCCGAAAGTGCAGGAAAAATTAAATCTGTTGGGAGAATCCGTCAGTGATGATATGGAACATCTGGAAACATCAAAGGATGGAGATGCAAAAATCGGTCATAAAACAGTCGATACATCTTTCTTTGGATATAAGACCCATATCGCCATGACAGAAGAACGGATCATTACAGCAGCAACTGTTACCAGCGGAGAAAAAACAGACGGAAAAGAATTACCGGAGTTGGTTCGGAAAAGCCGGGAAGCGGGGATGAAAATTAAAACCGTAATTGGAGACAAAGCGTATTCAAGCAAGGAAAATATAGATGCAGCTAAAGAGGGCGATTATGAACTTATATCCCGGTTAAACAGTATTGTTACCCAAGGGAACCGTACAAAGCCAGATGAATTTGAGTTTAATAAAGATGCAGGTATGTACCAATGTAAAGCAGGGCATCTGGCAATACGAAAGGCAAAAGACAGCAGGAAGGCAGAAGGTAAAAATCCAAAAGTCGTATACTTTTTCGATGTTGAGAAATGTAAAAGATGTTCGTATAGGGATGGCTGTTATAAAGAGGGTGCAACGTCGAAACAATATACGGAAACCCTTATCTGCGACAGCCATAGTGAACAGGCACAATTTCAGGAAACGGAATATTTTAAAAGCAAGGCAAAAGAACGATATAAAATAGAAGCCAAGAATAGTGAATTAAAGCGTAGACATGGTTATGACGTTGCGTCATCGTCAGGTCTTATTGGCATGGAAATGCAGGGAGCAATGACTATATTTGCAGTAAACCTGAAAAGGATTATAAAGTTAATGGGCGAAAAATAATCAGATTCAGCATATCATTCAATCAATATAGACTTCAGAAGATCCACAAGAACTCAATTTGAGACTGGTGGATTTCTTATGTCCTTAAGAATAAAATTTGAAAAACTTATGTTTTTCAGTGCCCTCCCTCACTCTTGAGGGACTTGTCCACTTTGTGCGCCGCCGCAATACCGCAAAGCGGTAAAATTTCCTTATTGCGGCGTGCGCATCCCGCCCGGAGGGCTTTTTGTATAATAGGAAATTTATCGAAATTTCCTATTATATGAATAAAACAGTGGCGGTAACCACAATAAGCACGAAGTGCGGTTTTATGAATGGCGTGGGCTGAACTGCTACTAATTCCATCCAGATTCCAAAATCTGAACCTTTTAAAAATATTCCAAAAATGATATGATAATTTATACCCTTTAGGGTATAGCAATTTAAATGAAAGTATTTCAACACAGAAAAAACAATAAAATACGAAAGTGGTGTTTTACTATGAGCCTAGATTTAACCTTACAGCAGCGTCAGCAGCTATCCCAGTCACAAATACAGTCTCTGGAAATTCTCGCAATGGATAGCATTGAACTGAATCAACTCCTAAAAAATGAATATCTTGAGAATCCAATGATGGAACATAATGGAGACACTTCAGAAAACAGCTATTCTGAACCTTTGACCTCTTATTATGAACCATCTGGAGGCGCTTACACCTCTACAGATGATGAGGATCGACGTAGCCGAGATTTTTCAGCCCCAAAAGAAAATACTCTTGAGGAGTATCTGCTGTCTCAGCTTGACATGAAACTATATTCTCACCAGGAATGGAATCTTTTTATTTATCTGATTGGCTGTTTGGATGACAGTGGTTTTTTTACTATGCCGGTTAAAGAGGTTGCCGAAAAAAATAGCGTCTCTGTTGATTTTGTAAAACAGTGTCTTTATACACTGCAGCAACTGGAGCCTTATGGTATTTTTTCACCCGGGCTCCAGGAAAGCCTGCTTCATCAGTTGGATGCACTAGATATAAACAGTGAAGTCTTAACGCAGATGATACTCTATCACTTAAATGATATGGCAGAAGGGAAAATCAGTAATATTTCCCGTTCCTTGCATATTCCCACAACAGAGGTGCGGAAAAACATAGAAATTATTACACGTCTTAATCCCCGCCCCCTTTCTGGGTTTAGTTCTGGTACAAACAGCTATATTATACCCGACATCATCTTTGAAAAAGAAGCTGACAATTGGACGATACGTCTTAATGATTCCTGGGTCGGGAATTACTCATTAAACGATTATTATCTCAAAATGATGAACTCCTCTTCTGATACAGAACTCATTTCCTATTTCAAAGAAAAGCTGCGCCGCGTTCAATTTATTTTGAACAGTATCGAGCAACGACGACAGACTATCCTTTCCATTGCAGAAATCATTCTGGATATACAACGCGATTTCTTTGAGAACAACGCGCCTCTCATCCCTATGACCATGTCTGACGTCGCCAAACGCGCGGGTATACATACCTCCACTGTAAGCCGCGCGGTAAAGGGCAAATATCTGCAGTATACAGGTGGAAGTCTCTTTTTAAAGAACCTGTTCGCTTCATCTGTCTCCTCTCACGATAACGCAGACATTACACCTATGGTGGTAAAACAGTTTATTAAAGAATTTATCGAATCAGAAAATAAAAAGAGGCCCTACAGTGATCAGGCTCTTGTAAAATTACTCGCAGAGCAAAATGTCCATGTCTCAAGAAGAGCTATCGCTAAATACCGAGAAGAACTAGGAATAAAAGGAAGCTTCGACAGAAGAGTAATATAAATTTAACGAAGCACCAAGCAGTGCGAAAAGAACAGGCAAACTCTGTGTCATGCTTGCATGTAAACAGAAGTTTGTCTGCTTCTTTTCATTCGGCGACTGCCGATAGCGAAATGAAGCGTATGCCAAATTGATCTGGCACTGCGGAAGCTGACGAAATGATTCGCGCAAGAGGGAGTGTATTGCAACGTTCGTCAGGGCTTCGCCGAAATTCCTCACTTTTGCAACACACTCCCTCTTGCGCTTACACTTTCGCTAGCTTAAGTTTATAATTTCAGACAGAAAAGAACCGACTTCACGCTGCTACAGACTCCCAATCAGAAGTTTTTCCTTCGTCTATAGGAAGGTGGCGCCCTAACTGAAATTCATAAAAAAAGAACGGCTTCACATTGTTATAGCCCTCCAATTAAAAGTATCTATACTACTTCTGATTGGAAATGCATAGCAGCGTGAAGCCGATTTTTTCCGTTACGAATTATAAACTTAAGCTGGCGAAAGTGTGAGTGTGAAAGAGATGCTTTGCGTGAGTGAGGAATTTCGGCGAAGCCCTGACGAACGATGCAAAGCATCTCTTTCACACGTCCCTTTTGTCACTTAAATTTATATTCAAAATTCAAATACCGCTACTCCATATGCCGGCAATGGATATGCGAAGGAGTATTTTCTGCCGTCACATTCTTTTTTTACAGCTTTATAGATTTCCGGCCTTACTTCTCCCTTGCCGCCATATTTTATATCATCACTGTTTAGTATTAATTTATATTGTTTTCTGCGCGGAACACCCACACAATAGTCCGGTCTTTCTACCGGCGTGAAGTTACAGACAAACAGAAGGTTTTTCTTTCCGTCCTTAGAATGTCTCACAAAACTAAAAATACTGCGGAAACCATCATTTGCGTTGATCCATTCAAACCCTTCAGAAGCTGTATCCTGCTCATACATTGCCCTGTTTTTCTTATAAAGGTGCAGCAAATCACGATACCATGCCTGCAACTGCTGATGCGACGGCTCTGAAAGAAGGAACCAATCCAGTTCTCTTTCCTCGCTCCATTCACGCAACTGGGCAAATTCTTGTCCCATAAATAAAAGTTTCTTTCCCGGATGCCCCATCATAAAGGCATATCCCGCTTTCAGATTCGCAAATTTATCAAAGCCTTCTCCTGGCATTTTATTGATCATAGAGCATTTTAAATGCACCACTTCATCATGCGAAAGCACTAGAATATAATTCTCACTATATGCGTAAGACATAGCAAATGTCATCATATGATGTGCATTCTTACGAAACAACGGATCCAACTTCATATATTCTGTAAAGTCATGCATCCAGCCCATATTCCATTTCAGGCTAAATCCCAGTCCATCATCCTCCGGAGCCCCCGTCACTTTCGGCCATGCCGTAGACTCCTCTGCGATCATAACACAACCTTGGTTTCTCCCGAGTACTACCGAGTTTAAATGCTTAAAGAACGCAATTGCTTCTAAATTTTCGTTGCCGCCATATTTGTTTGCTATCCATTGTCCGTCCTGCTTGCCATAATCCAGATACAGCATGGAAGCCACCGCATCTACCCGCAGACCGTCCACATGGTAATGTTCAATCCAGAACAATGCATTTGCAATTAAGAAATTCTGCACTTCCGGTTTCCCATAATCGAAAATCTTCGTTCCCCAGTCCGGATGTTCTCCTTTTTTAGGATCCGCATATTCAAACGTCGGTGTGCCGTCAAAATCAGCCAACCCATGTGCATCTCTTGGAAAATGTGCCGGAACCCAATCCAAAATCACGCCAATTTTATTTCGGTGCAGGTAATTAATCATATATGCAAAATCTTCCGGTGTTCCATACCGTGATGTAGGCGCGTAATATCCTGTTACCTGGTATCCCCACGAGCCGTCAAATGGATGCTCTGCTATTCCCATTAGCTCTACATGTGTATACCCCATTTCCTTTACATATTTCGTAATTGCCTTAGCAAACTCCCGATATGTGTAAAATCCCTCATCCTCTCTTCCCGGATGTCTCATCCAGGAACCCGGATGCACCTCATAAATAGACATAGGACTTTTCTTATTGTCCCACGTTTTACGTCTTTCCATCCATACCTGATCTGTCCATTTTAAATTGTAAATATCTGTAATCCTCGAAGCTGTTCCGGGACGGAGTTCTGCATAATTCGCAAAAGGATCTGCTTTGAAAATCCGTTTCCCTTGTTTTGTTTCGATACAATATTTGTACAAATCCCCCTCTTTCGCCTCAGGAACAAAACAGGTATATATTCCTATTGGCTCCTGCCGTTCCATATAATCTGCTTCAAAATCCCAGTCATTAAACTCACCCACGACTGCAACCCTTCTCGCATGAGGAGCCCACACAGCAAAATACACGCCGCTTTTCCCATCTCTGACCGCCTTATGGGCGCCCATCTTTTGGTAGATTTCATAATGTGTTCCCTGACCAAAAAGATACTGGTCAAGCTCTCCGATTTCATAAGGAAGAACTTTCTTTTGTTTGGTTTTCTTCTTTCCCATAAGCCCACCTCACAGCTCATTTTTATATAGTCTCATTATACTTTATATACAGAAAAATTAAAAGGAAAAGCAGCGCTTTTCTTTGATACTAAAGATTGTTTATGATAAAATATGAGTAATACTTATATACTGTTTTTATTAAAATACTGCTTCTCAAAAAAGGACATAATCATGTTATATAAAATAAGACACTATTTTAAAAATGTTATCAGCCGCCTGTCCATACGCCAGAAAATGCTGATTGCGCTGATCACATGCATTATCATTCCCATGATTTTGCTCGGTTTATACACCGCCCTTCGCATTATTGATTTAAGTGCACAAAACCAATATGAGGCACAAATCAGCCAGCTTACTAAATCTGCCAAAGAATTAGAAAATTTATATACCATGGTAGAGCAGGAGGCGCAGTCTCTTGCCTACGACAGCTCTGTACAGGCAATCGCAGAAGGTAGCGCCTCTGTCATAGACTATCGTACCGCCTCCGAACATATGACATCGGCCAGTGAAAAAATTGACTATTGTAATTGCATCGCTGTTATCCGTGATGGAGAAATATTGTTTCAACGCGGTGAGCAATATCTCTCTGAGGCTTCGCCATCTGACGAACAGCAGACGCAGCCTCTCTCCAAATGGGAAAGTGCATCAAATATCTTTTTTGAGAAAGGTATTCATTCATTTCTATTAGATGAAATTACATATGAAACTACGATTCTGCAGGATATGACCTACAACAAACAAGGTACAGTCCGCATATATCTGGACGTTTCACAAATCCTGGAAGCCATAGCCCCAACCGGAGCCGAAGGAGAAACTGCCATTCAAAATGTTCTTGTCTGTACACCAGATGGCAAGATACTTTTTGAAAAAGAAACAGAATCAAGAGATGGAGAACAATTTATCCATCTTCTGGAAAGCCAGGACAGACTCTATAGTTCAGGCTATTTTTCTGTCTCAGCGGCAAGCAAGCAAATGGTTTTGTACGCAAGATGTGAAACCGGAGGATGGTATCTCGTCCAGACAATGGACAAACTGGATATCTATGATACACAGCTTCTTTATATCTTGGGCGTCTTGTTCTTTTGTATTGTATTTGGCGTCGTCTATGGAATGATACAGAATAAGACAATTTTAAATCCCTTACAGCGGCTCTCACACCGGATCAATATTGTAAAAACCGGCGTGCTCGAAAAAGAATCTTACGAAACAGCCTATGATGAAATCGGAAATGTCGAACGCGGATTTGAAGATATGGTCTCCCATATCAACGATTTGATCAACCAGGTATATTTACAGACAATAAAAACCAAAGATGCAGAACGTGAAATGCTGCTCGCTAAAATGAATCCTCATTTTCTATACAATGCTCTTGATTCTATCCATTGGCTTGCTTATCAGAATAAGGACTATGAAGTCAGCGAACAGCTAGAAGCTCTTGCCGATATATACCGTCATATTCTCCAATTTGACAAAAATATTATCTCTGTCAAACAGGAGGTAGAATTTATTGAAAATTATCTCTTTCTTCTGGAATGTCAGATGGGAGACCGGATTGATTTTATCTTAGATGTCCCTGAGTCACTCTATGCCTGTAAAATTCCAAAGCTTCTGCTTCAGCCTCTGATTGAAAATTCTGTAAATCATGGACTAAAAGATGTCCGCCAGGGAGGAAAGGTAAAGATCCGGATGCGCCGGAAAGCAAAAGATTTAGAAATCGTAGTATTGGATAATGGTATCGGCTGTGATTCCAAAAAACTTATGGAACTGATCCAAAATAGCACAGGACATACCGCATTTGCGCTTCGAAATATTAGTGAACGTATCCGCCTTACTTACGGTGATGGTTACGGGCTTACAATATACAGCAGAAAAAACTGGGGATGCATGGTGAAAATCAAGATAAAAATTGAGGAGGAAAGCAATGAAGCTAATGATTGTGGATGACAACCTACAAGTCCGTGAAGGCATCGCCTACGGAATTAACTGGCAGGAATATGGAATAGACGCCGTCTGCTCATGTGCAGACGGATTGGAAGCCTTGCAGAAAATAAATGTTTTCTCTCCGGATATTGTCATAGCGGATATATGCATGCCCAATATGGACGGAATCGAACTTCTGGAAAAAGTGCGGGCTCTGGATAAATCTTGCCGTTATATACTTTTAAGCGCCTATTCCGAATTTGAATATGCGCAGCGAGCTATTCGCCTGGGAGCTGACGACTATATTTTAAAACCTGTCAAGCCTCGTAAGCTGATTGAACTCGTTATGAAAAATGTCCGTGTTCTGCTGGATGTAAGACAGGAAAACCATGATTACTACAATGTATACGAAAAAATTTTTATAAACACCCTCCTTGCCGGTAAAAAGCTCGACAGTACAAATCGTTTTAAAAAACTTTTAGAATACAAATACAACCTTATATTAGAAACCAATCTTCTCTTTGCTGCTGTTTTAAAAGTAGAACGAGCAGATTCTTCTGATATAAAGGTACCTGTACCAGAGCTTCCCAACTCCGCTTTAGATGAACTTTTGGATCAGACAAAATGCCTGCTCCCCCTTCCTTTGGATGGACACTCTTTTTTGCTGCTTGGAAAAGGGGATTATTCAAAGCTTATTGCTCATACCATCTTTACGGAATTAAGAAATAAAATAAAACAACTAAACACAAGCTTCACAGATAAAAATATTGCGATCACCGCAGGCATTTCAGATACTGTCAGTATTTCAGAAATCCACTGCGCCTATTCGCAGGCAGTTTCAGCCCTTGATATGGCATATTATGAAGTTCCCGGCTCTGTCCTGTTTTATCAGGATTATCAGATTACCGCTATGCCGGAATTTCAGGAAACAGTTCAAAAAGACTATATAGAGCAGATCACCTCCTGTATACTCTCCGTAAACCAGGAAGAATTATCCCATGTCTTTGACGCCTTTGAAAAAGAATGTCGTCAGAAACAATATAAACCGTCCGATATTGCCGCCTTTTTTAAACGTTTGTATTTTTATGTCATCCGGCATACGAAATTAGAAGCCAGTCTCGAGTTCGAGCAAAGCCTCGTGGCTTCTCATACACATTTTGATACTCTCCTTCATACATTCGTTAAGTTTGTCCTGCGGTCTTTGAAAAATAATACCTTGCTGCCGTCAGATTCCTATTCGAATATCATACAAAACATCTGCGTCTATTTAAGCGATCATTTTAAGGAGCCTCTGACGGTAGAGTCCGTTGCAGAAAAGTTTAACCGGACGCCCAATTATATTTCGGCAAAATTTAAAAAAGAAGTCGGAAAAAGCTTCACCGACTACTTAGTTGAATTGCGAATACAAAAAGCTACTACTCTGCTTACATACACGAATAAATCTATCAGCGAGATTGCCGGAGAAGTAGGCTTTAACAGCTATACCTATTTTTCAAAAACATTCCGGAAATACACCGGCAAAAATGCCGGTTCTTTCCGGAAGCCCTCTGCTCCCCCCCCCCACACACATACATAAGAGGGATTAACTTACCATTCTGCAATTGAACCATCTGCATGATGCCAGACCGGATTTTTCCAGCTATGTGGATTCTTATTTTCCTCCAGCACAAGAGCCTTATCCACTTCTACACCCAATCCCGGAAGCTTGGGCAGTTCCACAAAGCCCTCCTTAAACTGGAAGTCCTCTTTATTTTTCACATAGTCAAGCACGCTCTTGCCCACATTATAGTGAATCCCCATACTCTGTTCCTGTATCACTGCATTATGGCAGACCGCATCTACATTTAAGCAGGAAGCAAGTGCAATCGGCCCTAACGGACAATGGGGCGCCAGCGCTACATCATAAGCTTCTGCCATTGCGCCTATTTTTTTGACTTCTGTAATTCCTCCTGCATGGGATAGATCTGGCTGAATAATGTCCACCCCTCCTGCGCAAAACAGGCGTTTAAAATCCCATCTTGTGTATAATCTCTCTCCTGTCGCAATGGGGATATTGCAGGACGCCGCGATTTCTTTAAAATCTTCCATATTTTCACAAAGTACCGGTTCTTCTATAAACATCAGATCAAACTCTTCTAACTTCTTCGCAAGAATTTTTGCCATTGGTTTATGCACACGTCCGTGGAAGTCCACCGCTATGCCAAAATATTTTCCACATGCATCCCGGATAGCTCCTACACGGTTTAGCACAGCGTCTATTTTCTCATAACTGTCAATATATTGCAGCTCCTCTGTGCCGTTCATTTTCACCGCCGTAAACCCTGCGTTCTTCTTCTCCAGCGCAGCCTGTCCTACATCAGACGGACGATCTCCTCCGATCCAGGAATACACACGCATCTTATCTCTCTGCGCCCCGCCCAGCAATTCATAGACTGGAGCTGAAAAGTATTTGCCCTTAATATCCCACAGCGCCTGATCGATTCCTGCGATAGCGCTCATCAGCACTCCGCCGCCGCGATAGAAACCGGCGCGGTAAAGCGTCGTCCAGATTCTCTCAATGTCACCCGCCTGCTGCCCCAGCAGGTATTCTTTCATTTCCTGTACACATTGAAGTACTGTTGCAGTATGTCCTTCCAGCACCGCTTCCCCCCAGCCTGTATACCCGTCGTCTGTCAGAATCTCAACAAATCCCCACCTGGGACGGACGAAATACGTATTCACTTCTGTTATCTTCATGATCTGACACCTCCTATTTTTCTCACCAGTTCCCTTACATATTCTGTGCCGACATTCCATTCTTCTCTTTCCACAATACCTTTCGGCAACATATTGCTTCCCAATCCAACTCCGATATATCCATTCTTAAAAAATTCCTGGATATTCTCTTCGTTTACTCCTCCGATCGCCACATATTCTGTACCGTCCAAAGGACCTTTCAGACTTTTCACATAAGACATCGGCATCTCTCCCGCCGGAAATAATTTAATGTCCCTATAGCCATAGCTCATACACGTAGTAACCTCTGAAGGAGTCATTGCCCCAGGCAAAAATGCAATCTGGTTTTCACTGCAGTATTTCAATACCTGTATATCTGTAGAAGGCGACAGCAAAAAGTCTGCCCCGGCTTCCACCGCATTTTTCGCCAGTTCCTCTGTAATGACAGTTCCGGCACCCACCAAAATGTCACCCTGAAACTTTTCTTTTAATTTTCGAATCTGCCCCAATGCGTTTTTTGAATTTAAGGCGACCTCAAAAAAAGAAACGCCGCCGTCCATTACCGTCTGTACATACTGTTCCAGCTTTCCATCTTCTACGTTGCGCAAAATAGCAAGAAGTGGATTTGCTTTTAAAACTTCTCTAAAATCTGTTCTTTCTAACATATTGTCACCTCTATTTCCCAATTGCCTTTAAATGCGGCTGCTTTTATCTAAATATTTCCTGCTCTCCATTTAGAATCTGTTTCATCTGTACTTGTGTCGGGTACCCCTCAAAGTCCCCCGTAACTTCTGTAGCGAGCGCTCCGCATACTGCACCCATTTTTCCACATATATGGAGAGGTTTTTCCTCTAAAACTCCACATAAGAATCCGGCATTAAATCCATCCCCTGCTCCTATTGTTTCCTTTGGATGGCAGGGATACGGCAGGATTTCTTCGATACTCTTTCCATCTGATACAAAAGCGCCGTTTGCGCCATCCTTAATAGCTGCGACTCTTGCATTTCCTTCTGCAAATAACCTATGAAAAATCTTGTCTTTATCACGCGTTTCCAGTAAAATCTCCGCCTCATCCAACCCCATCAATACGATCTGCGCCTGCATCGTATAATTTCTAATCAGTTCGCTATAGTCTTTATCTCCCCATAGCTTTTTACGTATATTTGGGTCAAAAGACACCGGAATATTTTTCTGATGTGCAAGTGCAAATAATTTGTCCACAGTTTCCTCGCAGCTTTTACTCAATACAGGCGTCACACCCGTAAGATGTACAATCTTTACTCCCTCTAAAACTTTCTCCTGTACGTCCTCTGCCTGCATATGGCTGGCGGCCGAATTTTCCCGGTAATAAAAAACCTTCGTTCCTCTCTCATCTATCTCCTTTAACATTAATCCCGTATGATAGCCG
The DNA here is from genome assembly GCF_055387595.1 of Mediterraneibacter flintii. Classification (NCBI taxonomy): domain Bacteria; kingdom Bacillati; phylum Bacillota; class Clostridia; order Lachnospirales; family Lachnospiraceae; genus Mediterraneibacter; species Mediterraneibacter flintii. Next base: position 3,638,586 of record NZ_AP031405.1, read on the forward strand.
GAATCCGTTTTTACTCTGTTTACCTCTACTCCTTCCGCACGAAGCGTATGTAAAATGAAAATCCCCATTTCATCCTCTCCGATACGGGAAAGGAAAGAAGCAGTGTGCCCTAGCTTACATACTCCGATCGCCACATTACTTTCTGCTCCAGCTACTTTTAACTGGTATCTGTCGTGATAATGCAACGGACCTGTCCCCTCCGGCACCAGAACAGCCATTGTTTCCCCTGCTGTCAGTATCTCAGGCATACTTCTTAATTCCTCCTTCATTTCCCATCGTGCATGTTTATTTCTCAATTCCGGAAATATATTCCTCGATTTCCTTTAATACCTTGTCACCAAGTCCCAGCCTTGTTCCAATTCCAAGGAAAAACGGCAACTTGCTCATTTCTTTTAACGTCATCTTCTGAATCTCCGCACCATCCACTTTTTCCAGCATAGGCACTTTTTGATAAAGATACTCTTTGAGTGCCGGATTTTTTATCATCTCTTTTACACTGTCTTCCAGTGAATAGTGTGCTTTAAACGTTTTCTGCAAGACATATGAATAACAATAATTTCCCGCTTTCCTTAAAATTGTTCCTTCATACTGTATAACACTGCCATTCTCTTTTACTTCTCCGCCTACAAATGGAAGTGTAATTTCTGCCTCTGCCCCGAATGGGATTTTTATATCAAGCTGGAATTTGTCTCTATCGTCCTGTTTTTCTATCTTCCATTGAATCAGATACGTACCGCTTGCACTTTCAAACTGATATTTTATATGTCCTATCTTTGCCGCAGGTATCGGCGCTATCTTGACTCTCTTATATCCTGCTCCATCTTTGGCCGGACGCAGCCCTGCTATATGGTGATAGATCCATGCCTCTACTGAGCCGTTTGCATAGTGATTCAGAGAGTTCATTCCTGAACTGCTCATACTTCCGTCCGGATTTAAAGCGTCCCATCTTTCCCACATAGTCGTAGCGCCCATTTTTACCGGATACAGCCAGCTCGGGAACCCTTCGTCCAGAAGAATCTGATATGCCATATCATTTCTGTCACACAGAGAAAGAGCCTCCAGCAAAAAAGGGGTTCCCACAAAGCCTGTTTTGAGACTGCCTCCATCCTTTTTCATCCTGCGTATGAACTGTCCCTTTATCAGTTCCTTCTGCGCTTTCTCCTTTACAATTTCAAATACAAGCGCCACGATATACGCCGTCTGTGTATCAATCGCAAGGCGTCCGTTTCCCGTAAAATATTCCTTTAAAATTTCCTGCCGTATTCCCTCTGCTTTATCCTGATAATACCGCGCATCTTCTGATTTTCCCAGTACCTCTGCCGCCTTTGCCAGTAAGCTTGTAGAATAATAAAAATAAGCAGAAGACACATAAAATACATCCGTTCCTCCGGTTGGCATATGATAACAGCCTCCATCCAGAGCAAGCCAGTCCCCATAATGGAAACCATTTTCCCAGAGATTAGGATTTGTGCCGTTTCTTCTGTTTTCACTGTCAATATAGCTAATCCATTCCTTCATACTTTCATACTGTTCTTCCAGAATAGATGTATCGCCATATATTTCATACAGCTTCCAGGGAATAATGACTGCCGCGTCTCCCCACGCTGCGGATGTTCTCTCATTCCTTCCGACAGAGGGAACAATCTGCGGGACCAGTCCTTTTGTCTCCTCCTGTTCCAGCGCAATATCATGCAAATATTTTCTGAAGAACGGATAACATTCCATATTCAGGCACGCTGTTTCCGCAAAAATCTGCGCATCCCCTGTCCAGCCCATTTTCTCGTCTCTTTGCGGACAGTCAGTCGGAATATCCAAAAAATTCCCCTTTTGGCTCCATAAAATATTTTTCATCAACTGGTTCAAAAGTTTGTGTCCTGTTTCTAAGCTTCCTGTCATCGACAAATCACTGTAGAGTACATGCCCTTCAAAATCTTCCAGACGCACATCTTTTATTCCACTCACCCTGATATACTGAAAACCGAAGAAGCATAATTTTGCATGAACACGCCTTTGTGTACCATCTGAAATATATACATAACGCGCCTTTGCAGTCCTATAATTCTGGTTATAAAAGCACTGGTTCTGTAATACCTCCCCATGTTCGAGCAGCACCTTTGTCCCGCGCGGTTCCCGACATATAAAGCTGACATATCCGGTCATATTCTGTCCCATATCAATCACAGTCTCTCCCGCCGGCGTATGCAGAATCGCTTTTGGTTTTACTATTTCCATAACTTTTACAGGAACACCGAGACGCTCCTTTAATACCGCTTTGTCCAGCAGCCCTTTTTTCACTGGATACTCTTGTGTATTGTCAAACGTAGTGTCATAGACTTCTCCGTCATACATATCTGTCTCCAGTATCTGGCTCTTCTTCGCTGTCCATGTCGTATCAGAAGATAAAATACATGTTCCATCTGCATATAAGTCTGCCACCAGTTCAAACTGTTTTCCAAATCTGTATGTATCATTCTGGCGGTATCCATACATCCCTTTATACCAGCCGTTTCCAGCGCTGACTTCTATACTGTTTTCACCCGCTTTTAAATATCTGGAAATATCATAAGTCTGATATTGTACATACTTTTCATATACCGTAAATCCTGGTGCAAGCATTTCATCTCCTACACGCTCTCCATTCAAAATGACCTCATATACTCCCAGGCAGGCAATATACAGTCTGGAATGTTCTGGACGTTTTTCCAAATGGAAACTTTTCCGATAAACAGGCTGCACACTCTCCTCAAAACAAGGAGAGATACTGATTCCCTGGAAAGGAACATCCATCAATCCAGTCTCAAACCATGCCACATCACTTTCTTCTGTGTTTCCCCTCTCATCCCACACCTGCACTTTCCAGTAATACCGCGTACAGGGACGTAACTTTACGTCCAGGCGGGTCCCTATACCAGATACCTCCTGGCTCCTTCCAGTATCAAAAACAATATTCGTAAATTCCAAATCTTTTGATACCTGAATCCGGGCACTTTCCTGATACTGTCCTTCCTCATTCTCTGTTAAATAAGAAGCGGTCAGCGTCTTATACCAGTATCCTAAAGGATTCATAATATGGTTGATTCGCAAATTATAAATTTTCATAGACAGTCTCCTTACAATTTTTATTTTATAGCTTTCAGACGCACCGCTATATATGGTCTTCCCGGCATTTGTACGCTGAATTTTCCTTTTTTAATTCCTTGTTTTTCTATAGTCATATTCCATGTATCTATAACTTCTATTTCAAATTCTGTCTCATCGTCAAAGTAAAACTCTCTGGATAATGGCTGCATAAAGCTAAAATACATCAGATAATAACTTTTCACTTCATTTCTCCACTCTTCCTCTGGAACAGCGCAAACATAGTCCAACCGTTTTTCATAAGGAGCTAGCCCAAGTCCTGGTGTCTCTTGTAAAATATCTATAAGAAAACCGAAACGTTTCCAGCTTTCTCCCAACAATTTCCCACCATGCGACCACCACAATTTGTCATTTAAATTTATATAGGTCTCACCGTGTCCCGGATATCCACCGCGACATATCGCTTCCCAAAAACGTCTCACCATTTCTTCCCCTGTAATATTTCCCCAGGAAAACGGAATATTTCCTTCATAACATATTTCATCCAGTACTATCGGTTTTCCGAATTCCATCCTCCATTTATCCGTATACTCTGCAGTTTGATACAGTTCTTGCCGTTGAATACTGCAGTGTGTTACCCATGGACGCTTATAGTCATAAAACGGTTGACAGTTATGGATAGAGCGTAAATGATTATATGGATCCTTTAAACAAATCATTTTTGCATAACGTTCCCAGTCCTCTACGTTTTTTTTCCTCAGCAAATCATATTCATTCGCCAAAGACCACCATACATTACGAAATGCAGAAAATCTGGCAATTACATACTTCCAATAAAAATCATCCTGCTCTTTTGTCATATTAGAAAATCCCCATCGATCATATGGATGCATTACAATAATATCTGCTTCAATTCCTAACTTTTGCAGTTTTAAAATACATTTTTCAATATGTTGAAAATGTTTCGGGTTAAAACGCGTGAAATCCCAATGATTCCCTTCTGTTTTTCCTGTATACTGGCTAAAATTCTCTTTTGTCAAAATATTGCTATCTATGGGTTTTCCTTCAAATGGATAAGAACGTGGTTCACCGAGATTATATGCGTAGTGTTTGGGGAAAATACAAAACCTGATTTTATTAAACCGTGCTTTTTCCAAACTTTTCAAAGTTTCGTCTATCAGGTCATCTGTCTGAAGTTCCCAGACATAACATGTAGTTCCAATAGGATAATAAGGTGTGCCGTCTTCATATGCAAAATGATATCGATTTGCCACGCGCACTATACCATGATTACCTTCTTTTGCTTCTGTTACTAAAAAATCTCCCTCGCCATTAGCAGCCGGAAAATTCCCAGTCAGTTTAAAATGATACTCTCCCTCAAAAGAAGGCATAAATCGGATTTTATACACGCCTTCCCCATCATAAAACCCTTCAACTGTTACAGTTTCATTTTTATTGCAAAACTCTCCTTTTAAATTATAATCTCTGAAAGGGTTTCCACATGAAGGTCCTTTTACACTCACCTCTATCATATCCCATTTTTCTATTTGTTTTGTATATTCCATTTTTTCAAGCCTCATTCTTTCAAATTTTTGTATATATCATTTATTTTATTAGCCTTTTACACTACCTGCTGTAAGGGAAGAAACGAAATATTTTTGCAAGAAAAGAAATACAACATACAGAGGAATAATGATCATACAAATCGCCGCGCATAATAGCGGCCAGTCTGTTCCAAACTCTCCCTTGAAATTCATAAGTCCTACCGTCAGAGGCAACCCTTCTGTCGTGGTAAGAGTCGCTGTATTTGCCCACATGAGTTCTCCCCATACAAACGTAAAGTTCATAACAATACAGGTAGCCAGAGCACCTTTCATTAACGGCAGTACAATCTTAAATAAATTTCTTATTTCACCAGAGCCGTCAATACGAGCCGCCTCCAATAACTCTTTCGGAATCGTATCAAAAAAATTTTTTAGGATAACTGTCGTTCCTGGAATAGACCATCCTACATACGCCAGAATAATCGGTAGATATTTTACCCCCAGTATTCCCATGCTGGACATCATTTTGTACAAAGGTATGATAATCGTTTCTGTCGGAAGAAGCTGAATCACAAAGCATGCCATAATAATCGCTCCTGAACAGGGAATACGCAGACGTGAGAGAGAATACGCAGCCATCGTAGAGATGATTTCAATCGAAATCAAAGAGCAGGCTGCAATGATAATACTATTCATAAAATATTCTCCGATATGCCCTTGCGAAAATGCCTTTATAAAATTATCAATTCCAATCTGTTTCGGTAGCGCCCATATATTTGCAAAAAATTCATCCAGTGTTTTAAAAGATGTCAACAGTGAGAACAAGATCGGGAATATCCAGACTACGACCATGGCAATCAAAATAACCCGGCATATAATTGCAAAAACAGAAATCTTCTTCTGGTGCGTCTGCTCCATAACTGCGGTCTTAGTATTCATATTTTTCGCCTCCTATTCCTTTTCTTAAAATAAATAGGATTATAACAACGATCAGCGCATAAAATACACTGTTAGCCGATGCAAGTCCATATTTATTGAACATAAACGCCTGTTCGATAATCTTGAGAGGCGCCGTCTTGGAAATATCTCCGGGTCCTCCTCCTGTCATTGCAAATACAATATCATACGTCTTAAACGCGCTCATGACACACATAGATAGCGCAAGCTGAATGGTAGGCCTTAACAGAGGCAGGATAATATAACGTATTTCCTGCTTATATGTAGCGCCATCCAACTTAGAAGATTCAAACAGGTCCGTAGGCAGTCCGATTAGCCCTGTGTATACCAGCATCATAACAGTACCGCTGCTTCTCCACCCCTGGACAATGCCAATCACAACCAGCACAAGTCCCTTTTGCGCTAGCCATGCCTGCTGCAGATTTCCCAGTCCGATCGCCGCGAGCATATTGTTCAGTAATCCTTCGTCTGTTGCAAGTACAAGAGTAAACAGTAACCCTACAACTGAAAGAGGAAGCATAACCGGACTGTAAAATACAAAACGATATATTGCCCCTTCCACTCTAGTTACTTTATAAATCAGAAGGGATGTAATAATTCCAAATGCCATAGAAACAACTGTCGCTATTAAAGCAATTACCAGGGAGTACCCTATCGCTTTCATACTGGCGGCGTCCGCAAACAGTGCCTTATAATTGGAAAAACCAGTAAACTGCATGTCTGTCACGCCGTTCCATTCATTAAAACTCAATACAATATTCCATACTACCGGAATAATTGTAGCAAACATAACCATTGCCAAAGCGGGCAGACTAAACAGCCCGCCAATAAGCTGTAGTTTTCGTGTGGTAGATATTCCCGCCCGTCCTACATCCACTTTTCTGCCTGTCAATTTAACTCCTCCTTTTTATCACTTAACATAGTTACTGCCTCAAAACATGCGTTTCGAGGCAGTGACAAATCAAGGTCCTGTTTTATTATTAATTACTTACTGCCGCCTCTCTGAGTGCTTCTAATTCATCTAAAGCAGCTTCTCCATTATAAATATAATTTGCCGGCATCTGATTTTGCAAGTAATCGGACAACTCTGCACTGACATTGATGATCTCTGTCGGATAAATCTGGTCTGTACATCTGGAAATCGCAGTCATCAGTTCCTCATCAATCTCTGCTCCTTCTGCTATCTTGGCTGTTGGAACCTGTCCTCCCTCTGCACGGAATGTATTGATCTCCTCGCTGGTGAGGAATTTCATTGCTTCTACAGCGCCATCCACATTCTTCGCGCAAGTTGGAATAAAGTATCCATCACATCCGCCAAGCAACGGATTGGTGGGATTATCTCCCATCGCCGGATAATCACAAATTAAATAATCTGTAATACCAGAATTGTCCAGCGCTACTTTAATGGCTGTTGTCGGGAAGAAAGAAAATCCAACTTTATGGGAAGACATTGCTCCGTATAACTGGTCCTGTGTGACAGCAAGTGCGCCTTCTCCCGGATAGAAAAGCCCTTCGTCAAACACGGCTTTTACCATGTCCATCGCTTCGATAATCTTCGGATCTTTGAAGGAAACTTCTCCAGCATTCCATGCATCTAGTTCCTCATCCGTATCCCAAATTTGCATTTCTGCATTTCTTACAAGCCAACATGCATATGCTGCCTCTACTCCTGCTCCGGAAGCATCTGTATTTTCCTCAATCCTTCTACAGAAGTCAAGGAACTCGTCCCATGTCATCTGCTCTTTAATCTCACTGTCATCAATTCCTGCCGCACGTGTCACTTCATAGTCTACGACCATTGCAGGATATACTGTCTTATACGGTACATTATATAGTTTTCCATCATATGTTCCTATGTCCAACATTCCTTCGTTAAATGTAGCTGCCCATTCGTCGTCCATATATTCCGTCAGATCTGTTGCCAGGTCTACGGAAGTAAAGCTGTTCATCTGATTCGGCCAATATTGAACCAAGTCAATCTGTTCATTTGCCGCAGCAGCTGTTTTTACTGTCTGTTCCACATTTGCTGAATTCCACGTTTTCGTGACGATATTATACTTGTCACCCAATTGATCGATCAGCTTTTTTTCTACAGCTTCATTTACTTCACCTGGATTTGTAATCATAATAACCAAATCCTGTTTTCCATTTGAATCCTTTTTACTTTCCTTGTCTGATGATCCGCATCCTGCCATAGAAACAACCATCAAGCCTGCCAATAATGCGGCAAATAGTCTCTTTTTCATCATATTTCCTCCTCATTTTTATATCTTTTTCCGAGCGCTCTTGATTATGAATATATTATATTAGACATTTTTATTATTTTTTAATACAATATTCTATAATAATATATAACTTTTCTATATTTTTCATTTAGGAGCCCTGCAAAACGATATTATGCCATATACTTATACCCATGCTGATGGAATATCCGATATTTTACTGTCGTTTCATACTTCTAAAAGGCTTTATTGTATAGGAGTTGCATCTCCCTATGCGAGAACAAAGTGGGCAAGCCCACTTCAACACCCCTGCTTCTCACTCGAGGGGCTTGTCCACTTTGCGCGCCGCCGCAATATCACAAAGCGGTAAAATTTCCTTATTGCGGCGTGCGCATCCCGCCCGGAGGGCTTTTTATATAATAGGAAATTTCGATAAATTTCCTATTATATAAAAAATGCTCCTTTCCAGACAGCAAGTTCATTCTTTCACTTGTCTGTCCGGAAAAGAGCATATCATCTCTTCGTTCTTTCTTTATATCTGAAGCGGCAAGCCTCACTATTTCTGTCTGCAGACTTGCCAAACAGCCTCGCTTTTAAATATTAAAATCCTTCTCTGACAGCAGAATCCTATCCGCATCATCCGTATTTCTTCCAAATACTCTTTTTACAAGCTTCTTTGCAGAAGCTTTCTGGGAATGTTGAATCGCCTCATCCATAACTTCCTTCACTTCCGCAACTGTAACAGCATGATCCTCTCTCTGTAAAGAATCAATTCTGCTGTAAAGCGCTAAAATTCCCATCTCATCAATCCGGTAGCCATTCTCCTGTGCATATGTCTGACCAAATGTAACAAGTTCATCATTGATGAAAATCGGTACTTCCAGACGGCTGGTGAATTTCCGTCTGAATTCTCTGTTAGAAGAGAGTAGTCTGTCTAGTGGTTTGCGCTGTTCCTCCAATACGATAAGCAGCTCTCCTGTGTCACGCTCCATAGCCTTATTCAATCTTGCGACTGTTTTCTCATTCATTTTGCCGGCTTTTTCGATAATAAGCGCTCCGCCGTACAGTTTATTAAAAATATCACTAATCTTCTTTTTATTCAGAGAATCACCTGTTACAATCGCAACCTTTCCTTGACGGATATTTCTCTGCTTTTGAATTGCTTTCACGACGTCTACTGCCAGAACAGTCTTTCCATTTCCTTTGTTTCCGATAATCAGCAGATTACCCGTTCTGGAAGTTCCTTCTCGGTTTGTACAGTTTCTGTCCTGTTCAAGAACATCCACAAGCTGTTCGCTCATACCGCGTACCGGCACGAAATAAGAGAATAGCTTCTTCTGCTCTTCTGTCAGACCTGCACGTGTACCAATTCCACTCTGTGTTTTCAAATCATAACGTCCATGTACAACAAAGCCTGTATCTGACATTGACAAAGCATCTGATATTTCATCCAGTGGAAGCGGAGCTGTCTTTCCTGTCGCAATCATCTTCGCCGTTTCTTTTCTGCTCAACGGCGTTGTCGCAGACAGAATATCCATTCCATCATCGTCATCATCTGGAATTTCCCTGTCGTCCGGCTCCATACTGTGTTTCGGATTCGGGCGGAATTCTTCTTCCAAATCGATTTTCTCTCTTTCCTCTGTTACTTCTTCGAATCCATCTTCCTCCAAAGCCTCGTCTTCTGATAATTCTTCCGCATCCTCTTCCCAGACTTCCTCTCCCTCATCTTCAAGAAAGTCTTCGTCGTCTTCTATAATCTCATCATCTTCGTCCAGAATATCATCCTCTGCACCGCTGCCCGCAGCAAATGCAGTATCTGCCTCTTCTTCCTCAGAATCGTCCAAAAGTTCCTCTTCTGCAATGTCTTCTTCTAAATCATCATAAAGTATCTCTTCTTCCTCTTCATCCAGAAATTCTTCTGAGTCATCCTCTTCCAGCCATTCTTCGGAATCATCTTCTATCAATTCTGCTTCCTCTGAAATCTTTGGCATATTCTCTTCAACAGACTCCTCCTCTTCATACTCTTCCTCATCGAGTACATCATCGAAGTCTTCAAATTCTTCTGTCTCATCATCGACTCGAAGTTCCTCCGCCAATCTACCCATATTCTCATGCGGAAGCTCCTCTTCTTCCTGTGTGACAGGTGCCGACTTTGGTTCCTCTGGCGGAATAACCCCCTCTATCTCATCAATCATACGTTGAATATCCGGCGGAAGAATCGGCTCTGCCGGCTTCTTTGGCTTCTGTGCAGCTAAGTCAGCTTCTTTTTCCGTTTTAGCCGGCTTTTCCTGTACAGATGCACCTTTGGTCTGACTTTCCCAGTCCGCAAAAATGTCTTCAAAGCTCATCTGCCCCTCTACCTGCTCATCAACCTCTTCTACCTGTTCTTCCACAGTTTCTTCTTTCTTATTTCCCGCATCAGCAATCACTACATTGTCATCCATACTCTCTTCTGCCTCGTCCTCTATCAGCTCGTCGTCTTCCAATTGTTCTGAATCATCTACAGTAAGCTCTGTAACTGCACCTGAAACAGTGACAACTTTTGCCTTTTTCTCCTGTACTGCCTCTTTTTCTTCTGCAATTTCATTTACAATATTCAAATCTACTACAGATTCTATCTCATCAATGGCATCTTCCAATCCTGCCATCTCATTTTCCTCTTCCTGCGCTTTATCCTTTTCCTCCTCTGACGGATGAAGCAGCTTTTGCAGCGCCTCGTCCAGGCGCATCGTACTTCCTATCTTATTTTTTTTGACTGCTTCCTCTGCTTTGGTTTCCTTCGCCGCTTTAGAAACAGAATTATCTTCTACATTCTCTACTGTTTCTTCAGGTTCTTCTGTTTCCTCCGTATCCTGCTCTTCTTTTTCCTTTTTTTTCTCACTGTATTCTATAATATCAGGCATCTCCTCCGTCTCGGAAGACAGCTTTTCATATCTGTGATCATACTTTTCCTGCTGTGATGGGGTCAGCGGCTTATATTGCATTTTCAGTTCCATTGCTTTATACACATACTGCCCTTCACTGAACCACAAAATTAAATCATCACACTCTTCCAGACATTCTGCTGTCATTCCGGCTTCCTGGTACAGCTTTGCCAGCTCATATGCCCACTCTTCTATATACTCTGCTTTCTTAAACTCTTCCAAAGATTCGATCTGCTGTTCAACAGGCGCTCTCTGTGCGCGCAGAATCTGGTATCTAAGAATATGCTGATTTGGATCTTTCGGTGCTATCTGCATAAAATCATCATAGTAATCGATTGCCTCATCTACATTCCCCGTTTTTAGTGCAAGTGTACACAGACGGTAAATCACCTTTCGGCTCCCCTCAGCGCGGTGATAGGCGATATTCAGTACATCATAACTTTTCTGGTACTCTCTGTTTTTCTCATATATGTCACTGACATTTGTCAGCATAGTCACATTCCGCACTCTCTTCCAGTCAACTGTATCCGCGATTTCAGCCGCTTTATTATATGCACCGTCTTCCATAAGTTCAAGCATTTGTTCTGTCTTTAACTTATATTCATACTTGTCCACTGCGCTCACCTCATTAAATATTTATATTCTTTCTCTCTGCCATATCTGTCTAATTTCACTATGCGATAATTCTCTCACTAGTTTAACATACGACTTCCGTAATGTCAAAAAAATGCATCCTCAATTGACATTGAAGATGCATTTTAATATTTATTTAATTTTTTCATTATCTTTCTATAATATATCGGAGGAACCATCGTAATTTTCATTGTTCCTGTAAGACCCTTACCGTTTGTTATTGATTAATTGGTCGATTTATTAAGACCAGCTTACTAAACCTACCCTCCTTCAATAATATCTTTTTATAACTAAAATCCTTTGCTTTCCTGTCTCGTCAGCATTGGTACTATCACATATTTTAAAGAGTCCGTTAAGTTATTCTTCCTATAATTGTTCACCTGCTGCAGTACCACTATCTAAATATTCCAGCCGGCTATTAAATTATTACTTCTATAACTATTCACTCTTATTTATGAAATAATATTCTGTCTGATGTTTCTTTACACATCTTCAGAAATTCTGTTATATGTGGTATTATTTTCCAATATATCTGCAAATGTGAAATCTAAACTTTATCCAGATTCTTACTTCTCCGATTCATTTTTTCATTCTATTTTTCTGGATGTTTTATTTATTATGGTAAAGGTCTCTTTCTTCACAGGAACCTTCATTTGCCATACCACTGATATATTGATTTGTAAATGACGATATACTGTCCATTGGACCCTTGCCTCCTTGCTCTGTATTTTTAACCTAATCGAACATCCTTTGTTCTTTTAGATAAATATCCTTTTGAGATGTTTCCTTAAATAATCTTGTATCTCTTTTGGATTGATTACATAATAGCACAGGATCTTTTATTTGTCAATTTATTTTTTGTTTTTTATTAAAATAAATTTATAATTGTATTATTTATATAAAATTTTCAGATTATTTAATCAATTTATTGTATTTATCTTCCTTTTTATCAACTATATTTAGGTGCTTCCTAAAATTCATTCTGACAATTCTGAAAAAATATATTTATACTTCTAATTGAATCTGTACTGTATATATATTATTTTCTTCAGACTGGTACAGCTGCCCCCTATGAAGCTGCACCATCTTCTCTGTACTTTTCAGCCCGATTCTGTTGCTTTCTATTTCTGCATGCTCTGCTTTCACCGTATTGATTAAAAATACTTCCATTTTTCCGCTTTTTATCTGACACCGGACAATAACAGGATTTTTCTTTTCTCCATATTTCAGTATATTAGAAAACAGATTGCTGAAAATACGTTTTAACATAATTTCATCTCCCAATAAGGAGCCCTCTGTTCTTATGATTTCCCTTTCTACTTTAAAGCCTGCCAGTGTTATAAAATCACAATTTTCATTCAGTAAGTTATAAATCACGTTATAGGAAAGAGGTATCAGCTCCGGGCTCTCTGTCTCTTCAAATACCAGCGCATATTCAAACATCCGATCGGTCATTTCCTTTATATCCTTTGTCTTTTGCAGGCACCGGTTTATATATTCTTCTGCCATATCCGGACTGTATCTTTTTAACTTCAATACTTCCAGATAGCCTTGAAGAATTGTAAGAGGTGTTCTCAAGTCATGGGACATCGCCGTAATCAAATCCTGATTTGCCTTTCTGCTCGCCGCCTCTTTCTGTATGTTGTCGTCCAATGCCGTACGAAGACCATTTAGCTCCTCAGCCAGAACGCCGATTTCATCATTGCCGCATTTAGGCACAGGATGCGACAAGTCTCCAGACGCCATAAGCAAAACCTCTCTTTTTATTGTAAGTATACGTTTTATCAATCGATTTGCAAAAATAAATATACCTGCAATAAAAATAAGCACGCACAGACAAATGCTTACGGTGATATAAGGATACACATACTGTGTCCTGTAATAACATGCATATGCCACCTCATAGGTACCATTTTGAAATTCTACCGGAGTATACGCATGGATTTCTCCCAGTATGTCTGTTCCATTCGCTAAAATCGAACGATAGACCAGTTTATTTAACACAGGAGCCCCTCTGCCAATCCGAAACAATCCGTCATCCTCTCCATAAATAGACACAGAAGTATATGTATCACATACCGAATCAAAAAAAGGCTGCATTTCTTTATACGCATCTTCTGTTACATCTACTTCCTTATCCGGTACAGTATACTTTAACGCCTCCTGTGCCACTTTGTCCAAAAATGCCTTTTCGTCCCATTTTTGTATGATTCCGTATTCTTCCATAAATTCGCACACTTTGTCCTGATTTTTCCAAAGATATTGGTATAAAAGCAAGCTGCATGCGGCCATAAATAAAACAATGCCGATTAGCTTCAGCCGGATTTTTATTTTAACCACACCGGTACCCCCTTCCCCATATTGTACGGATAAGCTGTGGGTTTTTAGGATCTTCCTCCAGTTTTCTGCGCAAATTTCTGATATGGACCATAACGGTATTATTTGCCCCATAATAATATGGTTCATTCCAGACATTTTCGTACAGACTCTGCGCCGAAAAAACTGTGCCTTGCCTTTTCACCATCAAAACCAGCATTTCATATTCTGTATCTGTCAGTTCTATTCTGGCGCCGTTTTTATACACACTGCGGGATTCCATATGAATTTCTATATCGCGGCAGCGGATAGCTTCTGTTTCTTTTTTTCCTTCCTCTTTTCCTCTGTAAACCTGATAACGCCGTATCAAAGCCTTCGCTCTGCTTATCAGCTCATTGTAAGAAAAGGGTTTCACCAGATAGTCGTCCCCTCCGCTTGAAAATCCCAATGTTTTATCTCCCTCCTGCGTTTTGGCACTTAAAAACAAGATAGGAGTGTTACTTATTTTTCTTATTTCTACACACGTCTTATATCCGTTCATTCCCGGCATCATAATATCCAAAATAATTAAATCGTAATTTTCCTCTGAAAGAAGCTCAAGCGCTGTATGTCCATCCTTCGCCCCTTCTACCGTATATCCTTCTCCTCCCAGCAGTATCTGAATAATTTCCCGTATTTCAGGATTGTCATCTACAATCAGTATTCTTGCATCTCTCGTCTGCATATCTACATTACCCCGCTTTTTATACAGGCCCGGTCATGTGCCCTTTTCGCCCTGTATCTTAATCCTCTTCTCAATTATACACTTTTTTAAGAGAACTGTATTTTATCTTAAGAATTCTTTAGATTTACTTTCGGCATATTTTAAGAATCTCTCTTTAAGATATTACCTGTAAATACTGAAAAGGAGATTGCATTTTGAAAAAGAATCTGATTTATCTTACATCCTTATGTTTTATTTTTGCCGCCGTCACACTTTTATGCCTGCCTGACGGCTGTATATTTGGTTCCAATACAGACTGGTTAAGCCAGCATGTCTCTCTGGCCGAGACGATCCGCAATGCCTGTGTGGAACAAAAAACATTGCTTCCGGTATCACTAAATCTGGGCGGAGGAAGTAATGCTTATCTTTTCTCCTATTATGGCTTTCTAAGACCTGATATACTGATTGGCTGCCTGTTTCAGGATATTCCCATGCGTTTTCTTCTTATCGGTTATATTTTAGTTTCCTGCCTTTTCGCAATGCTGTTGTTTTTCTGGTGGATACAAGGAGAAACGAAAGACCGTTTCTTATCATGGTGTGCTTCTGTGCTTTTCCTGACTGCCGCCTGTTTTTTTCATGCTCACAGACAGATTATGTTCATAAACTACCTGCCTTTCCTTCTGCTTGCTCTTTTGTGCATACAAAAGAAAAAAATTCGCTTTCTTCCTCTCTGCCTGTTTTTGATTTATCTGCACAGCTTTTATTTTTCTGTTTCCTGTATGGTTGTTATCGCATGGTACTGGTATCAGAAAGAAATATATGAAATCCGAAAAAACGGATTTTTCCGTTCCTTATTTTTTAAATCCTTGTCAGGCTCTATCGTATTAGCCAGCGCTATGGCTGCTGCCCTTCTGCTTCCTACTGCGCTCGTTCTTCTGGAACACAGACGTTCTCTTAGCGCTGCGCCGCTTCTGGAAATCCTTGCTCCAGACTTTACTATGAGTGGACTTTTATACAGCCCCTATGGAATGGGACTGACGATACTTTCCCTTTACGCGCTTCTGACAGGGCTTACTCAAAAGGTATTTTTTAAAAACAGTGTTCTCTATCTGGCTGTTTCCTGTTGGTGTTTTATCCCCTATTTGCTAAATCTGACACTATACCCGCGAACGAAAATACTCATTCCTTTTGTCCCTCTTATTCTTTTGCACACAGTACAGATTTTGCAAAATCTTATAACAGAACAAAAGAAAACAGACACGTCACGGCTTACATTTTTGTTTCCCTTTCCGCTTTTCATCATAATTGCCTGTTTTTCCTGGCAAAAGGAACGCTTTTCTTTCGTTCTTTTGGATATAGGTTTTTTGTTTGTTTTTCTTTTTACAGTGGCCTTTGCCCGTCAAAAGCTGGCAAAATACAGCCTGCTGCTTCTTCTTGTAATGCCCTGTCTCTTATTCATACAGACCGCACGTACGGATAATTTTGTTAAAAAGGGACAAACAGACGAAGCCTTTTCTGTACAAAAGACAAATGAACTTAAGTTTTCTCCCTTATACCGATTTGACACGCTTACCGAGCCGCTTACAAATTGTAACCAGCTTCCCAATGTCCGGCAGCCTAAAAGCACAATGTATTCTTCTGTTACAAATCAGAAATATCTGCATGTGTACTACGATATTTTGCAGACTCCTGTTCAGATTAATAATAAAACTGCCCTTTTAAGCACAGACAATCCTTTTCTTCTGCATTTGCTCGGCATACGTTATATAGAAGCTACGAAAGACACTGTACCGGCAGGCTATAAAATACTACAAACATCTGGAGAACATGTAATCGCAGAAAATGAAGAAGTCCTTCCGATTGGTTATTTTACAGATAACTGCATCAGCCAGGAACAGTTTCAAGCTTTCAGTCAAGCAGAACAATTAGAAGCTATAACAAAATTTACTGTAATAGATACTCCTCCAGAAAAAGAAAATATCCAGAAACAGGACGTCACCTTCCAGCGAAGATCTTTTACCCCCTTATGGGACAGCCTTACCCTGCCCGATTCTTTGCGGTTGAAAAAAACTGAAAATGGTATCCTTGTACGGGCTTCTTCTGAAAGTACGCTATCGCTTTCTCTTCTCAATCCGGCGCCCGACCAAATTCTTTTGCTTGAATTTCAGGTGGTAAATAAGGGAAGCCATGCCGTTGTCATTGACATCAATCAGATACGGAATAAACTTTCAGGAGCCTCAGCGCCGTATCCTAACGGCAACGATACGTTTCATTATCAGCTTTCACCGAATAAAGCAGATACATTAGAAATCACCTTTTCGAAAGGTACTTACCTTTTAAAAAATATACAGTGGAGTACGCTTCCCAAGACCATTTTTTCGCAGAAAACGTTTCTTCCTCTTAAACTATACAGCAAAGAGCTCCCGGCAGATACCAATCGTCTGTTTGAAGCTGATACACTCCTGTCCGGAACGATTGAGACAGATACAGACGGGTACTTTGCGACCTCTATTCCTCTGCAAAACGGTCTTAAGATACTTGTAGACGGGCAGAGCGTACCTCTTCTAACCGTCAATGAAGCCTTTGCAGGCACAGAGCTTTCAAAAGGCACCCATACCGTTCAGGTTTTGTTTTATCCGCCCGGCAGGACGGCCGGCTGTCTGCTCAGTATCACCGCCCTTATTTTTTATCTGTTTTTATTTATAAGATGGAACATGCAAGAAAGGAATACATTATGAAGCATAGAAAAGAATTTATCACCTATCTGTTAAGCGGAAGTTTGACAACCGCGGTCAATTATACTTTATACCTCCTCCTACTGGTATTCACACCTGCTTATCTTATAGCAAACAGCCTCTCTTGGATTGGCGCTGTCCTTACCGCATATTTGCTAAACCGGAAATGGGTCTTTCATTCCAGAAATAACCCGAGACGCCAGTTTTTGTCCTTTGTCGCTTTGCGCTTTCTTACATTGCTTGTAGAAAATACGCTTCTGTGGTTTTCTGTCCAGAAGCTCTTTCTGCCGCCTTTGCCGGCAAAGATCTGTGTCAGCGTAATCACTGTACTGGCAAACTATTTTTTATGCAAGTATGGCATTTTTAAAAAGGAGGAAATTTGTCATGGATAAAATAAGTGTAATTGTTCCTTGTTTTAATGAAGAAAAAGTACTTCCCGCTTTTTATCGGGAAACTGTCAAAGCAATAGAACCTATTTCCGGCGCTGCCTTTGAGTTCATCTTCGTAAATGACGGCAGCAGCGATCATACGCAAGAGATTCTCCAAACTCTCGTCTATAAGGACAACCGATGTAAATTCATCTCTTTTTCACGCAATTTCGGAAAAGAAGCCGCTATGTACGCCGGATTAAAAAATGCGTCTGGAAACTACTGCGTCTTTATGGATGCAGATCTTCAGCATCCCCCTGCTCTTTTAGCAGAAATGTATCGCGTGTTAAAAACAGAAGGGTATGACTGCTGTGCAGGCTTTAGAGAGGATCGGACAGGAGAAGGCCATCTGCGCAATGCTTTGTCCCGCTGCTTTTATAAAATCATAAATAAACTCTGTGACTTGAATATGGCAGACGGAGCCGGAGATTACCGCATGATGAACCGTATGGTCGCCGACTCTATACTGGAGTTCAAGGAATATAACCGATATATGAAAGGCATCTTCTCCTTTGTAGGATTTGATACAAAATGGATTCCATTCCGCAATGTGGAACGCGCGGCAGGCGAGACAAAATGGAATTTTGGCAGCCTTTTTCAATATGCCGTAAACGGAATTCTTTCCTTTTCTTCTGCTCCAGCCACTCTTGCCGGAACCACAGGCGGCTTACTGCTCCTTTTTACTTTTTTGACTGCCCTGCTTCTTCTCCTTACCGGTCATGGATTAAACGGTACAGGGTTAATTGTCTGTCTTATCCTGTTTCTAAATGCAGTCCAACTGTTGTTCCTGTCCATACTGGGGCAGTATATCTCCAAAGATTATATGGAAAGTAAAAAGAGACCTATATACATAATAAAAAAGACGGAAGGGTTCTAGGAGTCTACATTACTGTATGCCATCATGGAACGGGAGGCCCTTAGGAACTAATACTCTGACAAATGAACAGCGGCCTGAAAATCAGACCGCTGTATATACCCCCTCCATTTATTTGTAATGTAAATTGGGGGCTGAAATTTTTCTTACTCTGTCAATTATTTTAGGAAATCTTACTCTTTCTTTTTCCTTCTTATTTCAAGCAGTACGGCCAGAAGCAATACCGACGCCAAGAGAATGGAACTCCACAACGTAAGATTCGTATTGTCTCCCGTTGTCGGGCTGTCTGTTCCCTGTGCTTTACCAGGTACAGACGGTTTTGATGAGTTAATATTTCCTTTATCCGGAACGTCATCCGTCATACTTGTATTTTTTTCATATGTCCATATTCCTGTAAATTTTACGCCTTCCGCTGAAACTTTGCTGTCCGCGTCCCATTTCTGGAATGTCCATACGCCATCTTCTGTTTTCACTTCTTTTGAAGTAACCTCCGGCGCTGTAATCGCGACACCTTCTGTATATTCCCGGTCGGCTTTCGGCGCCGAATCCTTAATACTCTGCGGCAGTTCTTTTCCCTTTGTTCCACTGATGAATTCATAAGCAGGTGCATAGGACTTCTGCCACATTACTTCAATAGGGCCAAACTGCTTAGAAGGTACGTCAAACAGGATACCTGTCTCTGTCTTTCTTAAATTATTGACAGTATGCGCGTTCGTCTTATCAATTTCATCATCCAGATCACTGTCTGTCATATCGATCGTGTAATCCCGCGTCAACCCTTCATACCATGTGACAGTAATTGTATCCTCTTTATCGACTCCCTCTGGATATGGATAGTAGACCGTTACGTCATTTTGTCTGGTTCCTACCCATATATTTCCGTCTGTCATATCCACAAGGTCAATATACTTAAAATCCTTGTGGAGCGTACCGTCTAAGTCAAACGTATCTTTATCAATGGCGTCCAGACTCTTTTCATGCAGCTTTTCTACACGCGCCGGCTGGCCCAGTACATTTTCCAGAAGGTTATCCCACAGCAGACCAATCTTCGCATTTTTTCCCACCGGCATATCCGGATCTCCATTTTTTAAGAAGGTTGTTCCCTCTTTTACATGGGCATGCGGTTCTTCGGGATCGCATGCATCTGTATGTGTGCCGGTCACAGCGTCAAATACACCGTCAAGAGCGCTTCCTTCGGACAAAGCCGCCTGCCCTGTCATACTGCGGAAAGAAGAGGCTTGTATATCCTGAGGAGATTCATGGTTATATACATTCTTAAATGTATCTGTAGAAAGCGTGTCTGCATTTTCGTTATCTGTAACGTCTCTTACATTGACAGTTCCTGCCTGTACACCATCTTCGGAAAGACAAAGCACATATTTGTCATCTATAATAACATCTTTTCCTTTCAGCTCCGCTAATGGATAGACATGCAGTGCATATACACCAACGGTCGCTGAATTTTCTACTTTTTTCCCGTCTTTATCCACATAGTTCCATGCAAAGGGAAGTCCCTTTTTACTAACGTCCCATTCGTTTCCATCAACGGTTACTGTATGTCCGTTCATCTGGGCTGCCCATGTAGGTTCAGGAAGCGCGTCTCCTGTTGTTGTGCTGTTGTTGCTTCCCAATCCCCCTTCATAAGCCGTCAAATTTTTTGCGATAACTTCCTGGTATTCATAAAACTTCCATGTACCAATAAACTTTTGGTTGGCTTTGATACTGTCTACCTCTTTCGGAGACCACCCCTTAAAGAACCAGATTCCTTTCTGATCCTCCGCCTCAATCCGGGTCTCGTCCGGCTCTGGCGGAGTTACCTTTTCTCCATGATTTTTTGGTTCAGGCACCGGCAGCAGAGCTGTGATTTCCTTAGGCAGTCCTTTATCTGAAGCCGATTTGAATTCATAGCTGACGATATATTGGTAAGGCGCAAAGCTCCATGTACCTGTGACAATAATATCCTCTGTCTCAACTTCTACTTCGTCATAATCCCATCCGTCAAAGGTCCAGACACCGTCCTCCGCAGAAATCTCTTCTTCGTCTAACACAGGCATAGAAACTTTATCGCCCTTGACATGGGTTTCTTCCGGAGGAAGCTGACTTGTAACAGAAGCTGGGAGGTCTTTATTCTCTTCTGTCTCGAATACATAGGTTACTTTATATGTATTTGATACATATTCCCATGTTCCCGTAAATATAACATCTGCTGTTACATTCTGGACTTCCTGTGGATCCCATCCTTTAAATACCCATTTTCCGTCGTCATCTTTCACTTCTTTAAAGCTGCTCTTAGAAGGCTTTGCAGTCTTTCCATGTGTTACCTTGTCTGTTTCTGCAGCCGGTTTCTGATCGGTTACGCCCTTTGGCAGCTGTTTGCTGCTGTCCGACGCTACAAACTCATAGCTCACATCATATTGATTTACGGTAAATGTCCATGTCCCTGTGAAGATAACATATAGCTTCGAATCGCTGGAATCTTTTCCACTTTCTAAAGTATCGTCACTCACAACCTTTGAATCCGCATCATAACCAGTGAATTTCCATACACCCATGGGCGCATTAGACGCATTGTTCTTTGGCCCTATAATTTCTTTCTCTTCCGGCAAAATAGCTGATACCGACGCTCCCATAGCATACATTTTTTCATCAAGCGGAAGTTGGTCGGTTACCGCGTCTGGCAGGCTAGCGCCTCTTGTTCCACATTTAAATTCATACAAAACGCCGTAAGCTCCCTTTTCAGCTATCTGCCACATATTATTCTGTTCTTCATCATAAGTGCTCTTTATCTGATACCCACTCGTTTCTGCCTCCTGTGCATAAACAGGAGTTACACCGGCAATACTTACCGCAACCATGAAAAATGCCAGCAGCATCGCCAGGCTCCTCTTGATTTTGCTCATTTTTTACTCCTTTCCCTTATGGTGATAAATGGAATCTTAAGACGCAAAAAAGCATAGAAATCTCATGTATACACACATGAAATAACTATGCTTCTTTTCCGTAGTTTTCTTTAATTGTACGCAAAAAAGGGCAGACGTTACCTTACTGTCTGTCTGTCTGTCTGTCTGTCTGTCTGTCTGTCTGTCTGTCTGTCTGTCTGTCTGTCTGTCTGTCTGTCTGTCTGTCTGTCTGTCTGTCTGTCTGTCTGTCTGTCTGTCTGTCTGTCTGTCTGTCTGTCTGTCTGTCTGTCTGTCTGTCTGTCTGTCTGTCTGTCTGTCTGTCTGTCACCAGCGTGCCAGCTTCTAAACATGACTGTCAACCCCTTTTTTTCATATTTCCACTCATTAAGATTCCATGAGTATTATATAGGATTAAAAGAATAAAGTAAATATTTATTTTTACTTACTTCTGATAGTTTTCCCCTTTTTCATAGGCATAAATATCTATATATAAATTTAACGAAGCAACAAGCAGTGCGAAAAGAACAGGCAAACTCTGTGTCATGCTTGCATGTAAACAGAAGTTTGTCTGCTTCTTTTCATTTGGCGACTGCCGATAGCGAAATTGAGCTGGCACTGCGGAAATTGACGAAATGATTCGCGCAAGAGGGAGTGTATTGCAACGTTCGTCAGGGCTTCGCCGAAATTCCTCACTTTTGCAACACACTCCCTCTTGCGCTTACACTTTCGCTAGCTTAAGTTTATAATTTCAGACAGAAAAGAACCGACTTCACGCTGCTATATATTCCAATCGGAAGTAAACAAATTTTTCTGGTTGGGAATTCGTGGCAGCGTGAAGTCAATTTCTTTTAAAGTAAATTTAACTAACAAAGTGCCTTCCGAATGGCGGGGAAAAACTTCTGACTGGAAGTGACAGCAAAAACACTGTGTCAGATAAGCAGGGCATTGACAAGGAGCGTTCCGAATACAGTTCGCCTGGTTCTTAGTACAGGGCATCTGCGTGTTCCAATGGACACACAGATGCTTTGTACTTAGAACCACTCGAACGGATGAGGTAAAGCGGGTCTTGCCCTGTGTTCTGATACAGTGTTTTTGCGTACCTTCTATTAAAATTTTTCTAACAGACAAGGAATGCATTTTGTCAGCTTCCGCAGTGCCAGCTCAATTTCGCATACGCTTCATTTCGCTATCGGCGGTCGCCGAATGAAAAAAAACAGACAAACTTCTGCTTACATGCAAGCATGACACAGAGTCTTCCTATTCTTTTCGCACTGCTTGTTGCTTCGTTAAATTTATATTTTATACCATACTTGTGTTTCATATGGTTGTAATTTCCATATGTTATTTTCTGGTTTTCTTATGTTTTTATAGTTACTTAAAATGCACTGAAAGTCTTTTAACTCTGTCTTATATTTCCACTCGCAGTCTCTTCCGTAAAAGTTAGCCACGACAAGCATCTCCTGCTCCTCATAAGTCCTCTTATATGCAAATATGCAAGGATGGCTGATGTCCAATGGTTCTATAGAGCCATAAGCAATAATATCTAATTCTTTTCTTAGAGCAACTAATTTTTTGTAGTAACAGAAAATAGAATCTTCCTCTTCCATCTGCTGTGCGGCGTTTATATGTGTATAATTCGGATTTACAGATATCCATGGCTGTGTTTTCTCACTTCCAGTAAAACCTGCATGTGCAGATGTATCCCATTGCATAGGCGTGCGGCTGTTGTCGCGGGAATGTATCTGCAATATGCGGTAAGCATCTGATTTTGTCAATCCTTTCTCCTGTAAAATGCGAAAATGATTCAGGCTTTCCACATCCCGATACTGAGAAATATCTGTGAACCCCGCATTTGTCATCCCTATTTCTTCTCCTTGATAAATATACGGCGTACCACGCATAAGATGTATCATTGTCGCAAGCATTTTTGCAGATTCTTTCCAGTATTTTCCTTCATCTCCAAAGCGTGAAACGACTCTGGGCTGATCATGGTTACACCAAAACAGTGCATTCCAGGCATGGTGTGCCTCCATTTTTGTCTGCCATTCAAAAAGGATATGCTTTAACTTTCTAAAATCTGCCGGTACCAGTACCCATTTTTCGTTTCCCATGAAATCTACCTTTAAATGGTGAAAACTAAATACCATAGATAATTCGCCGGTCTTTTCTCCCGCATAATCATAACAGTTTTCAATAGAAGTACTGGACATTTCGCCGACGGTTACAATCTCCGCGTCTGTGCCGAATGTCATATCGTGCAGTTCTTTTAGATATTTGTGAATATTAGGGCCGTCTGTATAATATTTTCTTCCGTCCCCCAAAGTGTCATCTTCAAATGCTCCTTTGCTGATTAAATTTATTACGTCAAAACGAAAGCCCTTTACTCCTTTATCCATCCAGAATTTTACAATTTTCTGTATCTCTCTGCGCACATTTTCGTTGTCCCAGTTTAAGTCTGCCTGTGTTACGTCAAACAAATGCAGATAATATTCATCAAATTTTTCCAAGTATTCCCATGCACTGCCACCGAATTTGCTTTCCCAGTTCGTAGGAGGCTCTCCGTTTTCCTTACCTTTCCGGAAAAAGAAGAAATCTTTATAGTATGGATCTCCTTCCATTGCTTTTTGAAACCATTCATGTCTGGTTGACACATGATTAAAAACCATGTCGAACATAAGCTTAATATTGCGTTTATCCGCTTCTTCTATCAATTCCTCCACATCTTGCATCGTTCCATATCTAGAATCAATCTGATAATAATCTTCCACATCATATCCATTATCATTTTGAGGAGATACAAAAAACGGAGTCATCCATATATAATCCACGCCTAGTTCTTTTATATAGTCTAATTTTGATATAATGCCTCTTAAGTCCCCTACTCCATCCTGATTGCTGTCACAGAAAGATTTGGGATAAATCTGATAAACTGTACTTTTTCTGAAATCTGTTTTCATGGACATTGTCAATTCCTTTCTCTCTATAGATTATAGGACGTCCGTTCCCTATTTATAAGAAATGATTGTTGTTTTCCCTGCTGTCGCTTCTATACCGGTATGCATATTTACCTCTGAAGCCTTTCCCTGGGCAGTTACAATTAACATCGTCGTGCAGGGATGCCCCGCTTCCTTGATTTTTTCTGGTTCGAATTCTATAAGAGCGTCACCCTGTTTTACATGATCTCCCTCTTTTACAAGAAGTTTAAAACCTTCTCCATTCATATCTACTGTATCTACACCTACATGTATCAGCAGCTCCATTCCATTGGTCAGTGTCAGTCCACATGCATGCCCCGTCTCAGCCATAACTACACTGACTTCTGCATCTGCAGGCGCCGTTACGACCGTATTCTCTGGTTCAAATGCAATACCGTCTCCCATAATTTTTTGTGAGAAAACATCATCCGGTACTTCTTCAATTGGTATTACCTTTCCACTTAATATAGCTTTTAGCTCTCCGTCAGAAACTGTATTTTCCTCATTTCCTGCTGCACCCTCATTGTGAATGCCTTCTGTTATAGAAATTCCTTTTGATTCTTCTCCCACAGTTTTTTCTATGTCATTTGAATCCGCTGTATTTCCATATTTATCCGCATCAGACAACCTGATTTTTCCTACAATGAATGTTAAAATAAAAGGAATCACGATCGCCGCTGCCATTGCCAAAAGGAAAATTAGATAATATTGCGGTTTAATAGAAAGGATTCCCGGCAGACCTCCTACACCAATACTCAAAGCCTCTACACCGAATCCTACTGAAATCATTGCCGCAACCGCCGAGCCAATCATGCCGCATACAAGCGGAAATCCGTATTTTAAATTGACACCAAACAATGCCGGTTCTGTTACTCCCAGATAACAGGAAATACACGCTGGAACATTGACCTGCTGTGCACGTTCATTCTTTTTCTGTATAAAGCTCATTGCTAATACACTGGAGCCTTGTGCAATATTGGAGAGGGCAATCATAGGCCACAAAATGGTACTTTTAGCCGGAGAAGCAAGAAGCTGGGAATCAATGGCATTTGTCATATGATGAAGTCCTGTCATAACAACCGGTGCATATAATAATCCAAAAATTCCAGCAAATACAAAACGGAAGTCAGATGTCAGGCCGGCATACACAACGTCTCCGATTGCGTTTCCAATCGTCCAGCCGATTGGCCCAACTACCATATGTGCAATAAATACCGCAGGAACCAGTGAGCAGAATGGAACAACAATCATACTGATAACCGCAGGGCAGATTTTTCGGAAGAATTTTTCCAGATAAACAAGCACAAATCCTGCCAGCATAGCTGCGATAACCTGTCCCTGGTACCCAATCATCTGTACCTTAGCAAACCCGAAATCCCAAACAGGTATATCCTTTGCAGGAGTAGACGCTACATCGAATCCATTTAAAAGCTGAGATGATATCAGCGTCAGTCCAAGTATAATACCAAGAATCTGTGTTGTCCCCATTTTCTTTGTAATCGACCATACAATTCCTACAGGAAGCAGCCAGAATACAGCTTCACCAATAAGCCAGAGAAAGGAGTCCACGCCTGCCCAAAACTGAGAAATATCAATCAATGTCTTCGTTCCGTTATCAAAAAAATAAATTCCATCAATAATATTTCTAAATCCAAGAACAAGACCACCGCAAATTAATGCGGGAATAATCGGCGCAAATATTTCACCCAGGTTACTCATCATTTTCTGGATCACATTCTGGTTTCCTTTTGCCGCTTGTTTTGCCGCTTCTTTACTAACCCCTTCTATGCCGGCGTAAGCGGTAAATTCGTTATAAAATATAGATACATCATTCCCGATAATTACCTGATATTGTCCTGCCTGTGTAAATGTTCCTTTTACGCTGGGCAGTTCTTCAATCGCTTTTTCATCCGCTTTTTGGGGATCTGCCAAAACAAAACGCATTCTCGTCATGCAGTGGGAAACTGCCTGGATATTCTCTTTTCCTCCGACAAGTGTCAATAAACGTCTTACATCGTTTTCATATTTTCCCATCGTATCCGCCTTCCTTTCTCCTTCTCCTCTTATATCCTTTCGGTTCCAACTTGTTTGAACAACTTTAATATATCACACTTGTTTAAACATGTCAATATAATATTATGTATTTTACTTGCAAATTAAAATAAAAGTTTATATAATATTCTCTAGATGTTTAAACAAGAAGAGGTAATAAAAATGCCTAAAGCTAAATATGATTATATTTACAAAGATTTAAAAGAAAAAATTGAAACAGAAGTATACCTTTACCAAGAACTCCTCCCTTCAGAAAATACCTTAGTAAAAGAGTATGATTGTTCAAGAAATACCGTAAGGAGAGCCCTTTTTGAATTAACTTCAGACGGGTATGTGCAGCCAATGCACGGGAAAGGAGTTCGCAATATTTTTCAGCCAATTGAGCAGACTGCTTTTACAGTCGGAGGAATTGAATCGTTCCAGGAATCAGCAGAGCGTAACGGCCAGACGCCTTCCACAAAGGTCTTACAGTTTTCAGAGGTGACAGCAGACTATAAAATTGCAAAAAAAACCGGATTTCCACAGGGAGCTGTTTTATATTATATCCAGCGTCTACGGTATTTAAACGGTGAGCCGCTTATTCTGGATCACAATTATTTTCTAAAAGAAATGACAGATGGGTTGACAGAAGAAATTGCAGGACATTCTATTTATGATTTTCTGGAAAACACTAAGAATCTTACTATCTCCACAAGTAAGAGAACTCTGACCGTTGAGAAAGTAACACAGATTGATGAAACTTATTTAAAGTTAAAAGATTATAATTGCATGGCGGTTATATCAAATCAGACATTCGATGATAACGGAATACAGTTCGAATATACCCAATCCCGACACCGCCCCGATTACTTTCGTTTCCAGGATATAGCAACAAGAAAAAAATTATAAATTTAACGAAGCAACAAGCAGTGCGAAAAGAACAGAGGGGCCCTGCGTCATGCTTGCATGTAAGCAGGGGACTTTCGGTTTCTTTTCATTCGGCGACTGCCGATAGCAAAATGGAGCGTATGCGGAATTGAGCTGGCACTGCGGACGCTAACAAAAATAGTTCGCGCAAGAGGGCGTGTATTGCAACGTTCGTCAGCGCTTCGCCAAAATTCCTCACTTTTGCAAAACACGCCCTCTTGCGCTTACACTTTCGCCAGCTTAAGTTTATATTTCCAGGCGGAAGAAATCGGCTTCACACTGTTATATATTCCAATCGGAAGCAAACAAATTTTTCTGATTGGGAACTCATGGCAGCGTGAAGCCGATTTTTTTATGAAATTTAACTGCCAAGGTATCTTCCGAATGGAGGAGTAAAAACTTCTGGATGGAAGTGACAGCAAAAACACTGTGTCAGATAAACAGGGCATTGACAAGAACCACTCGAACGGATGAGGTAAAGCGGGTCCTGCCCTGTGTTCTAATACAGTGTTTTGCGTATCTTCTGTTAAAGCTTTTCTTTCAGACGAGGAAGGTATTCTTGTCAGTTAATTTTATATTTCTTCTATTAATTTTTGAATAGTTTCTATATCTTCTTCCAGCATTTCTGCTATCTCTTCTGCTGAATATCCTTTTTGTATTTTCTTTTCTACTTGTTTCTGCAGTTTTTGTATACCGCCTTGTTCTAAACCTTCTCTTAAACCGGAAGCATGTCCCTCTGAAAGTCCTGCAGTACGCCCCTCTTTTAGCCCCTCAGCAAGGCCTTCCTTACGCCCTTCTTCACGTGCTTTTTCCTGCTCTAATATCTTTTCTTCCCATGCCTGCATGTACTTCACTCCAATCTTTTCACTGGATTTGATGGCGTGGATCCGTTTCTGGATATTATGTATCCTTTCACTGGTACAAGAGGCACTTACCTCCTCTGTGGTATGCTCCATATACCTTAACAGCTCTATCAGTTCTTGTGGTACTCCTTCTGTGTGCTGTCCGTGAGTATTTAAAAATATCCGAACAGCGCCGTCCTGTAATGACAATCCAGGAACTTCCTTACACTGCATCTGGAAGGTATATCGGTATAACCCATAGCCGAACAGATCAAAGGGACAGATAAGAATAATGTAGACGGGATTCAGTCTTTGAAACCCCACTTCTCCTGGCTTTAAGAGGTTGGAATCAATTAACGCCTGATAAAACCGGCTCCGCTTCGGCAGATTTCCTGTATCCTCTCTCTGCACCTCTGTGTTGTATATGCGCTCCTCTTCGTCCATTGCCCAGACATCCAGCCGGACATACCGATTCAGTGGATGGGTACGCTGCTCCTTTTCTGTCTGGGGCAGGAGCTTTAAGACAACCTCCCTTCCCAGAATAATTTCCAGCATGTCCCGCATCGTATCCGGGTCATCAGCAGCCTGTGAGAATAGAAAACGATCCAGCAGATTCAAATCCTTCAATGTTTTTTGTTTTTGTTCCATATTTACTTTTCCTCCTTTTATTATAGGGAAAAGCCTTACACTTTACAACACTTTCCCCTTAAGTCATGCAGCATTTACGGTAACTTGTATGGTGTTTTTCGTAGATTCGACGCCAGACATAAAAATATATAAATCACCGGTAACGCACATAATAGAATAGCTGCTATTTACAATAGTTTTTTTGCTTCATTGGGTAAAGATTCAGAATATCCAGACAGCTAACTGCCGGAAAACCGATTGTCCATCAGATGAACATAAATAGAATGATACATGTAAATTTTTAGAATATAGATTCCTTATATAAGAAATTAAGATACTTCCCTTTCCAAAAATGTAATAGAAAAGGTACTCTTACTTTAACACATCAGAAAACAAACTACAAGAAAAATAAATATAAATTTAATTGACAAAATGGTTCGCGCAAGAGGGCGTGTATTGCAACGTTCGTCAGGGCTTCGCCGGAATTCCTCACTTTTGCAACACACTCCCTCTTGCGCTTACACTTTCGCCAGCTTAAGTTTATAATTTCAGACAGAACAGAACCGGTTTCACGCAGCTACAGACTCCCAGTCAGAAGTTTTTCCTTCGTCTATAGGAAGGTAGCGCCCTAACTGAAATTCATAAAAAAGAGAACGGCTTCACGTTGTTATAGCCCTTCAATTAGAAGTATCTATACTACTTCTGATTGGAAATGCATAGCAGCGTGAAGCCGATTTTTTCCGTTACGAATTATAAACTTAAGCTGGCGAAAGTGTGAGTGTGAAAGAGATGCTTTGCGTGAGTGAGGAATTTCGGCGAAGCCCTGACGAACGATGCAAAGCATCTCTTTCACACGTCCCTTTTGTCACTTAAATTTATATTTAGCTAATTTCTGCTCCTGCGGGCATTTCTTTTTCTGGTGTCAT
The DNA here is from genome assembly GCF_055387595.1 of Mediterraneibacter flintii. Taxonomy (NCBI): domain Bacteria; kingdom Bacillati; phylum Bacillota; class Clostridia; order Lachnospirales; family Lachnospiraceae; genus Mediterraneibacter; species Mediterraneibacter flintii. The sequence goes on from NZ_AP031405.1 coordinate 3,668,228, forward strand.
CAGGGCAAGGTTACCGTTTTCATCCTCTGCGCACAAAAGCATTCCCTCAGACAGTACTCCCGCCAGCTTTGCAGGCTTTAAGTTTACAAGAACCATCACTTTCTTTCCAACCATCTCTTCTGGAGTATAGTATGCTTTGATTCCTGAAACAATTTGTTTTACCTGGCCGCCGATCTTCACCTGGGAGCAGAGCAGCTTTTTGGATTTCTTTACTTCTTCGCAGGCGATAATCTCTCCTACCTGGAACTGCATTGCTCCAAACTGTTCAAATGTAATTTCAGGTTTCGCCTCTATATCAATAACTTTTCCTTCTTCTTTCTCTTCTACAGGAGGATGTAATTCTTCTACTTTTTTCAGAACCTCCTCTATGTCCAGTCTCTGGAAAAGAATTTCTGGTTTTTGTGTCACATTCCCATTTCCAAGCTGTTCTAAAATCTTCTTGCTAGTAGACGGCATATATGGTTCAAGAAGCTTTGCTCCTTCTGAAATACTCTGAATCAGATTCCACAGCACTGTTTCCAAGCGTTCTTTTTTTGCCTCGTCCTTTGCCAAAACCCAGGGCATCGTCTCATCTATATATTTATTGCAGCGTTTAAACAGATTAAATATTTCTGTAATCGCATCTGCGACTCTCAACTCATCCATTTTTGCTGCCACCAGCTTTGGCGCCTCTTCTACCACGTGTTTTAAATCTGCGTCTACTTCTTCTGAAACCTCTTTATCCTGTACAGTGCCATTGAAATATTTATTTGTCATAGATACGGTACGGTTTACCAGGTTCCCCAGCGTATTCGCCAGATCCGAATTCATGCGTTCCACCATCAGTTCCCAGGAAATGATCCCGTCATTTTCAAACGGCATCTCATGGAGCACAAAATAACGCACTGCATCCACGCCGAAGAAATCTACCAGTTCATCTGCATACAGTACATTTCCTTTGGATTTGCTCATCTTTCCGTCTCCCTGCAAAAGCCACGGATGTCCAAATACCTGTTTAGGAAGCGGCAGACCCAGTGCCATCAAAAAAATCGGCCAATAAATCGTATGGAAACGAATAATGTCTTTTCCGATCAAATGTAAATCAGCCGGCCACAATTTCTGGAACTGCTCTGTACTTTCTCCGTCACATTCATATCCAATCCCTGTGATATAGTTTGTCAAAGCATCCAGCCAGACATACACTACATGCTTCGCATCAAAGTCAACCGGAATCCCCCATTTAAAGGAAGTCCTGGACACACATAGATCCTGGAGTCCCGGCAGAAGAAAGTTATTCATCATTTCATTTTTCCTGGATACAGGCTGTATAAACTCTGGATGTGTATGGATATGCTCAATCAGCTTGTCTGCATATTTACTCATTTTAAAGAAGTATGCCTCTTCTTTTGCAGGCTGCACTTCTCTTCCGCAGTCCGGACATTTTCCGTCTACCAGCTGAGACTCAGTAAAAAAAGATTCACAGGGAGTACAGTACATTCCCTCATAATGTCCTTTATAAATATCTCCTTGCTCGTACAGCTTTTTGAATATTTTCTGCACCTGTTTTTCGTGGTCTTTATCGGTTGTACGTATAAATTTATCATAAGAGGTATCCATCAGATCCCATATTCTCTTAATTTCTGCTGAAACGTCATCGACAAATTCTTTCGGTGTGACATTCGCCTCTTCTGCTTTCATTTCAATCTTCTGTCCATGCTCATCTGTTCCCGTCTGGAAGAACACGTCATACCCCTGGCTTCTCTTATAACGCGCAATCGCATCTGCAAGTACAATCTCATACGTGTTCCCGATATGGGGTTTTCCGGATGTATACGCAATTGCCGTAGTAATATAGTATTTCGGTTTTTCACACATTTTTCTCTCTCCTTTTCTTTTTTTATAAATCTGTGCCTACAAAGTACTGCATAAGCTCATAGAGATTGCTCTCTTTTTGTACGTGCATCCCCTCAAAGGTTTATTATATAGGGAATGAAAGCTTCCTAATACAAGAACAAAGTGGACAAGCCCGCTTCAACTCCCCTGCCCCTCACTTTTGACGGGTTTGTACACTTTACGCACCGCCGCAATACCGCAAAGCGGTAAAATTTCCTTATTGCGGCGTGCGCATACTGCCCGAAGGGTTTTTATATCATAGGTCAGTCCGAAGGACTTTCCTATGATATAAAAACCCGCCTTCTCTTAAAAAGAAGACGGGCTGCTGCCGTGGTACCACTTCTCGTTTGCTCCTGCCTCGCGGCAGAAAACCTCTATAAGTGCAGAACACTTGCCGCTATAATGGGCGGGCCCATCGCACACTCACACAGGATGCTGTTTTCCTTTTCGCGCTCTTACGCTTTTCCTGTTCCTGGCTCATATGCGCTGCTCAAAAGCCATCTTCCATCTTTCTTCCTTCATCCCTTCTCACCAGCCAGGACTCTCTGTAAAATTCCAAAAAATGTACTCTCTTTATCATTGCCTTTTCTTTTATAATAACAAAAATCTAACACACTGGACTTTCCTTTGTCAAGCCCTGCCACTTGGATTATGTAAATTGTAGCAGTTAGCCGGAAGACCTCGCCGTTGCTATTTATAACCTTTCTTTAAAATCCGTATATTCAAAGGAGCGTATCATCTCAAATCTGCCGTTTTCTCTCTCCAGAATAATATCCGGAAGCTTCATTCCATTAAATGTATTATTTTTCACCATCGTATAAATCGCCATATCCTGAAATTCCAGCCTGTCTTTACATTTCAAAGGCTGTGCAAAACAATACTCTCCTATGATGTCACCAGCAAGACAGGTAGGCCCTGCCAACCGGTATATATAAGGTTTGCTTTTTCTCTCTTTGTCTATCTTGGGATCTCCGGAACCTTTTAGCGGAGGACGGTATGGCATTTCCAGTACGTCTGGCATATGACATGCCGCCGACGTATCTAAAATAGCTATAGACATTTCATTTTCCACAATCTCCAACACTTCTGTCAGCAAAATTCCTGCATTGAGCGCTATTGCCTCTCCCGGCTCCAGATATACTTCCACCTGATATTTGTTCTGTACATACCGGATGCAGTCTTTCAGCAGTTCTTTGTCATATCCTTCCCTTGTGATATGGTGCCCGCCCCCAAAGTTGATCCATTTCATTTGCTGCAAATAGGGTGCAAATTTTTCTTCCACCGCATCCAAAGTTGTTTTCAAGGCATCTGAATTCTGTTCGCACAATGTATGGAAGTGCAGCCCCTCCACACCCTCTAAGATTTCCGGCGTTATCTGTTCTATTAAAGTTCCAAGCCGAGAGCCTGGCGCGCAAGGGTCATAAATCGCATGTCCCTCCTGCGTGGAACACTGCGGATTAATCCTTAAGCCTATACTTTTTCCTGCATCGATCGCTTGTTGTTTAAATTTTTTAAGCTGTCCCGGCGAATTAAACACAAGATGGTCGCAGTATCCTAAGATCTCTTCCATCTCGTCTTCCCTGTATGCAGGTGAAAAGATATGGTTTTCCTTCCCCATCTCTTCAAAGCCTAATTTTGCCTCATATAATCCACTTGCCGTCGTTCCGTCGATATATCTTCCGATAAGGGGGTACAGCGAATACATGGAAAACGCCTTCTGTGCCAATAAAATCTTACAGCCCGTCTCCTCGCGGATTTCTCTTAACTGCTCTAAATTATCTTTGATTTTTTTCTCCTGGATAATATAGCAGGGAGTACAAAGCTGTTCCTTTTTTAATTCTTCCTTTTTCATATGTCTCTTCTCCAGAATCTTGTGCAGCCATGTATATTCTTAACTGAAATACATGGATACTATCTTAATATATAAGACGCCCATTTCAATTCCTGTCTTACTCCACTAATTCTGGATTTTCACTGATTTTCCATGGAAGTCCCCATTTGTTCAATGCGTCCATGAACGGATCCGGATCAAATTCTTCCATATTGTAGACGCCCGCCTTCTTCCACTGCCCTGTCATCACCATCATAGCGCCGATCATTGCCGGAACTCCTGTTGTGTATGCCACTGCCTGGGAGCCTACCTCTTTGTAACACTCCTGATGGTCACATGTATTATAAATATATAACGTTTTTTCTTTCCCATCTTTTTTCCCGATAAAAATGCAGCCTATGTTTGTCTTTCCTTTTGTGCGCGGCCCTAAAGAAGAAGGATCTGGAAGTACTGCCTTCAAGAACTGAAGCGGCACGATCTCCTGTCCATTGTACATAATCGGTTCAATTGAAGTCATTCCCACATCTTCCAGACAACGCAGATGGTTTAAGTAGCTTTCGCCAAATGTCATAAAGAAACGGATTCTTTTAATTCCCGGAATATTTAATGCCAACGATTCTATTTCCTCATGGTGGAGCAGATACATGTCCTTCTCACCTATTTCCGGAAAATTATATACTCTTTTTATTTCCATTGGTTTTGTCTCTACCCATTCGCCGTTCTCCCAATAGGAACCATTTGCAGATACTTCACGGATATTGATTTCCGGATTAAAGTTTGTCGCAAAAGGATAGCCATGATCACCGGCATTACAGTCTAAAATATCAATATAGTTAATTTCGTCAAAATAATGTTTCAGCGCATATGCTGAAAAAACGCTTGTCACTCCGGGATCAAAGCCGCTTCCAAGCAGTGCCGTAAGTCCCGCCTGCTCAAATCGCTCCCGATAATCCCACTGCCATTTATATTCAAACTTTGCCGTATCCTCCGGCTCATAATTCGCCGTATCGATATAGTGCACCCCTGCCTCCAGACATGCGTCCATAATCGTCAAGTCCTGATATGGCAAGGCAAGGTTTAAAACAACCTCCGGCTTTTCTTTCTTTATTAATTCTGTCAGCTCCTGCACATTATCTGCATCCACCTGTGCCGTTGTTATATTCGTCTTTGTCGTTTTCTGTAATTTTTCTTTCAGCGCATCGCATTTAGATACTGTTCTGCTTGCAATACAGAGTTCTGTAAATACCTCGCTGTTCTGGCAGATTTTATGTATCGCAACACTTGCCACACCGCCACAGCCAATTACCATAACTTTTCCCATTTTCTTTTCTCCTCTCTGTTTCTTCTATATTTTCTATAAAGATTCGGGTGTAAAAAGGTAGCTTTTGCAAATGCTTCCGGCAATTTTCACAAAAAGATAACTTGCCAGACGACTTTGTGCGCGATGGAGATGAAACTCCAAAATCACGGAAGCCTTTGCTGACGTGATTTTCGTATTAAGAGGTTCAGCGGAATACTCCGCGCACCGGAGTCTAAAAAGTTACTTTTTGTGAAAATTGATAAGAGAATTTAAATAAGTTACCTTTTGACACCCGAATCCTATAAAGCAATCAACATCTCCCGTATGATTTTACACGCTACAGCAGTAGAACCTCCACTCTGATCATATCCCGGGCAAAGTTCATTCACATCACACCCTACCAGATTTGTCTGACCGCAAACCTTTGTCACTGCATGCATAAGGCTCATAAATGCAATACCGCCCGGCTCGGGTGTTCCTGTTCCAGGGAAGAAAGACGGATCCAAGACATCCAGGTCTACTGTAAAATAAACTGGTTTCCCTTTTAGCTTTTCGATTGTCTGTTCCAGTCCTTCCAAATTAAACGGGTGTAAGTCCGTATGTCCCTGCTTTGCCCACTCGAACTCTTCCTTTTCGCCAGAGCGAATTCCAAACTGATGGATTCTGCCGTCTCCCAGAATTTCCCAGCATCTTCTCAACACACAGGCATGTGACAATTCTACTCCGAGATAATCCTGTCGCAAATCTGTATGCGCGTCAAAATGTATGATATGCATATCCGGATATTTTCTTGCCACAGCTCTTACGCTTCCCAATGTAACCAGATGTTCCCCGCCTATCATAAAGGGAAGTTTGCCGTCTGTTAAAATCTGTTTTGCACATGCCTCAATCTGTTCCAGAACCATCTGTGCATTTCCGATAGAAAGCTCCAGATCGCCGCAGTCAAATATTCTTTTCTCCGTTAGGTCCCTATCCTGATAAGGGCTGTATGTCTCCAGTCCATAAGAATCATTCCGAATAGCCTGACCGGCAAACCGAGTTCCAGGGCGAAACGAAGTTGTCGAATCAAAGGGCGCTCCAAATAATACAATGTCTGCCTCTTCATATGCTGCATCACATCCCATAAAATCCACAACATTCTTATTCCACATCTCTTAATAACTCCTCCACATAAACCGGAAGCGCAAAAACACCTGCATGGAGTCTTGGCTCGTAGTATTTTGTTTTCACTCCAAGCAGCTTCCACTCTACCTTTTTCAAATCGTTCAAAGGATGATATACCTTTGAGGCAAACCCAAACAGCCAGTGCCCTGACGGATAGGACGGCAAATGTGCCTGGTATACTTTACATATCGGAAAGGTACTTAAAATTCGTTTATGCATACGCTGGCACTGGTATGCTTCTTCCTCATAAAACGGGCTTTCATTCTGATTAATCATAATGCCGTCCTCATGCAGCGCATTATAGCAATTCCCATAGAATTCCTTTGTAAAAAGCCCCTCCCCCGCACCGAATGGATTCGGTGAGTCAATAATAATTAAATCATATGTATCTGCTTTAGAACGAATGTATTTTACCCCGTCCTCATGGAATATATTTACTCTTTCATCCGTAAGACTGTTTGCAATCTCCGGCATATATTTTCGGCAGACCTCTACAAGCAATGGATCTACTTCCACCACATCAATCGTCCTGACAGATTCATATTTAATCAGCTCCCTGACAACACCGCCGTCTCCTCCGCCCATAACCAGCACATCCTTTATTTCTGGATTTACGGCAAAGGGAACGTGCGTGATCATCTCGTGATAAATAAACTCATCTTTTTCCGTAAGCGTTAAATCCCCGTCCACTACCAAAATTTTCCCATATTCTTTAGAGTCCAGCACATCAATCCTCTGAAATTCGCTCTGTGCACTAAACAACTGTTCCTCGATCCGGATAGAAAGCTTTACTCCATCCGTATGCCTGTCTGAAAACCACATTTCCATCTTTCTAATCCTCTTTTTTACATTTCCAATATTCTATCGTTTCAATACATTCAACCGTTCAATGTGCTCATCTTCTGGTCCGGTAAGTGAACAACCCTTTTCTTTTGCATAGAGAATGTAGTCGATAATCGCGTCTGTCACTTCCTCTCCCGGAGCAAGAATCGGTATTCCCGGAGGGTAACACATGACAAACTCATTACATACACGTCCCTTTGTCTCCCGAATCGGCAAAGACTCCTTCTCCGCATAGAAAGACTCCTGCGGTGTCATCACTACCTTTGGTGAAATATATTCTTGAGAAAGCATACCTGTTTTATCCTTCTGATACCTGCGTTTCAAATCTGCCAATGCACTTACCAGACGTTCCACTTCCTGTTTCCTGTCTCCGATAGACAGATAGGCAAGAACATTTCCTAAATCTCCAAACTCAATTTGAATGTCGTATTCATCTCTTAAAATATCATACACTTCTATACCCGCAAGTCCAATATCTAATGTGTGAATCGAAAGCTTTGTAGGATCAAAGTCATAAATACTGTCGCCGTTTACCAGTTCCCTTCCAAATGCATAATAATTATCAATCTGATTGATCTCTGTTCTGGCATATTCGGCCAGATTGATCACTCTCTCAAAAGCCTCTACTCCCCGCAGCGCCAGATTTCTTCTGGAAATATCCAGGCTGGACAAAAGTAAGTAGGATCCGCTTGTTGTCTGCGTTAAGTTGATAATCTGACGGACATATCCCGCATTCATCCCTTTTCCTGTCAAGAGAAAAGAACTCTGTGTCAGGCTGCCGCCTGATTTATGCATACTGACAGACGCCATGTCTGCTCCTGCTTCCATCGCTGATACAGGCAGCGTCTCCCCAAAATAAAAATGGGTTCCATGCGCCTCATCTACCAGAACTTTCATTTCCTTTTCATGCGCCTTTTTCACAATTTCCTTTAAATTAGAACAAATTCCGTAATATGTCGGATTATTGACAAATACGGCCACTGCATCTGGATTTTCCCGAATTGCCAATTCCACCGCATCCATCTTCATTCCCAAAGAGATTCCTAATTTCTGGTCTACATCAGGATTTACATACACTGGTTTTGCACCGCATAGGACAATTGCATTGATCACACTTCTATGTACATTCCTCGGAAGAATAATTTTATCATCTTTCTTACAGCAAGACAAAATCATGGATTGTACGGAGGATGTAGTTCCTCCTACCATTAAAAAAGCATGTTCTGCGCCAAAAGCTTCCGCTGCCAGTTCCTCTGCTTCTTTGATAACAGAAACAGGGTGACACAGGTTATCTAATGGTTTCATAGAATTTACGTCAATACTGACACATCTGTCTCCGAGCAGTTCTACTAATTCCGGATTTCCTCTCCCATGTTTATGTCCCGGAACATCAAAGGGTACGACCCTGTTTCTTCTGAATCTTTCCAATGCCTCGTAAATCGGAGCACTTGTCTGAGGTAAATTTGCCATCTTCTTTCCTCCCCAAATTTTATATAAAAAACACAGGCAATAAGCTTCGCGCTGCTCACCTGTGTTTATATCCTGTCTCTTCTTCGTTTTAAAATTTCGCCGGATTTAACAGATATTGGACGTAGAGTCTATATAGCAAATATTTTTACTTTTACTACTCTTATTGACCGTTTCACAAGTTTCGTATGCCACGAATATAGCGCCGGAAACACCGGCGATACCGGTTATAAAGTAACCAACTTATAAAATCTGGGCTCCTAACCCAATCAATAATGCAGCTTTCGCCGCGTAAAATATTTGCATGGAGAACTTTCCAATAACCTGCTTTCCATACATTCTGTATAGTAGCACATAAAATCAAGGAATTCAAGGAGTTTTTAAAATTGTTGTTACTGCTCTTTCACTCTTGGGAATTCTAACTCTACCTTAAACAAATCCCCATCCAGATATAGTTTCATCACTCCGCCTTGCATTTTCATCAGGCTTTGGGCAATCGACAGACCCAATCCACTGCCTTCTGTACTTCGCGATATATCTCCCCGTATGAACCGTTCCGTCAGTTCATCCGCAGATATATTCAACTGCTGTTCAGAAATATTTTTCAACGAAAAACGTACTGTTTCATCCTCTACCTTCAAGTCTGCATACACCCTTGTCCCCGGCATTGCATATTTAGCTGCATTTCCATATATATTCTCCAATACTCTCCACAGTCTTCTGCCATCTACATGTATGATTGCCTCCTGTTCCGGCAGACTGGTAATAACCGATAAGTCTCGGGCAGAAAATTTTTCCTCAAACTCACCCTCTGTCTGCTGAATCATCTCTACAAGATTTACATTCATAAATTCCAGCTTAATATTTCCGCTACTGACCTTTGATGCCTCCACAACGTCCTCTGTCAGTGTCTTTAATCGCTGTGCCTTTGCTTCAAGGATTGCAAGGTATCCCTGGATTTTTTCATCCTGCAGGTTTTCTCGCTTTAAAAGATCCACATAATTGATAATAGAAGTAAGCGGGGTTTTAATATCATGGGAAACATTTGTAATTAAATCCGTCTTTAGCCGTTCACTCTTCATATTTTCTTCTACCGCGCGATTCAGTCCATTTCCAATATTATTCACCTTTTCTGCCATTTCCAGGTTTGTTCCTCTTAATCCCTTCAATTCTATCCGGTAATTCAGATCTCCTGAAGCAATCTGTTCAATTCCTTTTTTAATTCTACTTTTAGCAATCGCATTACTTATCACGACATAAATAACTCCTATGTCTGCAAGAATTGCCGGTATCACACATATTATATGCCATCCTGTTACCAGACACATCCAGTGAATAACAAAGATGCCGATTAACGCGGCAATTCCCTGAAATGTGACAGTCCGGTTCCTCCATGTCACACCTGCAAAGCGTCCGACTGCACAAAGCAGGCTGTTTTTCCAAAGGGTTCCTGCCTTTATTCTTTTAACCAGGCTTAAATATCCTGCAAAGAAACAAATACCTGTAAGAAGACCGTAAACACACAAAGCAATTCTATCCGTTATGCTGATATACGCTGTAGAAAGACCGCCAAAGTATACATACTGCATTGCGTCATAAAGGTTTGCTCCATTATATCCCGTAGTAACACCTGTCCAATTCATGCTTAAAAATGCAGTAAATCCAAGCCAGATTCCAATAATAAGAGCCGCCGCAATCTCTGTTTTCCATCTGTCAAATCCATTCAAATGAATTTCCTCATCTTCTGCCCTTCTTCCGGTAACCAAAGTCAGCCAGATAATCAGAATGAAAAATAAAACCGCTGATGCACTTCCCACAAGCGCACTGTTCCGCAGATAAGGAAGATTTCTGTCATAGGTTTCTTTTGATGTATAAAATACATCCTGAATAGGGAAATCTGTATCTACACAGGCTGCAAAAACAATATTTTTGTTTGTTCCGCCTATATAATTATTTACCATATCTTTATACGTACTTGCAGCAATATCCATATTTGTTTTAAAATCTTCCAGCTTTGGAAAAATAATAATATATTTGTCATTTTTATCTGCAATCATCTGATTGATATTTTCTTCTGCTTTGTCAAAATCCTGATATTCTGCTTTATTTGTATATATCTGTTTTGAATCCAGGTCTGCATAAATATAAGTAAAATTTGTATTTCCCTCTCCATAAGTCTCTGCGCCGTCCTGGTATAGAAGCGCAGCATTGTGCAGACTATAGATTGCCTTATCCAAATAGTGATAAATATCAAACAATTTCCCGTTCAACTCTGGAATACTATTCACTACCTCAAGAAGATTTTCTGCTCCTTCCGGCGCGTATTCCTCTATTAATGAAGCGTCGAAATTCCAACAGTCTGTGTATACTGTTTCCCCTTCTTTATTTTTCACTTTCAAACTATAGTCATAGTAGCCAGTAGAGGTATAATATCCATTTTTCAGCGCATCCAGGAAATCATTCCTATTTTTTTCCTCTATGTCTATTGACAGAGTTCCTTCCTCAAGCATGTTAAAAAACTCTTCCAGATAATAATAATGATAGGTTCCGTCCAGGTTTTCACATACGATAACTCCTGTATTTGTATATAGCGCTTCACCCGAATCAAATATTTCCCCCCACTGGTCTAAATCTCCAAGCCGATACACCAGTCCGGAGGTGTTTTCTCCTGAAACGGTATCTTTTTGCCCGTACTCTATAATATCAACCAGCTTGTTTTCATCATATTTTCCGTCTGTTTCCAGATTTTTCCTCCAATGCTGCTGTTCAAGTACCGTATACATTGCATTTTCTACCGCTGCATAAAAATCAGCAGACTCTTCGTAAGGCAGTTTCGTGGACTCCCAGAAATTTTGTTGAAATATATTCCCTGAAAATGCACTTATTACAAGTACATTCATCACCATAGAAGCAGCCGACAAAATTGCCAGTACAACCAATATCGCTTTTGTAACTGGTTTTCTATACCATTTATTCATAATACTCCTTTCCAGGGGCTTACTTACAGCTTTTCTATCTTATAACCAACTCCCCAGACCACCTTCAGATATCTGGGTTCTTTGGGATTGATTTCAATTTTTTCTCTTATATGCCGTATATGCACAGCAACTGTATTATCTGCTCCAATTGCATCCTCATTCCAGATAGATTCGTAAATCTGATTAATAGAAAAAACTCTGCCCTGATTTTTCATCAATAACAGTAAAATATTGTATTCTATTGGAGTCAGCTTCACCGCTTCTCCGTCTACAGTGACTTCCTTTAGATCGTCATTGATCTTTAAACCGCCTGCTTCATAAACTTTATCGTCATCCTTTTTACTGTTTCCTCCGAGTTGATTATAACGGCGAAGCTGAGACTTCACTCTTGCCATCAGTTCTAAAGGATTAAACGGCTTCGTCACATAATCATCTGCCCCGATATTCAGCCCCAGTATTTTATCTGCATCTTCCGATTTAGCAGATAGAATGATAATCGGAAGACTGTTGTTCTCCCTTATCTTCAAAGTCGCCCTGATTCCGTCAAGTCTTGGCATCATCACATCCAAAATAAGAAGGTTTACCTCTTCTTTCTCCAATATAGCAAGTGCTTCTATTCCATCATACGCTTTCAAGATGTGATACCCTTCCTGGGTTAAATATATCTCAATCGCTTCTACGATTTCTTTATCATCATCACATACTAAAATTTTATACATTTTCATCACCTCCCTTACAGTATACATGATATGAAATATTTTTTAAGGTCTGCCGTTCAAAAATATTATAAATTTCTTAAGTTTTTTAAACGATTTTACGCCATTTCCGGCATTTTTTGTTGTAAACGTGTTGTAAACCTATGTTATTTCATTTACCAAAATATCCTATTTTTTGAAGATGATACAGTATTCTTCCCCTGGGATTACCCCAGGGGAATTTTTTATTTTATCCTGATAACCTGCCCAACGCAAATTACGTCTGGATTAGATATGCCGTTTAAGGAAACGAGCGCGCTGGTCGTCGTGCCATACCGTTCTGCAATTTCACTTAGCGTATCGCCAGATTGTACTGTATAGGCAGATTGTGAAGAAACGGAATCATTTTCCGGTACTTTGATAGTCTGTCCCGCGTAAATCAAATCCGAGTCAGTAATGCCGTTTAGGCTGGCAAGCGTCTGATACGTCGTGCCGAATCTTTGTGCAATTCCGCTTAAAGTATCACCGCTTTGCACAATGTACGTTGTACCAGAGGAAGGGCCAAGAAGTTCATTCACCCTATTTTGCACTGCATCATAGTCATATCCGGCAGATGTCAAAGAATTTTTCCGATTCTCACCGTTTCCCCATTTTCCTGCGATAACTTCCTGTACCAATGTTTCTATATCTTCCGTATCGCCGGAAGGCTGAACTGCATTATCACCGCCCGCGTATTTGTTCCACCCGGTACGGTCCATATACGCCTTATTTAAGTCCAAATTGCCGGAATAACCCGATAGACGCCCTGCGGAACTGTATTGTCTAATAGCACACGTATAGGCTCCCTCATTCCACGGCGTATCCTGATAGCCTGTTTCATTCATATCCGCATACTGCGCAATCCACATTCCGTAATCGCCTATTCCGTTAAACTGGGACATAACTGACTGCGAGCAATATAATAGCGGTCGTACATTTGTCTTACTGTATACATAATCAAGCCAGCCTTTGCACCAGTTATAATCATTAACTCCAAAGGCAGGGTTGTTTGTGCCTTCCCAATCCAACACCAGTATTGCCTCACCAATGTACCCTTTTATATTATTCAAAAAATAGTCAGCTTCTGCTTTGTAGTCCCCGCCATTTGCATAATGGTACACACCGAGGCACCGTCCCGCTTTTTTTGCCTGCTGGTACTGGCGGTCACAGTCCGGACTTACATATCCTGTACCCTCGGTGGCTTTCATAATCACAAAATCTGCCGGGACAGCCAACAAATTAATTCCGTTCTGCCAGTTACTTACATCAATTCCATTCATACTCATAATATTTCACCTTTCATTAAAAAGAGGACGCTATTACACGTCCTCACCTTCGTCTTTTTCTTCAAAATCATCTATATCCACCTTCATTTCTGCCTGTTCTTTTATGTAATATACTATCTTCTGCAAAAACGCCGGTAGCTTAATTCCAATGTCTGCAATATTTTCTAGTATGCTGATTAACTCGTTGCATATCAGCCAGATTGCTACTATACACGCTATAAGAAATGTAAATGGAACAGACAGCCCTATTGCAGTTATAGAATATTTTATCAATTCATCTATAATCACACCCACTACAACTAGTAGCCACATAGCTACTTTCTTTGTGATTCCTCGAATACTCTTATAAGAACTAAGATTCTCTTTTCTGCTCGGCGTTGCAAGCAGTCCTGTTGCATAATCGATAATATTGCATAAAACAAGCAGAATAACAGGAACAAATAATATACCCAGCGCACTTGATAAAGCCCCTGTTATTACTGTGATAATTGCTTTAATCTTGTCCATTTTCTTCATGTACCTCTCCTTCTTTCTATTCTACTATTTCTACATAAATTCCTACCAGGTCGGCCAGCGGCTGGAATACTGCCTGTCCAGTGTCGCGGTTACACAGATACGTTACGCCGCCCTGACTGTAATACTTGCCGGATTCAAGTTCCATGTTCCCTGAATAAGGAATTGGGTCTTCCCTCGTCCCCGCGTGGGTTTCATCAATGACTGTATATAGACTTTCCGTGCCCTGTCCCGGCACATACTGCTCTTGAATCAATAAGCTGTCCTGTATCGTCTTATAGAGAGCCTCTTCATAAACAAATTTGAAGCCTTTTTTCACCGTCTGTCCGATAACTTCTGCCCATGTCGGATACAAAACTTTCGCTTGTAATGCTTGCTCATCCTCTAATGTCTGTGCGTTCGCACGGGCAACCACTACAGACGCGGAAAACAATGCCGGATCTACTCCTGCACCGGATTCTTTTAGTTTTTCTATATCTTCTTGTGCTGTTTTCATGTCAACCTCTACAGCTGTCAGCCGTTCCTCCGGTGTTTCTCCTTGCTTATACATTGCAACGCCTAAAATAGTTCCTTCGTATTCTTCAATTCTGTATAATTCTGTATAGTTTTCATATGTAGCAAGTATCTGCCCGCGTTCCTCAACCTTAATAGTTTTACATGCAAACTTATCCGAAAACCTTTCCCGCAATTCCCCACGTGTAGCGGATACTGTTTTTATTTGCAGCAGATTATTTATAACTTGTACAGACTGCACCTGCAGCTCTGTAGCATCATTAAATATGATTTTCATAATTTCATCATCCTTTCATAAAAATATTTCTGTAAAAAATGCAGATTTGTCTGATAGTGTCCGTCAGTTAAATGCTAATTACATTGTCGAAGAAGGCGAAAATGACAACGGCCACTATCGAAAATGGAGTAACGGCACGCTTGAGATGTGGGGAGGCTATCGCGGCACATTTTCTATTCCTTCTGGAAACGTACAAGGCGATATTTATTACTCTGCTAATAGAACAATACCATTTCCTATTGAATCAAAAACATCTGCACGTATTGTAGCTACCGTTTATTCAAATGGAATACAATGGTTAAAAATCTCGACATCCAACACAAACAAAACAGGGTTTGATGTGGTTATAATGCAGTCGACAGGTGCAAATCCTACGGCAAATGTAAACTGGAGCGCGATTGGAACATGGAAATAATTATTTCTTTGTATATTTCACGCATACATACGCGCTGTATCCAGACCAGTTTGTTCCGGTTCCCACAACCAGCCTAGTGCCATTGCTGTCTATACGTACTGATATACCGTTTGCAGAATTTTTAGGGTCGACATAAGGTATCGGATACATTGCACCATTGGAAAATGCAAAACTATTTCCCGGATCTATCCAATAATAGTCGGGTGTTATTCCGGTATTTACACTTTTAGTTGTATTATTCGGCAATACGCCAATGCTTATCCATTTTGCATAAATGGGCTTTGAGCTCAGATATGTTCCTGTAAAAACTTCTTCCCCGAGCGAAAATGCATAGGCGTCAATTTTATCTTCTAAATTATCATTTAACTGACTAATTGAATTGGACAAATCTGCATTTGTCATGCACATCTTAAAAACTTTTCTTACCTCTGTAACATTGATTCCATCCAACTCAACTTCATACAGCGGCATATCCGCTGTTAAATCTCCAGCGCGAATATTCCCATTTGTACCCTCCGGTACCTGTGGATCTGTTTCTGCAGAAGCTCCTTTTATCAATACGATTTCTACAGTCTCAATTTTTGTATCTTCATTCTTACTATACCTCGCTACAATTAAGTCAATCCGCTTTTCTCCCTGCGTCCCGTTTTCGATTGTAATTTCATCACTTTGTCCCGCAGGAATTACAAACTGTCTCCCCTGTATCAAACCACAGCCATCATAAATCTTTAAAAGATTATTTGATACTAATTCAGATTCAAATTTACGCCCCACATCAAAAACATATGAATCTGTCCCCATTATTCCTCTGTTCAGTTCAGCCCAATCTTCTGCGGTGATGTGCGCTTTTCCTCCATATCCTGTTACAATTTCCATTTTTAGTCCTCTCCTTTCAATTTGTATTCAACCGAAATCTGCCCTTTTTTAATCTTCAATATTTTTTGCGCCACAGGCTTTTGCACTGAAATCCCCGTCACATAATCACGCCCAGATACTATATCCCCGATCGCAAGATCGACATCCTCGACAGTCATATCAAATTGCTTATAATCCATTATGTCTTTCAGCCTCTTTATGCCGTCCTCTCTTAATTTCTCCATGTCTGATTGCGACGTGTAAGAATATAACGCCACTCGTTCATCCAACCCAGTATAATACTTCGTATTTCCAATAGTCCCGTCCGCCTGTACATACAAATGAAGAACTGTCCTGTCAGCCCCTTCCCCTGTGCCGGCACAGATTAAATGATTGATACCACGTCTATAATCTCTCGCAGTAAAATTGATACGGTTATCCTGATTGTATTCTTTACTTTCAGAAAAATCTTCAACTTGTACCGCCTGTAATTCTACCCAGCCAGGGATACCAACTCCACCATGTCTATAACGTATATCTAATCTGTATCCGACGCTTGCCAGCATAGCTTCAAGTCCGGCTAATAATGTACAATATCTCTCAAATTGATAATTCTGAACAGAAACGCCTGTGCTCTTTGCAGAAACAAAAAACAGGCTGCCGAATTGACTGCCTATTAAATCATTTATTATGCTGTTTAATTCCCCAGATACTCTCCTGTAATCCTGCCCGGCAGGCGGTTCAATTACCTTTTTCGCCATCATTCCTCGCCATGTATCTCCTGATAAAACTATCTTTGCATTTTTAGTTACTGTCTGTATATCGCCGATAATTCCACCATATTCTGTGTCAGCCAGAGCAACAGTAAAACCATAGTCTATTTTTGTTTTATCCCAAGACGCCAGTTTCATTTCAAATTCAAAGTCATTACTATCTCCCAAGTCCATATCCATTTCAATACTATAATCAAGATACCCGATTTCTTTGCCGGAGGTATTTGCCACTATCATTCTGTCCATTCTGGCTCGCTCCTCTCTACATAAAGTAGTAAATCAAATCCAAATGTACCGTCCCAGCTTATTAAATTATACCCCGGCTGGATTTTCTTAAATACAGAGCCCTCTTCCGTGTTCCGGCTGTCAAACTCATTTACTTTTATGCCGTTTACACGGACACGGTAGATTGTACCGGCGCGGGAATCGATTAACAGATATTCCCCTGTATCCAGTTTTGTCTTGACCTCATATATATTCCCGCCGATTGTTATCCGCGGATTTGTACACGGCCCGTAAACAGTTATCAAAAAATTACAGAAAGAATAGTGTTCAAAATCTATGTTTCCAACACCCTTTTCGTCACCAAGAAGATCGAATTGTACATCAAAATCGAAATCGAGGTATTCTCCTGTCTGTTCTCCCGTGCTGGGTTTAAATTCAAACTTTCGCTCTGTTATCCAGAAAGGATACTCTGCCACGATTGTAATATCCGCGTCGAGCAGTTCTATATCGTTTTCCCAATCGCTTTTCTGCGCTTCAATGATATAGCATTGTAAATACTGCCCGCCGACGTACAATTTTCCCGGAACCTTATTCAAAACGTCATACTCCACTGTTTCATGGAATGCGTTTATTGCCTTGTAATATGCTTCTCTCGAATAATTCAAGATACTAAGCGTCAAAGACTTTTCTTTGATTCCCCGCGTAAAATCTGTTATTCTCCCGGCAAGGGCAGATGTGTCCACACTCTCGTAACCCCACTCATAGTCAAAAATGTCTCCCGTTTGGAGCATGTAAGGAGGCTTGAGCAAATCAAGCCTAATCCCTTTGCTGTTCACATAGTATATATCCATCATTGCCTTTCTGCCTCCTTTACTACCCGGGCAAATTCCCTGCCATATACTTCCATTGTCATACCTTCCACCTTATCTGCTAATATATCCGCTGCTGTAATACCAAACTCTTTTGCCAGCCGTTCTATATCTTCATCTGCAAGGTGAAATGTATTATTTGTCTCGGCATTGTTCATAACTATTGCACTTGTTTCCATAGCAAATGACTTTGCAATCCTGCCGGTATTTATCGCCATTGTTTCACGCATACGGGAAGATATATCTGCCATGTTAAACGAATCTAGCGCTATCTGTCCTAAGTTCTCTGCAGTCTTCGCTACAGCCTTTTCTTCTTTTTTTACGCCTTCCTCAAAGCCTTTCCCGAAGAAAACGCCAACCTTTTTCATTTCTTTTGATGGAGACTCAATACCAAGCTTTTCTTTCACCGCATTTAGCGCGCTGGATGCCAATTCTGCTGCCTTTGATACTGCGCTGCCAATCCATGCTCCGATTCCATTGACAAAACCCGAGCCAAAGTTACTACCAGCCGAATAAGAATCCGCAGTATTTGCGCCGTCTTCCGCACCACTTGCCAGTTCCTTTGCTTTCCCAACGACAAAACTGAGCATACTGCTAATCCCCTGCCCCAGCCTGCTTCCAAATGTATTGCCTGTAGGCGTTGGATTTATGGAACCTGCTCCACTATCTGCGCTATCCGTCAATCCTTTCCCTTGCCCGAATAGAAAACCAACTAAACTGCCTATTCCGCCACCAAGAAGACTGGCAAACCTAGAACCTGTAGAAGTCGGATTAAGTGAACCTGCCCCCTTATTTGCAGCGTCTACATTTGCTCTTCCCTGCGTCTGTGAATTTCCCGTCTGTGAGCCAATCCCTATGCCAAAATAAGACATCAGATTTGAACCAATCTGTTTTGCCCCCTCTAGCAGTCCGCCATTTGTCAGTGAACTTAGAAACTGCTGTATGACATTGCCGCCTATTGTGTTTAATTCTTCCTGCCCTTCAGATAGCCCTTCAACTGCACCTGGCCAAACATAGGAAAATATTTCTTTAACTGCTTGTGATGGACTATGTACTTCCAATGCCTCTTGTAAACTTTCCAGAAAAGCATCTGCTCCCTCTGTAGCTGGATCTGCTAACTCTTCAAATCCTTCCAGACCCGATAATGCTCCATACCATGCTTGAGACCAAACCGCTTGTGTTTCTTCGCTAAGTCCATCAAATCCAGAAATAAAACTATTTAAGGCATCTTTAGATTCTTGACTTAATTCCCCTTCCATACCTGCCATTGCTGAAATCAATGCCTGCATACCACTTTGTGCTTCTGCACTTAAATTTCCAGCAAGGTCCGCATTTTGAAATCCCATGAGCATTTTTACAGCACCGTCTGTTCCAACACTCTCTAGAAGTGACTTCATTTGTTCAGAAGATGAACTTATTGTATTAATTGCAAGCCCCATACTCTGTGCAGTACTATCTACTGTAGATTGCTCAAGACCTTCCATACCGTCAGCCTGCATCTGGAGTAATGATAAAAGCGTTTCTCCCATTGTCTGCGCTTGCGAAAGAGCAGCTTCAGACGTAGCATCCAGCGTAGTATTAATGCCACCTTGTATTTCTGCCAGTGCTGAATTTATTGCTTCGACATTTCCGTCCATTGCTGCGTTTAGCAGATTTTCATATCCAGAAATGATTTGCTGATTATTCTGCATAGCAGCATTGGCTTCATTAAATTTTGCTTCCTGCGTTTCCAAGTTTGCATTTACTTCTGCAAGCTCTCCATTAATTTCAGCCAGACGTTCCGCTTTCTGATCGTCCCAGGTTTTTGATAAACTTTCATTTATCTCTCGCGCTTCTGCCTCTAATTCATTCTTTTGTGTTTGATAGCCTGTCAGTTTTTCATATTCTGCCGCAAGATCTGCTGCAAGGGATACCTGCTCCCTCTTTGCTTCATTGTATTCTGATTCCATTGCACTCAAAGCTGCTTCTGCTTTTTTAGCCGCAATAACATCATATATGGAATCATTTAATTCTTGATAGTTTGTAATCTGCCCGTCAACCAGTTCTATCTCTATTCCCAGCGCACTTGCCAATTCTCCTGTTATGTATTGCGCTCTTTCCTCGTATCCAGCTTTTACTTGTCCATTCGCATCAACACAATTTTGTAGCTCTCCCCATAAGGCTTCTGCATTGTCTATTTCAGCGGTTGACGCCGCTATGTTCTCTCGCCGCGCCTCTGCCTCTTCCTGAATACTTTTTATTGACTGATTTGCTGCTTCAATACTCTCTTTTTGCTTCTCAGTCAATCCACTTGTAGAAGTTACCGATTTATCTGTTGTAAGTGCATATGCCGCAATTCCGGCTGTAAGCGCTCCCACGGCCGTCAACAATAATCCAATCGGATTTGCAGACATAACAGCATTCCACGCTGTCTGTGCAGCAGTAGCAAGAGTAACTTTCCCCGTAAATAGTCCCACTACTGCCTGCCCTACTGTAAGTGTCGCATTTGATACAACACCTCGCGCCGTGCATGCCATCTGAATCACATTGTAAGCATCTACGGCAGCCTCTGCTTTTTTCCAGGCTTTTATACCTTTACTTAACGCAGAAGTTGTGTTTGTAATTATCTTGTATCCCTTAAACGCCGTAAATGCCGCAGCCGCAGAAGCCGCAACTAGATCAAGGTTTTCCCCTGCAAAGTCCAGCGCTTTTGTCAGTGGCGGAAGCGCTACGTCTGCCAGTTTCCCAACAACCTCAATCACATTATCTAAGGTATTAACCAACGTTCTCCCTGCATCTGCCAAACCGCCAGAGGATAGTGATTTCGATATAGCGCTTATTGCTTCTTCAACTGGCTGTTGTATTTCTGATGGGAGCAGTTCTGCCAGTCCGCCTGCAAATGACTGTGCCACTTCTCCTGCGGCGCTTATCAGCTGTCCTCGGTTGCTTATAACACCTTCTGCAAATGACTGAATAAAGCTAACAGCAGCGTCTACCATATCCGGCGCGTGTTCTGCTGCTTTCGTTGCCAGATTCGCAAACTCATTACCTGCTGTTTCAATCGCCATACCCAATCCGCCATTGTTAAATGCGTCTGTAATATTATTCACACTATCAGTTGCCACTAAAGCAGCATTTTTCAAACTCTCTGCGACGCTATCATAAAATACAATCCCCAGCGACTCCGCAGAACCGCTTAATTGCTCCACAGCACCTTTAAGGTTATCCTGCATGGTTTCTGCCGCTGTCTTTGCCGAACCGTCACACGCCTCATATGCCGCTGTCAAATCAGATAAACTGCCGGCGCCTTCATTGATTAATGCAAGCATGCCGGAAAGAGATTCCTGTCCATACAGTGTAACAAGATAGTTATTTTTCTGTTCGTCAGTCATTCCTTCCATAGCCTTACTTAACATGTCTACCTGTTCAGCCAAAGAAAGCATTTTCCCTTCTGAATCATAGAAGGAAATTCCCAGTTCATCCATTGCCTGCTGCATGTCCGCCGTTGGTTTTGATAATCTTGACAAAGCACCACGCAAAGTAGTACCTGCCTGGCTTCCCTGTATTCCGGCATTTGCCATGATACCGATTGCAGCGGCAGTTTCCTCAAGACTTAAACCAGCCGCCCTCGCCAGCGGTGCGATATACTTCATTGCTTCTCCGGTCTCTGCTACGGAAGAATTCGTCCTGTTCGCATTTTCCGCGAGAACATCCGCCACATGCCCTGCATCGGACGCCGCAAGCCCGAACCCCCGTAATGTCGAAGCGGCAATATCAGAACTATTTGCCAAATCTTCTCCGGAGGCTGCCGCCAAATCCAGAAGCCCCGGCATAGCGTCCATAATCTCATTTGTTTCAAATCCGGCTGCCGCAAGATTCTCCATACCCTGTGCCGCCTCACTGGATGAAAACGCTGTATCTGCTCCAAGCTGTATTGCCTGCTTCCGGAGTTGTTCAAACTCTTCTTCTGTTGCCCCAGATATTGCCTTCACGCGCGACATGCCAGCCTCAAAATCTGAACCGACTTTGATTGCCGCAGCAGCCATTCCCGCTAGCGCGGTACTTGTCCCCGCAATCGTCGTAGTTGCTACTTTCAGTCCTTTCGCGGTTATGCTCCCTAATTTAGATAATCCTTTTTCTATCCCTGAAGA
This sequence comes from Mediterraneibacter flintii, assembly GCF_055387595.1. Classification (NCBI taxonomy): domain Bacteria; kingdom Bacillati; phylum Bacillota; class Clostridia; order Lachnospirales; family Lachnospiraceae; genus Mediterraneibacter; species Mediterraneibacter flintii. The sequence continues at coordinate 3,690,273 of NZ_AP031405.1, forward strand.
GTCCAGGTCAGTCTCTATTACGACTTTTCCATCTGCCAATTTACTTCACCTACCTTGTTATTATGCAAAGTAGGCACGCTCCCCTACTCAATGGTGAGGACTATTGGCTCTTGCCTTTGCTGAATATTCAATCTTATTTATCTTTTTACAGCGTGGACACTTTATCTCTCCCTTTACTATTTCCGCAAAAAGAAGGGTATGTCCGCATTTCTCGCATTTTATCTTTTCAATTTTTCTCACCTGCCTTCGCCTAAAAATTTGTATAAAAAGAACACCCATCAAAAGACAGGTGTTCTGATTACCGTTATGTAATTTTAATATACTTTCTGTATTATCTTTGGTTCAGTATCAAAGAATTTATTCCAGTCCTGTACAATGATAGGCAATACCTCTGCCGCCGCACTCTGGATTTTGTTATATGCCTTTTTCTCTGTATAACGTATACAGTATTGTAAAAGCACATCCATACAAGTCAAATCATCCCGAATTTTCTGGATTGCTTTAAGGACTTCCGGATTTTCTGGGACATCCACTACTTCTCTTGTATACGGTTTTGATTTTATCACTGGTACTGACTTCGTCTCCACAGGTGTGGACACTTTCTTTTCTTCCTCTGCCCGAAAGTAGTAGTCTACCAGATAGTCATATACTTCCCACGCCTTGTCAGTGTTAAGTGACTTTGCATGGAGAAGTGCGCCTTTCTCTGTCCAGAGGTAGAGGTGTGAAGCCCTTCCATTGACCACTTCGATTTTTTCGAAGTGCTTCTTAAACTCCTTCAATTCGTCTCCAGATAATGAAATGTAATGTTTTCCATCAATAAATTTTGTTCTGTTATTTTTAAAATTTTGGCTTATCTGTTGTTCTTTTACCCCATATTCCTTTGCAATTTGTTTTGTAGTAAGTACCCTTATCCCTTTTCTTTCAATAGTCTGCGGTAACATCAATTTCACAATAAAACTCCTTTCAAATTTTGATTCTTGAAAGAAGTATCATCATCTGATATGATAGATTTATCAGAAAGATACTTCTGGTACAATAAGAGTAAGCGTCTTCCGCCAAGTTGACCGCTTGCTCTTATTTTTTTAATTCCTCGTCGATTTTTTCATTAAGCCATTCCGTTTTACTCTTTTTCAATTCTTTCAATTTATTTTCAAATTTTTCCGCTTTGCTTTTTTCTAAAAGAACGTTAAAAGATTTTCTATTCTCACGGCGCTGTCTGAAATAATCGGCTCTACTATTATCCGCTATAACAATCACCTCACTTTGTAGCGTACTACAATTATATATCGTAGCGCGCTACGTTGTCAAGCATAATTTTAGGCAATCTTGAAATTCAAGACTGCCTTATCTGCGGTAATTGCATGTTGATTTTCCTCGCTTTCATTTTTTGATTGCGAAGAACTTCCTTAAATGATACAATATTTCATAGAGGAAGTTCCTCAGCGTAGAACGTTGTTTTGATTGGTAGTCGGGCAACGTTCTATTTCTTTTGTTCAGATTCATACTGTTTTTCGATACCGTTTCGTATAACTTTTGATCGATCGAGTCCTTGTTTTTTTACCAAATAGTCTAGTTTTTCAAGGGTTTCTTTATCCATTCTCGCTCGAACTGTTACATCTTTAGGTTTATCAGTAAGTTTCTGTCCAATTTTTGGTGACATTCCTCTTCCCCCTCCTTTCAGTTTGTAGCCACATTTTCATTATATCTATGTAGCTACAATCTGTCAAGAGGTGATTTAAAAAATCTACGCCGCAATCTGCAACATGGTATTGTTCTGCTGTATAAACTCCTTTATCTGGTCGTATCCCCAACCGCAGTCTACAAGTCCACTGACAAGACACTCCATAGACTGAATAGCTTTCAACTCCTCTGCTGACAGATAATCACGCAGATTGTCCTTTTTACTGATTCCTAATTCTTCTCTTAACTGTTTTGCGTTCTTCCCAAACAGCACCTTATAAATACAGTTCGTGTATGTAGAATAAGCATGACCGTGCATGCGCTCATTTTCAGCAGACTGTTGCAACGCCTTTGTGAGTGACTGTCTGACTGCAATTCCTTTTTCCCTTTCAATGAGTTTGCCCTGCAAAGCTTTTTCCATTGCATTAAACTGTTTGATATATGCTTCTTTAAAACGCATGGCTTTTTCACCAGTGTAACCCATAACAAGGATAGTGAAACCATCTCTTGTCATGTAATACATTGGATAGCTTCTCTTGTTATTTTCAATCAAATATTTAGAGAGCGCAAAATTGCGTTCTCTAAAATCCTTGCTACACCCAAGTTCTTCAATATCTCTTAATACGTCTGCGTGTCTTTTTTCAAACGTTTCTGCCACGTCTAAGCTACTTACTACCGTCATTTCCATTTTGCTGATTCTTTTAATTTCTACTAACATATTTCCAATCCTTTCCGTTGAATTTTAAGTATCAAAATAAGGCATGACATTTCGTCACACCTTCCGGTAGTTTTGGGGAGGTCAGGAACATACCCTGACAGGACTTCTCCCCTGTATTCAATTAATCTCATGTGTTCTCCTTAAAAACAGGTACAAAAATACCACCCGCCGGAGCAGGTGGCATAAATCGCATTATTCTAGATTATTTTCTTTAACATAATCCTCATACTCTTCTTTAGTTTCAAAATCCCGTTGTAATGCAAAAGAATAAGAACCAGAATCTAATTTTTGAATAGTGTATGTAACTCCATCTATGGTTTCTGTCAATATGTCATCCACTTCATTCCCCATTTTTTCCAAATTGTCGGGTGCCAAATTTGCAATAAACTCCGAAGCATTCGTTGACAGCACTTTTGTTCCCATCAACATTATTGTCCCTACGGATGTAAGAGATTCTTTTGTGTCCGAATTACCCATAATCAAAGTAATATTTTTGTTTTCATCACCTATAATCATTATAGATGTTCCGTTAGTACTATCAATTAACATTTCCATCGTTGTTCCATTTTCTGATGTTGTAATGCCATTAGAATGATAATCGCATTTTCCTGCCATATTTAAAATAGATACTGTACTATCTACATCATCAATTGTAGTAATAAATGGCAATGTCTCATGTATGCTTTTGATAATTTCACCAAAATCTTCACTATAATCATTTTCCGAAGTTTGAAGAGTTGCCATCATAAAACTAATAACTCCCCCCGCACCATCTAAAAGAATCATCTCTGCAGTAAAATCTTTACCAGACAGCTTTACATTCATGTCATACTTATATGCTGTTTCTTCATTTACTTCTATTTCTGACTCTTCTTTTATCTTAAAATTCTCTAGTGAAGAGATAAATCCATCAATAAACTCTTCTCTTACTTCTTTATCTAGAATACTTTCATCCATTTCAGAATACGATACCATAAGCATTGCCTCGTCTGGATAAAAATATATGGTATCTTCTGTAGAGTCCTCCCCTTTTTCCCAGTTTTTAGGGACTTCATAGAAATATTCATTAAGCGACTCCGTCTTATTTGTTTCAGAATCAAAGTCATTCGTAACAACTCTTTTCTTTCCACATCCAACAATCATACCGCAACACAGACTTACTACAAGCAACATACTTACTATCTTCTTCATAGCGCTTCCCCCCTTTTGTATAGATAGGGAAATTATACCATATTTCAGATAAATTCACTATGAATTTTTTAGCAACTGGCTCACATCCTCGCCCTTTAGCAGGGCTTCCTCTATCTGCTTCACCCGTTCGCTCATTTCCGGGACTTTTACGTCAATGCCATAGTATCTCTGCATAGCCTTGTAAAACTCCCTTTCCCTTTTTGACAGGTTCTTATTATTTGTGTCAATCGTCCGGTATTCCATTACCTTATTCAGCCGGGTGTCACTTCCTAAATTTTCAAGTAGAATCATAAACTTCCACCAGTGCATGTCCTCTGTCTGCAAATCTATGCCGTATTGCTGCATAAAGCCGGCATAAATCAAATCAGCGTCCTTTTCAAAGTCAAACGGCTGTTTATCGTTTATCCCTGCAATCTTCCTGGGGAAGTGTTTCTTTTCCTTCTCTCTGCCGCAGGAAAAGAACCAGTACATTTTATTGACATGCTCCTCCGTAAACATTCTCTGCTTTTTATAAAACAGCAGCAAAATTTTAAGCAGTTCCTCCTGTGACAGTTCCGCTTTATCTCCCTGTATTTCATAACAGCGCAAAACAGTGCGGAAGTCCGGGTTAATCGGACACTCCACACCGTTTATTGTCAGCGACATTGGGAAAGGAGAAGTTAAAACACTCATTTTTTCACCTTCATGTTTTTTATCCTCTTCATTATTTCCGCATACTTATCTTGCTGCCGTATCTGCTCGCTTACAAGCTGATCATATGCGTCCATATGCTTCAGAAGATCATTATCTTCGCCGCATACCTGAACACCTGTGCCTTCTCCGAATATATTGTCAAACATACACTTAATCGAATCGCACAGGTATTTACTTTTCTCCTGTTCTGTACCGTCCGGCATATTCTCTTTTACGTGGGACATTTTCTGCAGTTCTACAAAATACTTTTCCTTTACTTCTTTTTTATCTTCGTTAAATAACGAAAAATCTAACTCAACACCGTGTATCTCCATACTACCGTTACTCCTTTCCCTGTCCGACTTCTGCCTTGCCTATTACGCCCTCGCCAATCAAGGCATTATTTGCGGGGGCCTCTATTCCCCCGCCGGTGTAAATGTCTTTGTCTGTGTATTAAAAGTTCCGTCTACCCAGTCGGAAACTGCAAGGAGATTTCCGCTGCCCTGGATTTCTCCATCGTTGTCAGCAAATTCTGATACTTCCACAGCCACCCTGCGGCGTTTTGCTTTAAAAGTATTCGCCTGTGATGGTTCTCCCGGCTTCTCCATAAACACTTTCACATAATATGTTTCCGCTGCTGCTCCTGTTTTTTCGTTTTCTCCTATATCTGCAATGTACTCAATTGCCTTTTCGGAACGAATCAGATCAAATTCAAGTGGAGCTGTCCACTCATAAGAGCCGAGTGACTGTGTTGCTGATTTCTGATTTACATACCGTTTTGACGTTGTCTGTGCGGAAGGCGAATCGTCCAGCTGCGTCACACCGAAGCCAAGCAGTTCATACTGTGGTTCTTCTCCCCCTCCTGTTACATCAATGTACCCCGGATGCTGATACCTTCCCACTACTCCTGTATTTGTTTCTTCTGCAAAAAATTGTAAATTCATTTCCATTCTCTTTACCTCCGTTTGTAATAAATAAATTGACATTGTATCCTGTATTGGCACTTTTCTCCCTGGTTGTCATATAAATATCCATTTGTAGTTGCCCGTATTGATTTACTCTGCAGCTGGCCGGATAATACCGGGAGAGTTCCTTCTCTTGTGCAATCCTCCAGCCAGTCTGAAAACTTTTCGTAAAACTCTGCTGTTTTTTCATTCTCTGCCGGCCCATACAATTCCCTGGAACACAGTGAAAATACATATTGCCTCACTGTATCCCCGTTTGCAAATCTCTTTATAATGGGTTCTGCTGGTGTTTCCTCAATGCTGTACATAGTCGGGTTTTCTTCTAAAACATTGAGATTCACAACCGGGAAAGTTGCCTGCCCGAACTCTTCCAAAAACGGGCAGGTTTCTATAAATTCTTTTACCTTACTTGCTACGCTCATTTGGCTTTCCCTCCACAATATGCTGCTGTTGCCTGGACTATTTCTTTCCCACGGTCCGCCCACATGCGCTCTGTCCAGTGTGAGCCGCGCAGGCCGTTCCCTTTGTTCTCATAATACTGTCTGCGGGCATAAGGGGTATTATAAATAATACGGCTCGTTTCTTCCGTTGCTGTATTTTTCAAAGTTCCTGTTAAAAACGGCACATATGGATCAGACAACCGCCTTACCTCATGGTTAAAGAACCGCTGTCCGTTTCCGTTCTTATTCAGGCTTCTTTTCAGCAGTATCTTATCTGTTGGATCTATTTCCAGCCTTATCTTTGTTCCCATCAGGCTCCGCCTCCTATTCGAATATGCTTTGAAGAGCCGAAAAAATTCTCCGAATGACTCAATACCTTCCCGACTTCACCGGAAAATTCTTTTTTTATTTCAGCTATCCCGCTTACATTTTCCGCACCGGGCCACTCTCCAGTAATGAAAAAATCATTGTTTTGTACTGTCCACTTTTCTCCCGTATCTGCCAGTTCGTTAAAATCAGAAGGCGGCAGCCAGTCGGAGCATTCCGAATAGGGGATTCTTATCAGATATTCATCTGCACTGGAAAGTCCGCCTTCCACAACTGAAGTCTTCTGATTTGTGTGAAACCATACATGCTCAATATAATGCGGAACATATACTATTTTTTTAGTTTCCCTGTCAGGAAAACAATTAAAAATTGTAATTGCAGCATTTGTCAGCACAATAATCCACCCCCAAGTAAAGAAGCCCTGTATTAGATAAATAACGCCGGATAGTATCATATACAGATACATCCAGGGAATTTCCTTCCCTGGACGCATAGGTAATACTATAACCGTCCGTATTTTCAGACTGTACATCTTTTCCGCTATGCTCATTACGGACTGCGGCATCCTGATAAATCAAATCAGATAACTCGCACAGACATAACTGTACCAGATTCAATTTTTCTTCAGATGGTTCTTTGTGCAGTACCTGGTTTAGATAGATATTTGCCTTTAAAACCGGCTGTTTAAAAGATTCTTCATCCGGTATGACTGTACCTGCATATTCATTTTCATAAAATGCATAATTCACCTGGATCACATAGTTCACCGCCTTATGAGCTTGCCATAATCCCGGCAGCTTTTAGCGCATCCAATAATGCCTTAAACTCTGCTTTCGTAACATTCTCCCCGGCAGCTTCCGCAACTAAGGCAGCTTGTTTTACCAAGCCGGCCTTTGCAGTCGTTGCTGTCGAAGGAATTCCATTATTCGCAGTTTCCACACCTGTTTCCAGGTTATTCATCTTATCCGCTGTAATTACATTTCCGTCTGCCCATGTCGTTTTTGTATATGCCATCCTTATTTCCTCCTTGCTCTTGCTTTTTGTTTTGGTTCTGGTGCAATTGTTGCCGTTCCGATTACCCCCGTGCCAATAACGGCATCAGTGGACGGGGGCGTTATTCCCCCGCCTTTAAGATTGCGAACGGGCAGCGTTTTGTCTTATCAGACTGTACAGAGTTAATTGGGTTCGGAATCTCCCACCCAAGACGCATTACTGCACGAAGAGCCACCATATCCTGCTGCATAAGGTTATATGCGATAGAACCGTCCGTATTCTGTACTACTCCCTCTGTAAACAGCTTGAATGTAATATCCTGTCGGATGGAGTATACAAGCTGTGAGAAATCCCCGGAAATCATCAGTGCTTTTGATTTATCAAAAGAATCGTTGTTTGGGAATGTCATAGGAGAACCATCAAGGGAGTACCTTGTGTCGCTCTGCATATCGGACTTAAATAACGGCTGTCCTGTGGTATCTTTCAATCCGCGCAGCTTTGCTCTCATAGTAATGTCCGCCATGTGACCGGAAACGAAAAATCCGGATTCCTCAACTTTAGCGATCACCCCGTCTACCCCCATAATCTTATCGTAAAGGTCATCTGACGCCCCAAGAGTCACTACGCTCTTTGCTTTTGTTGCAGTCGTCACTACTCCGTCCCGCCAAGAAGTCGGCTTGTTTACATCAAACAGTACCGCACCGTCAATCACCTTTCCAAATGCCTCCTGCACTCTCGGACGTACCTCTCCCCAAATGTCATAATCGGAATCATCCAATACGGCCTCTGGAATCGGCACAATGACGGCGATTTCCTCCGCAGTGATAAATTTCTTGTCCCACATCATTTTCGTAGTCTGTTTCTGTCCTGTATCTCCATTTACGAAATACGCCAGCGGCAGCATGTCAAGCACCGGCATTTTATATGTCTTGCTGGACATGTTCGGAAGCTTGCGCCCTTGCGCCAGTACCGCGGACTGCGTCACAACTCCCTGAATAATTTCCCTCGCTTTTTCTTCCGGGATAAGGGTATCCGCCCCAGTACGGTCAATGATGACCGCATCATTTTCAAACCGTCTTAAATTCATTCTGTTTTTGTTCATTTTTTACCTACCTTCCTGCTGCTTTTCTTATTGCAGCATTAATACTATCATTTGGATTGCCTGTACCAGAAGCGCCGCTTGATTGGGCTCCTGTGCTTACTCTGTATGTTCCGCCTGTATTTCCAGTTCCGCCTATAAAGCGTGGGTTTTCTTTTAAAAACTTATCCGCTGCTTTTGCAAAATCTGTTTTTTCATCCACCAACTTTGCAGACTTAAATGCAACATAGTCCAAATCTTCCGGCTTTACACCTTTTTTAATCAAGATTTTTTCATTTTCGTACTGTGCATTCTTTGCCCTTTCTGCCTCAAGTTCTTCCTGAATTTCAGACACATTTGGTTGAGACGCTCTCTTTTTCTCACGATAATCAGATAAAGCCTGCGCTGCTTCCTCTTGAGTCATTCCTTGTTGCTGAAAATAGGACTTAAGTGCTGACTGTTCTGCACGCCGCGCTCTTGCTTCTGCGATTTCCTGTGCCTGTTCATAACTGTATGTTGCATGATTGCCTCCAGTATTCTGATTACTGTTTCCACTTCCGACGTTTCCATTCTGGCCGCCGTTGCCAGTCCCGGCATTTCCACCCTGCCCTCCTGCAGAGCCAGCTCCCGCGCCGTCCTCAAAAAGCTGTAAATACATTCTGTTTTTCATTTCCTTCTACCTCCGTTTCGCCTCGACAGGCTCCCGAGCTTTTCATGTCATCACGTTTTGGACATATGAAAAGAGAACCTGTTTCCAAGCTCTCTTATTCTCTTATCTATATTCAATTTTTACGTTTCCGGGATATTCTTCCTCTATATCCTCAATCGCCTTACTCATGGCTTTAAACAAATCGTTTCCGTAGTATTTTTCATCTATGTCTCTGATTTCCAGATAACCGTCTGCCGATAATACGGTCCCCCAATTATTGTCTGCCACATAATTCGCTGCCATCTGGCTGATTGCGGAAATTGCATGACAGACAATAGGGTTATCGGCATGTCCGGAAAAGATAATGCCGCTTTCTGTGTATGTGATTTTTGTCATTCTACCTCCTAAAAATGAGTATAAAAATACCACTCACTCCGAAGAATGAATGGTATTATTCCTCAACGATTTCCCATTTTCCGCCTTTACTGCTTCCATCCAACGGAGCCGGATTCTCTTTTGAATACAGATAATCCTCTCCACTATCATCGGTTACCCTGTACATTCCATTTTCTTCTGTCGCTTCGTATATTTCCCCATCAGTCAGAGAATCTACGCCAAATGATTCTCCTTTATATTTTAATTTCATTATTTCTCCTTAATTTTTTTGATTCATTCCTGCCAGATTCCCTTCACAAAAACCGTGGTAGATTTTACAATATTTTCCGGTTTTTCATATTCTATCATGGCGATTAATAAAATTTCATGCGGAATTCCTTTCGGATCAGTCAGCTGATGTCCTATTTTCATATCGGAACCGTCCCCAGGAATAGTTATTGAAGTATTACTTCCAACAACCAGCTTATCAAGAATCTGAATCATTTACTCACCATCTTTCAAAAATTTCTCTAACTCCAATTTATATGCCTTTAATGCTTTTTCATGAGCAAAAACAACGCCTATGCAATTTTATTTACGTCAAAATCTAATCCCAATTCTTTCAAGTCGACATCTCTGACATCCAATTCACTTTTTAAAATATCCAACATTTCATAATATGCCAAACGGCGCCCTTGATTAAACGTGTCTGATTTATCTTTTTCACTTTCTTCAACAGCATCATTGGCATTATCAACAAGTCGGGCAATAATATACTTTAAAGATTCTTCACTTAATTTACTCATGGTAATCACCTCTACTTTTCAATTCTTCTATCCTATCTTGAATAGATTGCCTGAAATTACGAATTTCTTTGTTCCAGTGGCGTTTTAGACCTTCTTGATACCGGGTATCATAATTGTCCCATTCGGGATAAAATACTTTAGGGTCAGAAATCTTTGCTTCATGTTCCTCAATTCTTATTTGATATTTTCTAATCGCACGTTTTAAAGAATTTGATTCCTGATTCTTTATATCCTTTTCAGAAAAAAACTGTAGGTTCATCTTTAGTTTGCTCTCTTTTTCTTTTATTATAGCAATACTAGATTTTTTTGCAATAAATTTTGTATAATTTGTCGTCCCAAATGCCACTCTTCCAAGCCCATCCATATACACCCGTTCCATCTGCTCTGGCAGTTTCATTTTCTTTGAAAAACTCTGATATTGATGAAGGGTATTCAAATACCTGGATTTTGCTGCAATGACATCATCTGTACTTCCCCCACCCTGCTGGAGCCCTTTCACATATGCCCGCTGGTTCCGCATTTTTGTTTCCATTTGTCTCTGCACCTGTGAAGCTTGGTAAGGAGTATATTCTTTTCCGTTATACGCTCTTGTCTGCTGTTCTTTTCTTTCCAGTTCCCGGAGATGCTCTGGTGTATATGTACGGACAGAATACCCTTTCACAAATGCCATATAACTATGCCGGCAGTTTGCACCGCAAAGGCCGGATACATCTCCTAAACCGCATACAGAAATCAGTTCTTGCTTCGTATACACATTCCCGCCCCACCAATGGGAAGGTCTATGCCCTGCATGCCAGGTAACTTCAAAGGTATCTGTGCCTAAATCCTTTGCTATCTTCTCATTAATCTGTGCCGATAACTGAGAAACACCTGTCATAATTGCACGCCGTACTGCCACAGGAATACGGCAACTATATCCGGAAGCATAATCGACTGTACGCAGCCCAGAGGCTGTCATTTCCTTTACTACTCTGCGCAGAACCGTATTATAGTCAAACGCTCCTGTCACTATATCCATACAGGCGCGGTCAAGATATTTCTGATAATATTCCGCAAAGGGAGTAAATGCTGTCCTTCCGCCGCCTATATCCACAGAAAATCCCATTGACTGGGTAATGTTTTTAATCTCTCCTTTTGTCTGCTTTATAATAGCCTCTGCCCATTGCCTTACCTGTTCATTTTCTTCCAGCGGTACGAAATGTCCGTTTATCTGCTCATATGCATCTTTATATCTCACATATTCCCAGTCGCAGACTTTGTCATACAGCGCCCATATTTCCGGATCTGTCAATCCTGTAAGTTCTTTTATTTCCTGCTCAATAAACTCTGTACTGTTTCCAAGAATAAGCAGTTTATTTATCTGGTAATCCGCCGTACTGGTAATTTCGCCAACTTTTTTAATTCTTCGTACTACATCTGAATAAATCCGCCCTTGTAACGAATAAAACAGAGCCTCTACCTCAAGCGGCAGAGTTCCTTTTTCCTCCGGCGTCATTTACATCACTCCTCTGCTGGATCTGGTTCTGGCGTTTCCTGTACAACTTTCCTTGCAGCTTCCTCTGGCGTCTCTCCATACCATTTTGCCCTGTACTCTTCCAGGCTCATAGCACCCATACTGACATCCTGCCTGTCTGACTGCCGTTCTGCCTGTTTATCCTCGATTATTGAATCATCAAACTCAATCACTACCTCTGTATCCGGCTTTGTATCCTGCCCGATTACCTGACCCAGCCTTGCAATAATACGGATTAATTCATCCAGTACGGGTTCAAGAATGAGTTCATGCTTATTCAGTGACCGGAACATATCCGAATTTTCAGAAATCACCTGTGTTGCAGTCTGTATACTTCCATTCTCAAACCTGTAATGATTCTGTCCAAAGCCACATTTCATTGACAGCATATTCAGATTGTCATTAATCGCCTTTTCATGTGAATCTGCCCGAATATTCATGTCAACTGACTCTATCGGCTTTCCTCCTTCTTTCAGATAGCCTTCCGGCAATTTATAAAAAACCACATCATTTGGATCAAATGCCGGATTTCCAAATACATCTATACCCAGCATTTCTGGCGCTACAAAGATTCGTTTTTTCCCTAATACAAATTCGTTGATATAAGAATCATATACGGTATCAATTCCCTGCAGCACATCGATACTGTTTGCAAAAATCGCCATACCCATTGGATTATCCTTGTCAGAGTTATTTGCTATATTCAGTCGGTCAATTACAAACTGCCTTTCCGGAGAATTCGTATAGAACCGTTCCGCCATATTTTCAAAACCTTTTAATGCTCCCCACTGTTCTTTTGGAACTTCTGTCCCTGCTCCACTGGTACATTCAACAATATGATTTTCGAGTACATAACTTGTATTTTCCAATTTATGTATTTGAATATGTACATATTTTTTTGTCCCGATTACTTTTGGAAATGCAAATGCACATTCAGAAATATATCCATTTCCCCAGGACAAAGGAAATATATTTGAAGCTGACACATAATTAATTTTTATGTTTCCGCCCTCATACGGTAAAATATTTCCTTCATTGTCTGCCGTCATCCCTTCCAGGTAAGGAACATATGCCACTGTCCCCGTATAAGCTTTCCTCTCCTGATAGTCATTGCCGAGTACAAAGAAATTGTTGTCTTTTAAAACCTGCATAACAAAGTCGCTTGTATTTGCATCCTGTATAGTTATCTGAACCTTTTCATTCAATAAAAGGTCTGCTATATCTTCACACAATTTCTTTGCCATTCCCAGGCTTAAACGCCTGCATGACACATGCTCTTTTCCATTGTACATTTTGTATCTGTGAAATTTCCGCACATCTCCTATATACCAGCTTTTCCAGGTATTTATCAGTGTATAAAACCCCGTATCAACCGTATCATACCCGGCATTATTCAAATATTTTATGATATTCATTTACTTTCATCCTCTCTTTCTGTTACAGGAAGGAAATACTTCAGCTTGCTCCACAAACCCATAACAAGATACCTTACCGCATCCATACAATGGTCGTTCAGTTTTACAGGCTGTTCTTTCCCTTTGTCCAGCAGGTCTTTGTCATACTCATATAGTCCAAATTCTTCTATCAGCTTTTCCTGCTCCGGAGATACCGTCAAAATCTCATAGGTCAAACATTTCTGTACCCTGGAAATTCCCAATGCCACTGTATTATCTGCGTCCTTAATAGAAATACCATAAAAGCGTCCCACTGCTGCTCTTTTAATTTCCTCCGAAAGCCCTTTAGCAGATGGATCTATAAATACATAAAAAGCATTGCACGAATATTTCTCATGCAATGTATCGGTAAGCTTTATAAATTCTTTTGCATACTCTGACGGCGATTTTTGCTTTCCTGTATCCCTGCCAGAATGATAGAATTCTGCAATTCCTTCTAATTTTTTATGATAAATGTCAAGTCCAAACGGCTGATACGTGGTTGCGTTCTGCTGACCGTAGTCAACACCTATTCCTATCAGCTGGTATTTCTTCTGTGTGGGTCTTGATTTATGTCTGTCCGAAAACATGTAATAAATCAATTCATCCACACCAATGCTTTCACCGCCCCAAACCCATCTGTACTGTTTTTCATCCAGCTTTTTCATCATTTCGGCAGACTCTATCAAGTCCCTTCCAAGCCATTCTGGAGGCACATCCCGGTAATCTGTATGGATATGTACGCAGTCTGGGCGCCGTTCCATTTTTTTGCACCATTTTACAATCGGAGCGTTTGGGTTTTTCGGCGGATTATACAGATAAATCATCTGGAACCCCGAAGAATTCCCTCGGATAAAGGTTGCCTCTATATTTTGCAGCTCATCTTCACCCTCGCCGTCGTCAAAAAACTCTGTTAGCTCATCCAAAATAACCAGTTTTATAGGCTTATCTTCGTCGATAATACCTTTCGTATCGTCTATGCCGTCTGAACCAGAGAAATAGATTGTTGAACCTGTTTTCTTGTAGGTTATCTCCATTGGTGACTTCGTAATGATAAAGCAGTTCTTCGCTATCTTCAATCGGCTGATTCCCCGCAGCATTTCTTTGTAAACGGTCTTACGTAATTTATTGTGATGTTTACGCAGGACTACAACAGAACCGTGAGAATCTGACACAATCTGATAGTCTGCACGTATTGCAGCATAACTTGACTTCGTTCCGGCACGTCCCGATGTCAATATGATATGCTTATAGTTTCGATCATTAAATATCGGCAGATACTTCGGAATTATGATTTCCGAGATTCTGACCTGTTTCTTTTGGGGCGTCATTGATTATCTCAACTCCTTCAGTTTCATCCGACCCACTGTCTTTCCTCAACTTTTCCGTATTCGCTTTCATCTGCTGTATCCTCATCTTCTGCTCCTTCGTTGCCAGCTTCCAGTTCTTGTGCAGCAATTCCTCATACCGATTAATCATGCTGTCCAGCGTTTTCTGCGCCCGCGCCTGTGCACTTAAAAAGTTCGCCTGCTTGTCCCAGGCCTGCTGTACCTCCCAGCGCTCTCCAATCACGTTTCCATCCTTATGCTCTATCTTCTCAACCGTCTTATCGTCGCTGTCTATAACGTACATGATCCGCTGCGCCCGGATGATGGCCGCATAAGCGATCTGTATCTGGTCCCACAGAATATCCAGCGGGTCTTCAGGCATTTCCTGAATAATAGAAACGGTTTCCTCCGGAAGATACTTCGAGAAGAAACCGAACTTTTCTGCATTTTTATTTTTCTTCGGCGCCCCGTGCCCCACAGCGTTCTTGTTGCCCGGCTGGGCGCCTTTCTTTTTATGCGAACGTTCGCTTTGTTTTTCCGAACGTTCGGTATTCCATTTGTATGAATGCTTCCATCTTCTTACAGTCCCCTCCGGCAAATTTAATTGATTTGCAATCTCAACTAACTTCATACCCTGCTTGTATAATTCTTCCGCCTTGTAAGAATCTGGGCTTCGCTGTTTCGGCACTCACCTCACCTCTCTTAAATCATCTTCGTGTCTATTTATGTCGATTATTATCTATTTTTCTCTATTTATTTAGATTTCCATATTTTTCCATTTAAAATATTTCCGGAAAATTTTAATAAAGGAGGTCCTAACTATGGACAAAAAAATTCAAAACTTACTTTTACGTCTCGGTATCAACTCTACTTATCTGGGACACAAATACCTAGCTTATGCTCTGTCTCTCTGTATTCAGAATGAGGATTATCTCACGTCTGTCTACAAAGTTCTGTGTATGGAGGTTGCTACCCACTATGCTACTACATGCTTCAACGTAGAGCATTGTCTGCGGACCGCTATAAAGCATTGCTGGGAACAGGGGAATTCTGCTCTGCTCAAGGAGATCGCTATGTATCCGCTTACAGATAAGCCTACAAATGGACAGTTTATTGATATTCTGTATCATCATCTTGTACAGTGATTTTAGGGAACCTTTAAACGGGTTCCCTTTTTTTCGCATGAGAAAAGCACCCCGAAGGGTGCTTCTTTGCTTGTCTCTTCTGCTGTTCCTGCCACTTTTTGTTCACGCTATCACCTTAGAGAGCAATATACATATATGATAAAAATTATACCTTAAGAATTCAAAAAAATGTAAAATGCATTATTTCATAAAATTTAATACTTTACTCATTGAATTTTTGAATAATACATTGTATAATAGTCATACAATATATTAGCAGCTGGCTGTAAGATAACTCCCGTCCGGTTTGTCCGGGGAGTTATCTTTTTGTCATAATCTAACGCCTAAGCCTTTATGTAATCCTTGATGTGTTATAAAATGTTGATAATAATCTATTCTAGCTGTAGAGTTTCTATATTTAAAAATAACTGATTTCTTTTTATCTTTTCCAGATGAAACCAATTGACCTATGTACCCTGCTTCAAATAAGTACATCATCAACATTTTTGTATCATCTATTGTAATTTCTTTCCCAGGACATTGTTCACTAGAAAGTTTATTAAACTCCGATAAATCAAACTTTCTCCCCCCTAATCTTCTAAATATTGATGGAATAGATACAATTATTTCATCTTCTACAAATCCTGCTAATTCGTTTTTCATTTCTTCGATAAAATATTGATTAGAATATTCTTTTAATACCGTTTGTGTTTCGGATAAAGATAGCCTTGAATTATCAGGATATGCATTTTGACAATATTTTAAAAATTGTAAAATGTCTCTTGGCTTATATAATGTATGATCAAGAGCATAATCCCAAGAATTCTTACCTTTTATTTTACTTGGGAACATGTTATCCCAACATTTCTCTGCTTCTGAAATAGATAACCCGCCCATACTAAAACGTAGGTCTACAAGATGTTTTAAATCTCCCAATCTATCCGCCCAATTTAATACGATAGCTCCATCTTGAATAATTTTATTTAAATCCGGATCAGTAACCATAGTAATCAAATCTGCACGGATAAGAAGCAATATTTTTATTTTTTTCCCACTCTGCAGCAACTTATCATTAATATAATCTGCACTGCGGATTAAACTAGCTATAATCTCCATTTTATGCTTTTTATATCTTAATATATCATCAAAGCCATCAATAATCACAGATATTTGTCTTCCATTCAATTCTGTATTACACAAAATATCTAACATTTTTTCTGTCATAATGGTAATACGCTCCAAGTATGTACTTGGCTTAATCAAAAATTCTCTTTCAAATTCCGCATCAAATTTAAAAATGGCTGCGCCTACTTTTAATTTTGACAAACGAGTTACATCAGCTTTAAATCCAGAATCCAAACCAAATCCCATTTTATCCAAAAGAAATATTATATTATTAATTTCATCTATCTCCGTAATTTGCAACTCGTTAAATAATATTTTATAAATAGAAAGCATTAATAAAAAATCCCAAGACGCTTTATATTTTTGTGTACCTGAAACTTCACTATCTATACTAGTTTTAGAAAATGTTGAAAATTCAAAATCATTTAGGTTCATTGGTATTGCGTATAAATAGTTGTCTGTTTGCGCAAGTGATTGAATTTTTGAACTAAATGCAGACTTTCCTACGCCTTTTCTACCTATTAATAAAAATTCATATGAATTTAATAATTTATCAATAATATGCCTAGTATCGCAAAATGCTTCTTCAAAAATTTGGGGTACGCGTGTATATTCTTTTGTTGCGTCTGCAAATCCAAATTCAAAATCAGAAAATTTCATCTAATTTTCCCCCTCTTATATGTTCTGTTTTTAAACACTTTATGTTATATTACACCTAAATCCAGCATATTTCAATATAACAAGAAAAACGCCCCATACTTTTGTATAGAGCGTCCTCTGTTTTCGTTTGTGTGGGAGAAAGTCGGCCAGCATTACACCTTTCGGCTTTATAGCATACTAACACATTTTACCGTGACATTGCGTGACATTTAAGCAACTTTTTCAAGAAATCTTTTATGCCTTTGTTTACAATTATCCTCTGTGTACTTTATCCTGCGCTTCGGGAATATCTGATTCATCCTCATAGCAACCTGATACCACGTAAGGCTGTCTATGTAATACAACCGGAACATAATCCGCAGCTCGCTCTTTTCAATCGTCTGTATGTACTCTTCTACTTGCAGCTGCTTTTCTATCAGGTCTGTCTCCAGCATACGAAGCTTTGCCTGCCGCCGTTCAAGGAGTGCCCGTCTGTGTTCTATTTCCATCTTCGGAAAGCCTTTTATCTTTACTGTGCGGATGGGCTTCTTCCCTTTCTTGCCGCATGTCACAGAATCAACCACAATAAGTCTGTTTAATCTGTCTATCTTTTTCTGATCCTCGGTAATCCTGCGCCGCAGGTCTTTTATTTCCTCTTTCATGTCTGCATATTCGCTAAGTATGCTCTTGTCCATCCGCAACACTCCCCATCTTGTACTTCTCTGCCAGATACTCCTCAACCGTCTTGTGCTCTATCTGCGTCGCTTGTGCCTGTATCATTATTGTCACCGCCATCTTGTTATGATGTTCTTTGCTGTCCTGATGCGTTTCTTTCCTGGTTCTCAATCACAGTCCTCCTAACACCCTTGTATATACACGCCTTCAAAAACTCCTGTATTTTCTTGGTCTTTTGATACTTCAAACACATTTGCTATTCCAATCCCATCACTGAACGGATTATCATCACAGTGATAAAAATACACTGATTTACTTTTATCTTTTACATTCTTCAAAAATTCTTCCAGTTCTTTTACTGTCATGTCAGTCCTCCTGTTTCAAACGTTGTCCGCAGTGCCCGCAAAATATCCATCTTGATTCAACTTTCTTGTGACACACCGGACATATGTAACTGTGGAAATGCTTCCGGAAATACGGCTGTTCTTCTGCCTTCTGCGCCCCTTTCGCCGTATCTCGCTCCTTCAGTTCCTGTACTTCCGGCGGTGTGAGGCCGGTGTCCTCATATTTTCTTAATCTATTTATGAAGATATATATTCCATCTTCCATAAAATCGCAGGAATGATATTGTCTTCCTGAATCCGTTAATCTCTCCATCTTCGCTCTCCCTTCGTTTGTTTCGCTATCTTTTATAATCTTCAAACTTTTTACATACCGCGAACGCATACTTGCTATTTACCCATCTTTGTAATTTTATTAGCCTGCTGCCCTGCGGCAATTTATGTTTGTCGTATATCATCACATACGGGTTATATCCCATATCGCGGAGCGTGTATATCCTCTCTAAATCCTGTGCAAATGTTGTGTTATATCCCGTCAGTACATAGACTGACATTTTTTCTCTGCTCCATCCTGTTAATTCTTTGAACCTTTTGAATTTTTCCACAACTTCCTCTTTATCTTGGTATCTGTCCCACGCGAAATGAATCCGTTTTATTTTCATACGCTTGATATATGCCGTTTTTTCATCTGTCATAATTCGGATGTCGCACCCCTGCGTAAAATCTATCCATGCGCCACTATTAATAAGCTGCTCGGATAATTCTCGCCACTCTCGGCAAGCGAACATATTCGGATCCAAAAGTTTTATATGCTTTTGTCCTCTCCAAAATTCCGACAAGTCCGCCACTTTATAGCTTTGCTTTCCTTCCTTTTTGCTGACTATGCAGAAATCGCACCCTCTCGGGCAGCCGCGTGTCAAAAAGCCATAAGCCGTATTCTTGCAAAGTTCAGGGTATAAACCGTAATCCGGGTATATATGCTCTATCTCTTTTTGAAGTTCCTTTCCGCCTTCCGGATAATTGTACCCGGTTCCGCCTTTTACTATTTCTTTTCCATGTACAAAGTGCTGATAATCCGGTGTAAAAGTAAACACTTTACTCATATACACTCTGTCTGGTGGGT
Organism: Mediterraneibacter flintii; assembly: GCF_055387595.1. NCBI lineage: Bacteria > Bacillati > Bacillota > Clostridia > Lachnospirales > Lachnospiraceae > Mediterraneibacter > Mediterraneibacter flintii. The sequence continues at coordinate 3,709,468 of NZ_AP031405.1, forward strand.
CTTTCCATGCCGTAAGCGGATCATACCAGTTTACATTGTCGCCCTGTTCTTTATGCCATGCAGACAGCTTCATCAATGGAAGATTTGGAAAGTTATGTCCGTCTACATCAATTAATTGTATGTTCATCTCCACTCCCTCTTAGTTTTTTTCTGTCATCCTATAAAATCCGTAATATTCATCTGACCGTCATCTTGCCATGCAAGCATTTCATTTTTTGCCCGATTATAAAAATTTCTGTCGATTTCAAAACCGTATGCGCTTCTTCCTGTTTCCAGGGCCGCCCTTAAAGTGCTTCCGCTTCCGCAGCACGGATCTATAACTACGTCGCCTTCGTCAGTAAAAATTTCAATCAGCTTTTTCAAAACTTTGACAGGTTTTTGTGCCGGATGTATTTTAGGAATCTCCTTTCCATCTCTCTCCCATTCAAACCAGTTGAATATCATCTTTCCTGTCCCGCGTATGTTCTTTCCGTTTTCATCAACTTGTACGCCATTGCGAAACTTCGGGAGTTTGTCCCTGTATAACAGCAAGGCGTATTCTGTAGCTCCCACCACTCGCATATTTACTTTCAATACCTGCGGACTGTAATTTTTACAGAATATAAGCGGTATGTAGTGAATAAATCCATGTTTAGCCGCTGCATTAATAAGTGTCTGTATCTGTTCAAAGCTGCAGAATACAATCATACACGGACTATTTGAACTACGGCCGCGCGGTACTGGCCTTTTATCATCCTTTTTCAGCATTTTTGAGCAAAAATGAAAATATTCATAAAGATTGAAATTAAAATCACTATTAAATGCTGCCTTTCCAGCCAGCTTGCTTTCTCCATTCTTGTTATCCCCACCTTTGTACCACATAGGATTACTCCCATAGAAATTATTTCCAACGTTGTATGGCACATCTGCAATAATCAGTTGCGCAGGTGGTATTCCATATTTTTTATAATTCTGCATAGAGTCTCTATACAGTTCGCATTTTACTTTTCTTTTTCTTTCCATTTTTTCTAAGAAGCCCGGTATACCTTTGCCCCGGCCGGAGGCTGGCTCCTTTCTCTTTCTTCGTTTATTCTTCATTAGTCCTCTTCAATGAGTTCTCTCAAATCGTCAATCACATCCGCATACAACATTGCTTTTGCGCCGTAACTCCCCAGCGACCAGTACCCATGTATTGTCAAATCTTTTTTCCTGCCCTCATACTCCTTTTCTTTCTTCTCATTCCTCTTCATCTGACGCTCATAGCTGTGTATCAGCTTTTCTATTCTTTGTCTGATAACTTCATCCATTTAGCTCACTCCCATCGTTTCAGCAGCTTCCTGTTCGGGTTATTTTTATTTCTGCTAATCCGGCAGCATGTTCTTATCCAGTCCTCATAAAAATTCATATACTCCGCTGCTGTTTTCCACACTGCATAGATTCTGTCGCTCCCGATGCGGTGCTTTAGCCTTCTACTCTGTTTTTCCATGCTTCTTTTTCTCGATTCTCTCTATCTCATCAATAACTGCAAGTACCATTGATTTTGAAAACTCTGTATTATACTTTTTATTAATTAAGTCAGATATTTTAATTAAATCTTGTAAATCATTGTCCAGCAAGTCCATTTGACTAAAATTTTTATACAATTTATAGCAGTCATTGAATAATTCATTGACTTTTTTCAGTTCCAAATAATTATCATCCTTTCTAGTAACCGCCTAATAACCAATGCTTAAATCCTGAAAGTCCTTGATTTTACTGGTCTTGTCCATATTTTAAGACGACAAAAAATATTTTCTTGGTTACTAGGTTATCTTATTTTCCTATGTTTTCCTTTTTATATATATTTTTATTTTTTCTACTTTATATGATTTTCTAGTAACTTTAGTAACCATAGTATAAGAAATGTGTCAACCACGGGCTTTATTGCGGTTACTAGAGGGTTACTAGCCCGTTACTAGCCGTTACTATCTTTAGTATGCTAAAGTGTAAAACCTCTATTATTCCCACGGTAATTTCTCCTGTATCGGTTCAAATTCGTCTGCATCCCTGTCTGCTGCATCTCGTTCATAGCAAACCTGTGTACCATATATTCCGCACTTCGCCCTGCCGCCGTTTGCATTGTCCAGCCTGTGCCAACCTTTTATAAGATTGAGCATAATACTGTGAAGGTCATTCGATTCCATTCGGTTTGGCTTATTATCCTCATTTCCGAGTGCCTTTTGATATAACATAGCAACACAAACACGATTTTCTCTTGTGTTGTCCAGCCACTCTTGAATAATACCTACCCTCACATCTTCTTCCATAAAAACTTCCTGCATTGTCTCGACATAGCCGTGCAACGCTTTCGGAAGAACAAGCACAGGTGTTTCTTTTGCTTCCTTAAACAGGCTCATCGCCTCACCCCACGCTTGCTCAAAATCTTTTGTGACCTGCTCCTTGTTTTCAAACATGGATTTTTTCACATAGTCTTTTCTTGTTACAATCGGCAAAAAACGCCTATTTCCCGTTCGGTCTGTTAGAAAGTGGTCATTGTTGGTTGTCCCCGCAAACACGCACACCCTCGGGCGCTGCTCCGTGCGTCTGCCATATGGCGGACGGTAGGTGTCAACTGTAGATGTTAAAAAAGCCTTGATACTTTCTACCTCCTTCGCCTTCTTTGTAGCCAGTAGCTCCGCCAGCTCTACCATCCACATTCCGCGAAGCTTTTCCGGCGCTTTATCGCCTTCCACAGTATTGAAATTGTCGTTATACCAAGAGTTGTTCATAGATAATAGCCGCAGAAAGGTTGATTTCCCTATTCCCTGCTTACCCACCAGTACAGGCATATAATCAAATTTACATCCCGGTTTATATGCTCTGCTTATTGCTCCAAGCATAAATAGTTTCATACATTCTGTGGTATATTGGCTCTTTTCTACTCCCAGATAATCTGGCAGTAAATTTTCTATATACCCAGTCTTACCGTCCCATTTCTCATACAGCGATTCAAGCATTTCCTTAACTGGATTATATGGATTCCTGTTTACTACAATATTTAGTGCTTCCATAATCTTTTCCATGCTTTTCAGACCATATCTTGCCTCGATGAAACTCTTTAGATTGCTGTCATCTGAATTATTCCACTCCCTATATGTATTGACGTGCTCCCAGGGTAATGCCCCCACAATAAATGGAGAATATGAAAGAATATTGTACTTTATTTTTCCGTATAGTTCTGGATTATACTCTATTGCCTCGCATATATTGGCTATGCTCTGTCTGATATTTCCTTTGTCATCTGTTGAAAAAATCGGCTCTCTTTGTCCCTGTGTTGCTTTTCCGTCCTGATTCACAAATATCGGCTTACCTTTTTCATATGCAAGCGCGCTGTCAACAATCCTCTTCAACTCCAAATCTGATAACGGTGGAGCGCATTTTGCATTATTCTCGGCCAGCGTTGCTGCATACACAGCTTGATCGCTCACTCCCTTGGACTGCATCATGCAAGCAAAGCGAAATAGTGTCTGATTTCTTGTACCATCTTTAATAATTTCAGGTGCTGCAAAGCGCTGGCTAGATTTATTCCCTATGTCAACAAAATAATTTACCGTGTCATTTGCTTCAGCCAGTTTAATATCTTCTGGTGCATATTCCCATTCGTATCGGTTTCCATTTGCATGGATAGATGGCGGGGCAACCACATAACCGCCCTCACCCCTAATATCCACGCCATCAATAATACCGGCTCTGTTCCTTATTTCTTGGTCAGATCTAAAATATATATGGTATCCGCCACGTCCAGTTATGGAAATCCATGAATCCGGAAAATTTCCATGCTCTCTCTGCCAGTCCTCTAGCGTGTGGTATCCATCAATTCCTTTATCTTCGTCTACATCCAGGTCAATGACAAAAATCCCGCCACTTCTCCGGCCTGTTGCAATACCGATATTTGCTTCCGGATTATCCTGCCACCATGCTTTTACTTGTGCGGCATCAAGGGTGGCATCCTTACACCCATTTTTTGTAATCGGTTTCTTTCCATGCTTTTCGAGTGGAAAAACGGCGAGTCCCATTTTGATATATTCAACTGCTGCATGGTACATTGATGGATATTCCATTTTCCTTCACCTCCGAGTCATAAAAACCTTGCTCAAGCCGTTCCTTCAACTCTCTGTACAAGATTTCTTTAATTATTTTTCCACTCGTCTCGGATTTGCAGAATATCGTTTTTATGCCGTATCTTGCCTGCCATGCCGTGATACTGGCAAAATATGCTTTCGGATTGTAATGAGTAGCATATTTACCGTTTATGATATTTTCCCACGTTGCATCTTCTACGAGGAGATACATATCCGCATGATTCTTCAATGCTCTCTCAAACTCTCGTTCAAAGCGTTGGCGTGACTGGCAGAAACATTGTGACAGTTCTGCCAGATCTGCTTTACGCTCGATTGAAACAGGCGGGAAAACCCTTGTGTTTGGACCATACAGCCATCTTCCGTTCGGAAACATAAAATTGTATGTATAATCTCCATAATCAATTTTTTGCCGTACATACGGACACTCGAAAGCCTCATATCTCTTCTTTGCCCGCTTTGACGGTTGTTCATTGGAATCTACGATAATCTGCATTGACTTGAGACAGTCGTCAATCTCAAAATGATTCATCAGAATGGAATTTCCTCCTGTGTTCCGTCAACACTCATAAAGTCTTCACTTCCCGTTGCTTCTTTTTTTGCACCTGCTGAAGTGGCGCCTCTCGTATATGGCTCCGGAATTTTAAAGTTCCCTTTCTTAATATTATCCACTGTTGTAGTAAAACGGATCGCATTGTATGAAATATCCCGCCCGTCTATAACCGTATTGATTTCTCCAACGAGTGCGCCAAACGATTTCCCTTTCAGCGTATTCTCATCCCAGTTCCATGAATATCCTGGATTGGATGCTTCGATGTGCTCCATGATAGTTTTGAACCGGCGTTTTGTCCATTTATCCTGCTCCGATCCATCGTCTTTTGGACAATAGATTGTGAATGTGCCCTTCCATTTTTTGTCTTCACCCGTTTGGCTTTCATACTGATTTTTATAGAAATCCTTATGTTCACCTTCGCTGACATCTACCATAAGAATTAAACGGTCTGAATTGCCGTTTGTTCCTTCTTCAAGCCTTATATTCTGAACTTTCACAATATAGCCGCCAACTGGCAATTTTGCACTTTCTGTATAGCTCTGTGTTTCATTGTAATCTTTAAATTTTTTCATTTTCAAATCTCCTTCTATAATGTTTATGGTTGTATATAACAAAGCTCTATAGCTTCTTTTTTACTCTGACATTAATAATCCTCCAACGCCTTGATTACTTCTATAATGTCATTATCCATCTGGTCTTCCTCGAATGCTCCAAGCGGAGTCTTTACGGAACTGCGATCTGCGTGAGTATGGAAGATATACTTTCCATCCTTACATTCCGCAAGTAACACTGTTGTAAATTTGCTCTCCAGCACAATCTTGTCCAGTTTGCGCCCGTTTGTCTTGATTCTCGTGAAAATCATTCCGTTATCATCGGAAATAGTTTCGGAATGGCAAATAAAAATAACCGTAAAATCATCACGCATTGATAATGCATAATCAACAATTTCGTAAATGTAAGAAGCTAAATCTGTCCATTTACCATATCCTGCAACTTTCACGTTTCTCATTTCTTCAGCTACCATAATGCCGTTTAACGTGTCCACAATTACTGTCTTGAAATCTTTATACTTCTCGTTTTTATCCAGAGCTTTCAAACACTGCATGACATTGGTCGGAACGTCGCCTTTAAAGTAGTTCTTTCCTTCAACGTACTGTTTTTTCCATCCTTTCCAGCTCAAGCCTTTTTTGTCGCAGTCAATATAAAATGTTGTTGTCGGGTCTAAGTTTCGCATGGATGTTGTCTTCCCTGCTCCACTCTCGCCCATAATTGCAATCACTTTGCTCATTGCCTATTCCTCCCTGTCATATACAATCAAATCTTTTTCTATCGCCTGTAAAATAATCATGCTTGCAACCTGCCGGATACTTCTTCCAGACTCATTTACAACTTCCGCAAGTGCCCTGTATGCCACAGGGGTAATCTTGATTACTTCCTGTCCTTCCGGAATTATCTTTTTCGCAGGTATATGTATTTTATCGTTCATTTGTTATTCCTCCTCATATATCCAGTTTCCAGAGTAAAACCACTCTGTCAGTCTCTCGCAAAACTCCTCCATGCTTTCTGCTGATTTTGCAATGTAAAGAAATGCCGCCTTTTCTTCATAGCTGCCTGTCCTGCACCTTTCACATGCGTATGAAAAGGCGTCTGAATCGCATACTGTCTTTCCATACTCCGACTGGATTCCCCTATACATCCTCTCCAACCTCCTCAATTCCGAGAATCGCACATATCACTCTCCAGTCCGGCATATTTGCAATGTTCATATACCTTTCTACAGCGCACACCAGCGCATAATAATCTTCTTCGGAACACTGCATTGTATTTTTAAACATTTATTTTCCCTCCCAATATCTCCCGCCACACCAGAAGAAATCTTCTGCCGGCAGGTAGTCCTCTAAAACAATCAGCGTTGGGTCCTCTTCACAGATATGGTCCCCTTCACCGATTGGTACGCATTTGCTGCATGTATTGCAGCTCTTTTCTTGATTTGCCATTTTTATGCCTTTCTGATACAATATAAGTGGTTATTTTCCGAGCGCCTACGCCTTGCCGGGCTTATGTAGGTGCTCAATCTTTTAATTCCAATACTCTTTTTATCGCCACCGCAACCTGTGAGCCGGTAAAAAGATTTGTTTCATCTAGTGCAAGCAGGTCTGCTACGTCGCCCTGTATCCCCAGTTCTGAAGTGAAAAACATTTCTTCGGCTTCTGCAATTGTCCGTTCCATGTAGTCCTCAAACTCTAAATCGGTCAATTCTTTTCCCTCCTTTCAAATAGGCCCTGCCTGCAATATGTAAATCGCAACAGCCTGCAATATGTTCAATGCTAATGATACAAATGCGATCGTTACTATGCCTCTCATAGACTTATCTCTGCGCCTCCTAGTTTCTTCAATTGTCTCACGGCGCTTCTGCTCAATTACCTGTAACTCTGTCACTCTGCCAGCCTCCTTTCCGCCTCTTCCCGGCTTATGTCAATGTATTTTGCAACCTCGTTTATTGTTGCCTCATATCTATACAGTTCACCCCTTTTAGACGGTCGTATAACCCGCCCAAACTGCCACTTTCCGGTACGCATTTTATGCCGAACCTCGCAAGGGTCACACCGGATAACTTTTGCGATTTTAGTCGCTGTGTTTAAAATTTCTGACACCTTATTCACCTCCTTATGTATTGTGATACCCGACTGGTTCCTCTCCTCTACGAAGTAGCTCCATTCTCATTGCCTCAACTGACACACATCCCGGCGCAGGCTGTCCACAGTCTACCTCTCTATGGATACGATTTTTCAGCTGACTCACTGACCAGTCTTTTACTTTTTCTAATTCCCATTGATATACCATGTTTTACCTCCTGTCCTTTTTATCGGGCTCTCTATGCTACACTACTCAAAACTTCTTTTTGTGATATAATCTCCTTACAGGCACTGCCATGCCGAGTATTACGAAAGGAGTAGCGAAAACTATGACGCAAATTCGTTTAGCTGTTGGGGACTACAAAGGAGACATCGAGAAGCGCCTTCAATACCTGTCCTCAAGCAGTGTATTTGAAATCTTTACAGATTCCTTTATGTCCGAATTTACAAAGCATAAAAATTTTACTGATTTTTGTGAAGCAATCAGTTGCGATACAACTTCTCAAAGCGATTTAGATAAACTGCAAGATACTAATGCATTTGATGAAGCGATATGTTCCAACTCAGAATTTTCTTCTTGGAAAGAAATGGTTGAAACCGCATACCAAAAACTTATCGATAAAAAATAATTCTGTGGCAGGGCAGTCATTACTTCTTTTGTCCTGCCACTAATCTCACGTCGCATTCTGCGTACCCGTCTGCGATTTTCTTTGGGGTCAGATTTATTCTTGCATCCACCTCCTTTTCTTTGTTTCCAGAATTATCAAGCTGAAATAAATACTCTAAAAGCATATCAGGAAAATATTTATCTCTAACTTTCACACAATCTGCGTAACTCCATTCAGATTCACCGTTAAATCTCGAATGGATTGTACGATAAGACACATTAAGTGTTTTCGCAATATCATTCCGTGAAATGCTTTTCCTTTTCATTTCAGCCTCCAGATTACTTAGGTTTATTACCTGCAACTTTTAACCCTCCTTTCTATTGCGCAATTTCGCAATCTGTGATTATAGTATATTGCATTATTGCGCAATAGTCAACAACTTTTTTGCAAAATTTTGCAATTTTCTATTTACTTTTATTGTGCAATACTGTAATATCAAATCAAGGAGGAAAAACTCATGGAACAACGCGCAGAAATACTTAGAGATTTAATGGAGAAGAAAGGTATGAAAGTATCTGACATAGTCAAACTATCTGGTCTTCCATACTCAACTGTAAAGGCTATTTTAGAACGTGGAGCTGAAAAAGCTGGCTATGTAAATGTTTGTAAGATATGCAACGCCTTAGGAATAAGCGCAGATGAATTAGAAAAAATGGTTTCTGAAAGAAATTATGCGCCTACCACTCTCGCCGCACACTTTGATGGTGACGAATTTACCGAAGATGAACTAAATGAAATCCGCCAGTTTGCCGAATTTGTAAAAAACAGGAAAAAGTAAGTCCGTTTTTTAGGACTGGCATTAAGATATACTTGAGTGGGAGGTGTTATTGAATGAATATGCATGAACGCCTAGAGGACGAAGCCTGCAAAGACGGTATAGACATTATTTCTTGTAATTTTGAAAGTAATAGAATAAAAGGGCTATATCACAACGGAGTAATTGGCATAAATAGCAAAGTAGAAAAATCTATTGAAAGAGGTTGTATACTCGCAGAAGAAATGGGACACCACTATACCTCTGTCGGAAATATCCTGGATATGTCCGACACCCACAACCGCAAGCAGGAACGGCAGGCGAGGCTTTGGGCTTATAATAGATTGATAGGACTGCGCGGTATTATAAAGGCCTATGAAGCTGGGTGCCAAAGCCGATATGAGATTGCGGAGTATTTGGAAGTAACGGAAGAATGTCTGCAAGAATGTATTGAGATATACCGCGACAAATATGGTGTATATACTACTGTGGATAATTATGTGATTTACTTTCTGCCAAATCTTGCAGTCATGGAAAAGATATAACCGCCCCGGTGATTATATAAAAAAATACAAAGGAAGAGAGGATGATTTTATTTGTATAAAAATACTTTAGAACGGTTGGCTGATAGCAATAGGTTGCCAGTTTTATTCGTTGGATCTGGTATTTCTAAGAGATATCTTTATAAGTATCCCGATTGGGACGGACTTTTGGAAATGACTTTCAAGAAGTATAGTTCTGATATTTTTCAATTTCAAAAGCATAAAGACTCTCTTATTCGCCAGGGCTTGTCTGATTTTGATATAAATACTAAGCTTGCGGCTATAATAGAAAACGAATTCAACGCCGCTTTTTATGACAGAAAAATTAAACTTAATATAGGAAACTCTAAAAATCCCAATTGGGTACGCAAAGGGATTTCTCCTTTTAAAATGTATTTATCCTCATATTTTAAAAAAGCAACGCTTTATAACCGGAAGGATCTTCGTTTAGAACTAGAAAAATTTAAATTATTAAAAACTAAAATTTCCGCCGTAATAACAACTAATTATGATCTGTTTTTGGAAAAAGAAATCTTCCCGGACGACTTCGCTGTTTTTGTGCGCCAAAGCGATTTGTTCGGAGCTGACATTTATAATATAGCGGAAATATATAAAATACATGGCTCTGCCACAGATGCAAATTCAATAGTAATTACAGAAACAGATTATAAAGCCTTTAATGATTCTAGAAAATTAATTATTGCCAAAATGCTGACTTTATTTTCAGAATCTCCAATAGTCTTTTTAGGATATTCTTTTACTGATGAAAATATACAATCTATAATCGTTGACTTTTTAGGTTGTTTATCAGACCAACAGCTTAAAAACATCCGTGATCATTTTATTTTTATCAGTTATAAAAAACACGAATCAGACTTAATAGAAATCCACCGTACAGTTACTACACAATCTGGTGATGATATACCTATTACTGAAATTGCTACCGATAATTTTGGTCGTGTTTATGAGATTCTCAATCAAATAACACCGGCAATTTCTCCTGCTAAAGTACGAGAAACGAAACGTGTCATCAAAAGTATTGTTGATGCTAGTATCACTTCCTCTCAAGCAGAATCTGTTATTGTCGGGATCGATGATTTAAGCCAAGTAGACTTGTCTTCCAAGCCATTAGCAATTGCTATCGGGTATAAAGAAAATATTTTGAACAAGTTCGGATATGGTCTTTTTGAAGACGAATTAATATTTGAAGATATATTATATAACAACAAGAATTTTGATTCCAATTCTATGTGTATTGACCGTTTTAAGTCACTTCCATACACAAGGCTGCTTCCGGTGTTCAAATATGTGAAAAATGCCTCTATGTTGCCAAATAGGGGAAGTAAATTGGATATTTACATCCAAAAGCACAATAGCATAAACAAAATAATTTCTAAAAAAGTTGAAAAAACATTGAATACTGTTCCCTCTTATAACACTTATGAGGATGTAATGAAAGAAATAGAAAACGTGCCCAACGTCCAAAAGAAAGCTGGTCTAATCTTAAAAAATATAGAAAATTTTAAACTTGAGCAAATACGCTCTGCTTGTAAATTGATTTTTGAATATAATCGTGAAGAAGCTATGAAGTCTACACATTTTAAACGTTGTGTCATGTATTTGGATTTTTATGAGAATTATTCGCCAAAAGAAAAAAGCCAATAAACCTTTTTTGGTACACACCAAAAACATTACTGACTTTTTTCTATAAATATTACGAACACTTAATATTATGTGTTCATTACATTCTTACCACTAATCTAGAATTTTATTCATAATTCTTTTTGATTAGTAAGACTATACTACATCTAATTTATAAGAATGTCAATATTTTTATGTAAATAAGTTTCGTAACTAAAGCCGCCCCGGTACGCCAATACCGGAGCAGTTTTAGCACAATCCGAAGATTATGCAGTAATCTTTCGCAGGAATATTGTATCATCTTCGGTGCAGCTGCACAATACAGAACGTTTGTGCGCTGTTATTTTTATATTCAGAAAGAAGGTGATAACTATGCCACGACGAAAGAAACATGAAAAACTGCCAAACGGTTACGGCCAGATACGCTTTCTTGGTAAAAAACGCAGGAATCCCTATGGAGTTTATCCACCAGCAATTGAGGAATATGACAACGGAAAGAAAAAGACACCTCCAGCTTTATGCTATGTATCCGGCTGGGATGTCGGACTGGCAGTCTTAGTCTCATATCATGCCGGAACATACACGCCGGGAGATGAAGTAATGATTGAGCAAAATATGCGGCCAGATTCTGGTATCAATGATGTTTTTTTCAAAAAACTGGTATCAGATTACAACAAAAAAATGTTCAATAGCGAACCTGCTACAGATAAGCCGAAATTCTCGGAAGTATTTGAGAAATCTTATAAGCGCAAATTCGGCAAAGAATACGGCTACAAAGGTAGAAAGTCTTCTTCAGAAGCACGTGTAATATCAGGGTATAAGAATGTCGAGGCACTGCATAATAGAATATTTGAGGAATTAAAAGCTGATGATTTACAGGAGGCCCTGGACGCGACTCTAAAAACACATAAAAAGGCAACTGCTGAATCCGTTAAACTATTGTATAACCAAATGTATAAATACGCGGTGCCAAATAATATTGTATCAATGAATTATTCCGAATACGTCTCTGTCAACGCAAAGAATGACAGAGAAAAAGGCACGCCCTTTAGTACAGAAGAATTAAAAATCCTTTGGAAGAATAAGAATAATGATATTGTGGAAATGCTACTTATTATGTGTTATTCTGGATTCCGCATTGAAGCATATCGGACGCTTGAAGTGAATCTGAAAGAAGGATATTTCAAAGGCGGGGTTAAAAATAACTGCAGCAAAAACCGAATAGTACCCATTCATTCAGGAATTATGCCTCTTGTGAAAAAGCGGTTAAATCGGGAAGGAATGCTGTTACCTATAACGCAAGGCACATTTAGGAAAAGAATGTATGAATCCCTTGACATAATAGGAATTGGAAAGCATACTCCCCATGATTGCCGACATACGTTCTCTAAATTATGCGAACACTTTGAGGTAAAAGAAAACGATAGGAAAAGAATGCTAGGGCATGCGTTTTCAGATATGACAAACAAGGTATATGGACATCGGGAGCTTGAAGACTTGAGACACGAAATCGAAAAAATACAAATAGAACAGTGATTTGTTGTAAACGTGTTGTAAACGGATACCATTTATTATGACTTTTTTCAATGTCATTTATTTGGATAGCACTTCATTGAAAACCGCATGGTTGACACATTTTATCCATATTTACGTCAACCACGCGGATTGATGGATTTTAAACGATTCTTTTAAATTTCTTAATATTCTTATTAATAAAATTTTCAATGTTCCTACATACTTTCTTAAATACTTAATCACAACTCCATCACATTTTTCTTATATAGTAGAAACTGTCAGAAGGCAATAACCTTTTTTCATACTTTTTCTAGCGCCGGAGAAAATTCTCCGGCATCCTCCTTTTTTCGTAACTCCTTTTCACATTTCAGCCGTCTTTTCCATATACTGATATAACAGGTTTTATTATTTATAAAGGAGTTTTTTATGAGCATAAAAGGACTTGACGTAAGTGAATTCCAAGGAATTATTGACTGGGAACAGGTAAAAGCTGCCGGCTATCAATTTGCCATGCTGCGTGCAGGATATGGCTTTAATACAGTCGACGCGCAATTTCATCGAAACGCATCTGAGTGTAATCGCATCGGCTTACCAATCGGCGCCTACTGGTTCTGTTATGCAGTCAGCCCGGAAACCGCCGCTTCAGAAGCGGACGGATGTCTGAATACAATTTCTTCTCATCGTTTCGATTACCCCATCTGCTACGATATTGAACAGGCTTCTGTTGACTATGCCGCAGGTCAAGGTGTAAATATTACCCCTTCTCTCGCAACGGAAATTGTAAAAACTTTTTGTAACCGTATAGAAACAAATGGCTATTATGCTATGTATTACAGCAACAAAAATTTTCTGAACACTTATCTTCCTGCGGATCTCCCGCAGAAATATGCCCTATGGTACGCCTATTACACCAGCCAATTTGACGGTACGGACTGCGGGATCTGGCAGTATACCAGCCAGGGCAGCATTCCGGGTATCAGCGGTAATGTAGATTTAGATGACGGCTTTATCGACTATGCGTCCGTAATAAAGGAGGCAGGACTCAATCATCTTGACGGCAATGCGCCTTCTCCAGATCCCCCCCCCTCTCCTTCACCATCTCCCGATTATGTCACGTATGTCATTCAATCCGGTGACACTTTAAGCGGCATTGCACAACGTTTTGGTACCACTTACCAGGCAATCGCCTCTTTAAACGGACTCTCTGATCCAAATTTAATCTACGCCGGACAAACAATTAAAATTCCCGAAAACAATACCTCCTCTCAGACCTACACCGTTCAATCCGGTGACACCTTAAGCGGTATCGCCCAACGTTTTGGAACAACTGTCAATGCAATCGCTTCCCTGAACGGAATTTCTGATCCGGATTTGATCTATGCCGGACAAATCCTTCAAATACCAGGCAGCGCTTCTTCCTCTCCACAGACTTATACAGTCCAATACGGCGATACCTTAAGCGGCATTGCACAGCGTTTTGGAACAACTGTCAGTGCAATCGCTTCTCTAAACGGAATTTCTGATCCGGATTTGATCTATGCCGGACAGACGCTCCAAATACCATAAAGCCCTGCTTTGCGTTTTTTAGAATGTACCGGCTTAATTTTAGAATTCTATTATAAAATTTCTATTTCTTTTATTGTTTCAACATACTTTGGACACAATTTCACTATATACTAAGAGACAGATAGTTGATAAACAACTATCTCCCCCCTCATAAAGTAAAGACATCTTGGGAGATTCCCCAAGGTGTCGCACTTTACTCTCATTCCTTTAGATAACTATAAAAACAACGAACCCCGTCAGCCGGAAGGTTGACGGGGTTTCGCTGTTTATATAGAGTTCGAAAAATCCTTGTATTACTTATTTTCAAACCTCCATTTGAGGGATTCAACTTTACAAAAGCCGTTTATTTATGTTATTTCGCTTAGTTACTATTTTAATTTACATATCTAACGGTTTCTTACACCCAATTTTAGTACGTCACGTAGATAACGTACACTTTCTTCACACGCCTTTAGTTCTCGTTCCCTAGCTTCTTCTATCGGCTCATCCAGACGTAAAAAAGCGATTTCATTCTCAAAAATGATGCGGTCCATTGGAGATTTTTCACGAATTTGTTTAATCATAAGGGGACAGTCCATAGAACCCTGACCATGGGGAGCACCTATATCATGTACGCCAAGCGGGTCAACTACAATCAGATCGTCGCTAAAGTGGCAGCAGAATGCTTTTGGTAACATTCGCTCCATTGCATAATAAGGATTTTCAATTACTTGTAGCGGGTTCATTGTGTCCACACAGGTACCAATATGAGGATGATTTAATTTGTCTACAAGCCATAGTATTTCATCTGCAAAGGTATCAGTGTGGTTCTCAATCGCAATTTTAAAACCATATTCTTCAAGCTTTGGAATTGCATTCTTAAATATATCGTATTTATCTGCTAACTGTCTCATAACATCCGGATGCATACAAGAACCATATAGCTGTCTCGGACGTTTGATGTCGAGGCTGAATTTTACTAAATCTACATTAAGTGCATGTCCAATATCTAATGCCTCGTCCACAGTACAATTTACGCGTGAGTCACTTCCGGCATTAAAGGAGGCATTAAATTCTAAAAATAAATCCCGTTCTTCTGCGTATTTTCTGATTTTTTCAAGATGTTCAGGGCTAGTAGAACCTAAGTCAACTTTTGTGACTTGTAATCCGTCTAGTTCCCAATCAACTGCCCTGTCCATCAATTCAAAAATGTCCATTGTCTGCGGGAAGAAGAAGTCTTTTCCAAATCCCCAGCTTTCTCCAAGACCAAAAAAATGGAGTGTATAGGTGTGCATTCCTAATTTTAAAGGCCTTTCACTATTAGTTCTCATGATATAATCCTCCTTAAAAAATATACCTATTTTCTGATTTCTTTCATTATACGGAAAAGATTGTGAAATTTAAATCAAAATAAATTGAATTTAAGATTCAAATAGTTTTGATATATTTTTAACAAGAATCGTATTAAAATGACAGTAGTAAAAGATACATTGTTTGCGCAGACGGTGTTTTTCAAATCTTTTCATAATGAAGGAGGATATGAAAAAATGACAGCTATTCCAGAAAAAATGAAAGGTGTCTATCTGACGGGTTTTGGGGGATATGATAAACTGGATTACAGAGAAGATATTCCAGTTCCAAAGCCAAAAGCAGGAGAAGTATTAGTAAAGATTGGAGCAGCAGCAGTCAACAATACAGACATTAATACACGTATTGGCTGGTATTCCAAAAATGTAAAGACGGCAACAAGCGTTGGCGGTGCTGAAGGATATGGAGACGACGTAAACGAAGATGGTTCATGGCTTGGGCAGGCACTCGGATTTCCGAGAATTCAGGGCGCAGATAGTTGTGGCAGAATTGTTGCTGTTGGCGAGGGTGTAGATGAAAAAAGAATCGGAGAGAGGGTATTGATTCGCAACGTGCAGGAAATGCCTCCTAGCGAACATGGACTGGAATGTTTTACTCATGGTTCAGAGTGTGACGGAACTTTCTGTGAGTATACAACTGCACGGTCAGAGGAAGTATTTTGTATAAACAGCAGCCTTTCAGATGAGGAACTTGCCGTATTTCCATGTGCATATGCAACAGCGAACAATTTGATATGCAGAGTAGGGGTTAAGGAAAATGACCGTGTTCTTGTAACAGGCGCTTCGGGAGGTGTTGGCTCTGCATTAGTACAGCTTGTCAAAGCAAGAGGAGCAAAAGTAATCGGTGTATGCGACCCCGGACAAGAAGATATTGTAAAAGGATACGGTGCCGATGAGATTATATTTAGAGGCGAGGATTACATAGAAAAACTCGGTGAGATGTCCGTAGATGTGGTATTAGATATGGTGGCAGGAGATTCATGGCCTCAAATATTAAAAATTTTGAAAAAGGGCGGAAAACTCGGAATGTGTGGTGCAATTGCAGGACCGATTGTTGAATTTGATGTCAGGGATATGTATTTAAAGGATTTGAGTTTCTACGGGACGACTTATCAGACAAGAGATTCTATGCTTCAATTAATTGAGTTTGTAGAGCAGGGAAAAGTTCGTCCGATTATTGCAAAAGTTTATCCTTTGAAAGATATTGTAGAGGCACAGAAAGCGTTTCTTTCCAAAAAGCATGTAGGAAAGATTGTCTTAAAAGTAAGTGAAAATTAAAATAATTATGTAGAAAGTGAGGAAAGAAAATGGGATTTAAGAGAAGTTTTGATGTTGTTCAGGCTCATTGTGGAGAACCTATGCATGTCATCACAAGCGGAGTACCTACAATTCCAGGCGATACCGTTTATGAACAAATGAAATGGATGAGAGAAAACGACGATCAGGTACGTAATTTGGTGCTAAAAGAACCACGAGGATACCCGCCGGTAAACTGTAACTTAATTGTTCCGGCGAAGGACCCAAGAGCAGCAGCTGGGTATATCATTATGGAGCAAAATGAATATTGTGTTATGAGTGGCGGAAATACAATTGCTGTTGCCACGGTACTCCTTGAAACAGGCATGATTCCTATGATTGAACCCGTTACAGAGTTTTACTTAGAGGCGGCGGCCGGACTGATTAAGATTAAAGCGGAGTGTCATAACGGTAAAGTTACACAGGTAACATTTACGAATGTTCCGGCGTTTCCGGTATATTTAGATGCTGAAATTGATGTACCGACACTTGGAAAAATTAAAGTAGATATTGCATGGGGTGGAATGTTCTATTGCCTAATTGATTCCCGCCAGTTCCCGTGGTTGAAATTAGTACCGGAACAGGGAAAGGAAATTGCAAGAATTAGTGCACTTTGTTATCAAGCGGCAAGAGAACAGCTTCCAGTTCATCATCCGGACTATCCAGGTATCGGAATTACAGGCTCTGAGATTCATGGACCAACAGATAATCCAAACGCAGATTGGCAGAGTGTTGACACAGTGTATACCGGCGAAGTTGATCTGAATAGACCAGAAACATGGACAGGAGCTCTTGACCGCTGTGCATGTGGTACAGGTACCTGTGCATTGATGTCAGTAAAATATGCCAAAGGGGAATTGAAATTAAATGAACCATTTAGACGGGAAGGACTTATAGGTATTATTTTTACCGGTCATGCACTGGAGGAAGTAGATATTCACGGCTATAAAGGGATAAAACCCACTATTGGCGGAGAAGCTTGGATTAGCGCTTATTGCAAATATGTATTGGATGAGACAGACCCATTCCCGAATGGATTTACAGTAGGAGACATCTGGTAAGATAGTAATTTTAGATTAAGAAAACGGAGCATAGGACACTACCTATGCTCCAAAATACTAAAAGAGGTGGAATGGAAAAATGAAGGTTACAGGAAATAAACGCTGGCTTGTTCTGGGATTATGCTGTATACTGTCAGGAATCATGGTTTATGTACCGTTTTTAAGATACAGCTATATGGAACAAATGATTGTCATATTTACGGAGTACAAACCGATAGTATCTCCGGACCATGCTTATGAATTTTTAGGAGATATAGGTGCCGCATATGGCACTATTACAATGATTACATATTTGTTCGGCGGTCTGATAGCAGATAAATTTAGAGAAAAAAATCTATTGTTGGCAGGTTCTATATTAATGGGACTTTCCTCCATCTGGTATGGAACTGTTCCCGGAAAAACAGGCTTAATATTAATTCATGTATTTTATGCCATTGGAACAGGGATTCTCATTTGGTCAGCTTTTCTTAAAGTGACAAGAAAAATGGGAACAAGTAAAGAACAGGGGAGAATGTTTTCTATCTCAGAGATGGCCCGTTCTATTTTAAATATGCTGATAGGCTTTCTCGGTGTTGCAATGCTTGGACGGGCAGTGATAGGAGACGGTTCTATGGACCCGCAGGTTTTAGGAACACAGTGGCGGAATTTGATGTTTTTATTTGGTGTTCTCCATATTTTGGTAGGCTTTGTAGTCTTTTTTATACTGCCGAAGGATATTATTGGAAATGAAGAAGAGTCTGAACAGGTTGTTCAGGAAAAGTTAAGCGTTCATACAGTGCTGGAAGTGTTGAGACAGCCCGGTGTATGGCTTGTATCAATTCTTATTTTCTTCTGTTTTTCATTTTACTGTGCAGCATCAGGATACTTGGGATCGTATACGACAAATGTACTGGGTGTTTCTACTTCTACGGCGAGTAATTATTCCGTAGTCAGGACTTATCTAATTACAGCGCTGTCTACTTTAGCGATAGGATTTATCGCGGATAGAATTGGTTCAAAAGTAAAAACATTAGGAATTTATCTGGTACTGGCAACAGCAGTAACCGGGTTGATGGTATTGTCTGAAGGAAATACTGCGATATGCGTAGGAACCACGTTTATCTTTGCTATTTTCTATACAGGTATGAGAGGCTTATATTTTGCAACAATGGGGGAAGTCGGTATTCCTCTTAGGTTGACGGGAACCGCAACGGGAATTATTTCTGTTATTTGTTATCTACCGGATGTGTTTTTTGCAAAGCTGGCGGGTTTCTGGATTGATACATATGGAAACCAAGGCTATGATTTAATTTGGTATTGGTGTATCGGATGCGGCGTGCTGGGAATTATTACCGCATTTATTACTATGAAGTATATCCGCGGTTTGAAAAAAGGAAAGTAAGCAATGAGTGTAAATTTTATGCTGATATCAGGTGTACTGGTTATCGCAGATTTGTTGATTTGTATGATTATCGCCTTTAAGACAAAAGGTTCCGCCCATAATGCAGAAGATTATTTTATAGCGGGGAAAAATACCGGAGTCGTATTGTTGACATTAACAGCATGGGCAAGTTTTAGCGGGGCAGGAAATTTTATTGGTCAAGCGGGTCGTGGAGCCTTATATGGAGTTGAGGCGTATTGGCTTTGGCTCGGAGAGGGACTACTCGGAGGAATTGCTATGGGGATTTTGATTGCTCCGTATTTGGCAAAATTCCGCTATCAATCTATGCCTCATTATATTGCAGACCACTTATGCGGCGGGGATAAATATGTCAGGAGGGTCGGAGGTATTGCGGCCTTGATGCCAAATATTATATGGCCGGGAACGCAAATAATGGGAATCTCCTATGTAATGGAACAGGTATTCAAAGTGGACTATAAAGTCTCGGTAGTTATCTGTGGAATTGTATTGATTGTACATACCTCAACAGGAGGAATAAAAGCGGTTATTTACTGCGACGCCCTCCATGGAGTGATACAGGCAGTTTTTGCAGGAATGGTTATTTTTTTCGGCCTTAAAACTTTTCATTTTGACCTGTCTATTTTACAAAGCAGAGTTATGGCATTAGATCCAGGACATTGGGAACTGTTTACAGACAAACCGTTCTATATAATTACAAGCTTTTTTACAGGTTTCGTGGGTGCGACCTCGAATCCCATATTTTGGAATAGGGCGTTTGTAGCAAAGGATGTTAAAACCGCAAAACAATCCTATGGAATTACTTTCTTTTTTAATATATTATTAGTGTTCCTCATCATTTTAATCGGCATTTCGGCGTACACCTTTAATCCTTCGATTGGGGATCAAGCGCTTGTATGGTTGATACTAAATAAAATGCCTGTATTTGTTGGCATCTGGTTATGTGTAGGAGTGTTTGCCGCTTGCATGTCGGCTGCTGATACGCATTTAAACTGTGCTGCAGGAAACATTATATCAGATATTCTAGATCCTGACGGAAAATTATCGGCTGAGAAATCTGTCAAATATGCGAAGCTAGCCACTGTTATAGCAGGGATTATCTCCCTGATATGTGGATTATGCGGAGAGTATATCTATGCTTTAGGCACATATGGATATACTATCTGTGGCGGTGTGCTTATTCCAATGTTTATTATAGGACTTTATTATAGGAGAAAAGGAGGAAAAAGCACACTGAAAGTAAAAGCAGCCAGAATTGGAATGACATCGGGCATTATATTTGCCCTCGCATTCGAGATTATTCCTTCCTTATATGCAATATTTGGAGGTGGTGTGATACCGGCGATTGTAGTGACTGTTTTCGGAACGATTATTTCTCAGATTGCGTTGTCGGAGAAGTCGGAGAAAAAAGGTTAGATGTATAAAAAGGAGACTGACCCATATCAAAATCTGCATTGGTAAAACCGGCATCCATAACCCCTTTTTTTATAATTTCGTACATGGTATTACAAAACGCCTTATCAAGGGTATTACTGTGGGTAAATCCTACTTTTAGCGTCAACGGGCTTGCCAGAAAAGAGCTTGGAAGAAGGTCCATATCATTTGTAATAGAAGATGCCGGAAGAAGTGATACAGCGATTCCATTTCTGACGGCATCCTCAATATTTTCTGACATTGTACTAGTAAAAATAATATCATAGTCTACAGAAGTGTGTTTTAGTGAGTAGAGGGTATAGGTATTCACAATACAGTCATCTGAAAAAAGGGCAATAGGCAGCGGCGTATTCTGTGGAATTGTATAGCCTTTTGCACATGCCCAGTACAATGGCTCCTCCCAAAGAATCAAATCATCCTGAAACTGAGGTTCCATTGCGACAATAGCAGCAGAAATATTTCCCTTCTCCATAGACTGACGGATAATCCGGCTGCGGGAACAAATCGTATTAAAATGGTAAGAAGGAAAATTTTTCTTGAGTTTCGGATAAATATATGTAATGAACATTTTGGCATAGTCTGTTGGTATCCCAAATATGATATTCCCGATCCAATGTTCATTTTTTAAAGAATTAAACACTGCGTTGTTAAGGTTTAAAATGTCTTTTGCATATCTTAGGAGAGTTTCCCCATCTTTAGTTAAAAGAAGAGAATTTTTGCTACGAATAAAAAGCTCGGT
Organism: Mediterraneibacter flintii; assembly: GCF_055387595.1. NCBI lineage: Bacteria > Bacillati > Bacillota > Clostridia > Lachnospirales > Lachnospiraceae > Mediterraneibacter > Mediterraneibacter flintii. Next base: position 3,730,715 of record NZ_AP031405.1, read on the forward strand.
TTCAAACTGCTCTTCGAGTTTTTTGATCTGGGTACTAACTGCAGCAGGAGATCGGAAAACCAGTTCGGAAGTAATGCTTAGTTTACCTGTCTCAGCAGCCGTGACAAATGTATTTAAATATTCAAGATTTACATGTTTATTCATATGTATTCTCCTTTATCTGAATATTTTTGTTATTATTTTATCATACATTTGTCCGGATAGAAAGTAGATATATGCTGTTGTCAATTTTTATATATTTGTAGATTATATTGCCACAAAGCAACCACTTTGATAGAATAAGAGAAGCAACTGAATGACTTCAGCAGCGAACGAAACGCCAGCATAGATTTGAATTTTTTGATTACATAGGAGGAATTTTTAATGAGACTTTATACATATCAAGTAAACAACCAGACTCCCCAGATAGGTATTGGATTCAAAGAGCATCCCGGTCTACTCTGGCCTTTGGAAGTTTTTCATCTATCCTATACCGATATGAATGATCTTATCCGCCATGTCCCATTGGAAAAATTGATTCTTAATGTGAACTATCATAAAGTTAATCCTAAAAGTGCATTAAAACTCGACGCACTTCAGCTTATGGCGCCTATCCCTTATCCCAGGCAGGATATTCTCTGCCTTGGAATAAATTATGCTGAGCACGCTGTTGAATCTGCTCGTTTTCACAAGGATTCCTTTCTTGTAAATCAAGAAAAAGCCGTCTATTTCAGTAAACGCGTTCATAAGGCAAGCGGCCCTGATGAGACAATTCCACTTCACGAAAATTTAACCGACAGCCTGGACTATGAAGCAGAGCTCGCGGTCATTCTCGGAAAGGACTGCCAAAATATAAAACGGGAGGATATAACTCCAGATACTGCCGTCCAGTATATATATGGCTATACAATCCTTAATGATGTCTCTGCCAGGGATTTGCAGGTTGAACACAAGCAATGGTACTTCGGCAAGTCATTAGATGGATTTGCTCCTATGGGCCCATGTATAGTAACAGCCGACGAAATTACTTTTCCTCCGGTGCTTCCTATTTCTTCTCGAATCAATGGTGAACTACGTCAGCAGAGCTGTACAAATCACCTGATTCACCCGATTGACGAAATTATCTCCGAGCTTTCCTCTGGAATTACTCTGACTGCTGGAACGATTATTGCGACAGGTACTCCCGCAGGTGCCGGTATGGGATATACCCCTCCCAAATTTTTAAAAAGCGGGGATGAAGTGATCTGTGAAATAGAAGGGATTGGAAAACTACGTAATCTGGTAGAATAAAAATTTATTCATTGATTCTTAAGAGCGATTTAAGATTTTTTCGTTTTCTTTTATATTTTACTCATACTTTTGACATAATTTTGCCTTATACTAAGACTCAGATAGTTGATAAACAACTATCTCCCCCCCTCATAAAGTAAAGGCACCATATAAGGTGCCGCACTTTACTCTCATTCCTTTAGATAACTATAAAACCAACGAAAACCCGTTAGCCAGATGGTTAACGGGTTTTCGCTATCTACATAAAAATTATTTTTCCCAACAGAACAATACTCTCTCTGCCTGTCAAATCATTTCCTAATTACTATTTCTTTCCATATACTCACTTGGACTTATCCCCTCAATAGAATGAAAAATCCGACTAAAATAAAATTGATCTTCATACCCTACCCTTTCTGCAATATCTTTAATGTACAAATCCGGACATTCCCTCATGATTTCCTTTGCCTTTTTAATTCTCAGATCTGTCAAATAACCACTAAAAGTTTTTTGTACTTTCTGTCTGAAAAGTCTGTATAAGGATGTCTGAGAAACTCCAAACTGTCTGCATATATCCCCAAGAGAAATACTTTCTTGTATATGTGTATTAAGGTAAATTAATATTTTATCTAAAAGTCTGTCCTTTTCATCCTCCCTGTCTTCCTCATATTTCTCCGTTATAAAATACTGCTCGATCGTCTGCAAAACAAACTCTTTTAATTCATTCAGGTTCATAACTTCTGCAAAAGCTTCATCTAAAGCGTAAAGTAATTCTGGAAATTCTTTCAATCTTTTATATTCATAATTCAAAGTCTGATATAAATAATATATTTGATTTTCCACATTAAACTGGCTCTGCTCCTCCTGTTTCCATACTTCAAATAACTGTCCTATTTCGGCAGAAAGCTTTTTTTCCCTTCCATATTTTATATAATATCTGATCCTTTCCATACAGTTATTTTCATCACTGTCGGCATCTTTTTTTGTATTCTCCTGAATCACGTCTAACATAGAAAGCTCAATAATCTGATCTTTTCCTATTACAATAGACCTGTCCAGTTTCTTATACAGCATACGGATAATACTTGAAAATTCCTGGATTGAAAACCCTCTTTGATACAGTACACACGTTGTATATCCTTCCTTTTTTCGGAATTTTTCATATATTTCTTCTACATACTGCCTAAAGTCACAATGAATTACATATTTTTCCGCAACAAGATATAAAGTTTCTTGTTCATCACGGCCATATACAAATATCTTCTCACTCGGAAGAGAACAGATTGCAATCCCATTCTGCACATGATAACGCCTGGGTGCCCCTTTTTGACGTATCAACATCGCATAATAGGTACCTTCTTCAAAAAAATGTTCGATTCGTTTATTATCTGGCTCTACAAGTGGATTACTTAAATCTTTAATTAACGAAATCCGTTCTTCATAATATTTTTGTTCCAGTTGTCCTTCCATACGCTCCATCAGTCTTTTTAAATCATTTGGATTGACTGGTTTTAATACGTATTCGCACACCCCCATTCTGATCGCTTTCTGTGCATACTCAAATTCCTGAAACCCTGTAATAAGAATACATTTGATCTCAGGATAACTGTTTTGTATTTCTTCAATTAATTCCAGCCCTCCCATGACAGGCATTTTTATATCCGTTAAAATGAGATCTGGAACACACTGCTTGATTTGTTTTAAAGCATCTCTGCCATTTTCCGCCTCTGCTATTACTTTGTATACAGAACACTTCTTCTCTATAATTTCTCTTAAATATTCTCGTGCCGATGGCTCATCGTCAACAATCATTAATCTATACATATTTATATCCTTCATCCGTACTAATATTTACAATAGTTCCTTTTCCTTCCTGACTTTCAATAGAGAATTTTATACTCTCTCCATATAACAAATATAGTCGCGCATAAGTGTTTACAAGTCCCATTCCGCCTATTTCCATCTCTACATTTTCCCTTTTCTGCGATAATTTATCTCTCACCATTCTTATCTTTATCTCAATATTATTTTTTATTTCTTTTGTCATACCTGTGCCAAAATCTTGTACGGAAATAAAAAACCCGTTTTTATATTTCTTTCCTTTTATTACAATCTTTATCACATCTGCTGTATTCTGATATGCATGCTTTACGTTATTCTCTACGATTTGCTGCAAAACTATTTTTGGCAATTTCATTTCCAGAATCTCTTCTTCTACTTCTATCGAATAATTCAGTTTATGTTCATACCTGAATTTCAAAAGCCCCAAGTATAACCGGAGATATTGCACTTCTTCACTTATCTTCGCCGTCTTTTCCCTTGTATTTGTAGAATACCGCAGCATATTAGAAAGGCTGCTGCAAATGTCACATATAGTTTCATCGTCATATTTCAGCCCCCTGTAAGATATGACGTTCAGTACATTGTAAATAAAGTGTGGATTTACCTGTGCCTGCAGAAGATCAAACTGTGCCTGCAGCTGCAAAACAGATAATTTTCTTTCCTTTTCTACAGATTGATTTAAACGGTTCAACACCTCTTGATACGACAAATATAATGATTCAATCTCATCATTAGCAATCCTTTCATCTATTTTATCTTCTATATTAGAAAGTTCCGTTTTTTCCATAAAATTTTGTAATTGTCGAATAGGCTTTGTAAGGCTTCTTGATGTTTTGTAAATATATAGAAAAGAAAGACCCATCAGTACAGTAAATAAAAGAATAGAAATCGGAATTACATCTCTTAGTACATCCCATAAATAATCATTGTCACTGACAGTCAATAATAGCAACCCGTTTTCTTCTGAATATTCCTCTAACATTAGACAAGAACCCTTATCTTTGTTCTTTAAATTCTGTACTGCGCCATCCTGTCCTGTAAGATTTTCTTTCAAAAACAAAGCCTCTTCTTTTGATATTTTAGGGTAAATCACATCTCCTTTTTCCGAAAAAAGAATATACTGTGTTCCTTCCGCCTCACTACACAGATAAGACTCTATTGTCTCTTCACTTTCCTGTACTTCAATATATCCCATATCAAATCCCTGTATTTCTCTAACCAAGGATACTACATTTTCAGAATTCTTTCTCCCCCAGTCATCCTTATGCAGACCTATTAAAACCCCTTTCCCTTTCGTATTCTCTATATTATTTTTCCATCTGTAATTTTCAAATACAAAATCTGTTCCTGTATTTTGTTCCGCACTACTTGAAATTACAAGGTTATATTTGTTGTATATGATAACCCGATAAAACTGATCTATCATAAAATAGGTTTTGAGATGAGAGCGAACAGCTGCAACCTCTTCCATATAGTATAAATCCTCCCCGTTTCCTCCGATCTGCCGTTTTGCAAGCTCGTTTAAGGCTTGTAAAACCTCCTGGTTGGAAAGCAGATAAGTAGTAACTGCAGACATCTCATCTACCCTGTTACATATCTGCTGAAGCTTTGCCTCAGATACTATACGTATTGCGGCCTCCTGTTTCTCTTTATATCCTTTAATACTGAAGGAGGAGTATACACATGTAAATATCAACGTTATCAGAAAAGCGAAAACCATATAAATCAATACTATCTTTTTCTGGAACTTCACTGCGTCACCTCATACTACTTGTTTAACCTCTTAAAACCGTGTATGAATCCTCTCACACACGGTTCTATTATAGCATTTACACTAGCTTTCACGCACCTTATTTTAAGATTTCATCCCTTTACCGCACCCGATACCATACCATCGACAATCTTTTTATTAAAAAAAATAAATAAAATCAACATTGGAATCGTAATCAAAATTACATTAGCAAACAATAAATTATATGAATTTGAAAACTGGCCCATAAAATTATATAATGTCAACTGGATGGTTGTATTCTCTGTCCCCGGCAGAAAATACAGTGGATTTGTAAAATCGTTAAAAATACTTACCGAAGTAAGAATAACAACTGTCGCAGTAACCGGCTTTAACAATGGAAATATAATGGTACTGTACAACTTCCATTTTGAACATCCATCTATGTAACCCGCCTCTTCCAGTTCTATCGGAATAGAACTCATAAATCCTCTGTACAGCATAATTGTAAATGGAGTCTGAAGAGCAGCTTCAACCAGTATCATACCTCCCAATGTTTTATATAATCCAATTTTTTGTAAAACCCATATCGTGGGCAATATCGCTGCCGGAACCATTAAGCCTGCCAGCAATACAGAACTGAAAATTTTTGTTATTCTGTCATTTCTCCTCTGAATAGCATACCCACTCATAGAACCAGACACTACCAGTATCGTCACAGATACAATAACAATAATAATACTATTTTTAAATCCTGTTATAATTTGATAATTATTCGTACTGAGTGCCTGTACAAAGTTTTCCCAATGCAGTTCACTTGGCAAAGAGATATTTAATAAATTTGCCTCTTTTCTATCCTTAAGAGCATTTATCCCCATAAATAAAAATGGGATGATAAAAATCAGAATAGCGCCTACAATACCGAAAATATCTCCGATTAAGGATATTCTTTTTCCTTTTTTCACCTAATATACCTCCCTGCTCAACAAAAATTTCTGCAATGGATAGGCAATAAAAGCTATCACCAGAAACATAATGACATTTCCTGCTGTTGAAAGGCCATAGAATCCTGCTGCATACTGTTTATATACCAATGAAGCCAGCACCTCTGTTGCATATCCGGGCCCTCCTTTCGTCATAGACCAGATTAAATCAAAACTGCGCAGTCCACTGATGAACGAAAGCATAATAATGGAGTTGACAGCGGGACGACACAAAGGTACTGTAATCATCTTCAATTTTTGAAATGTATTTGCTCCATCCATCGCTGCCGCTTCATAATATGTCTTATCTATAGATGTCATCCCTGCAATGAAGATTACAGTCGCAACTCCTACCCCTTTCCATATATCAGCTACTGCCACTGAATACAAGGCAATATCCGTATTACCCAGCCAGTTAATTCCCTGCCCTCCAAACAATTCGATCGCTTGATTCAACAGCCCTTTTGACGGATGCATCAATGCAGTAAAAATAATTCCAACTGCGACTGTACTCATCAGGTTTGGGAAAAATACAACCGCACGTAAAATATTTTTTGTTTTTATACCACTTGTGAGAAAAACAGCAAGCAAAAATGCAAGTATTAACTTAGAACCGCAGGTAAGAATGGCGTATACCAACGTATGTCCCAGTGAGGATACAAGAGCGTCTGACGAAAAAAATGTTTTAAAATTGTCCAAACCACAGAAATTTACGCTGTCAAAGTTCCAGACTGTCAAACTGAAGAAAAAAGAGATAACAAGCGGAAGTAGAAAGAATACCGTAAAAATTATTAATGCCGGCAGCATAAACCACTTACTGTACATTTTTCTTACCATACCATCACTCCCAGTCAAGACCTAGCTGTGTTGCCATCTTAGCACAATCTGCGTCATATTTTTCAGCCGCTTCCAGAGCCGTTGTCTGACCTGAAAGTAATTCCTGGCAAATCACATCACATTCTGCTCCTTTAACAGAAGTCAGGAATTCAAGTGCTACGTTTGTCTTTCCTTCCTCTACATATTTCTGCATATCTATCTTTACAGCGTCATAGGAGTTCTCCGGCAGCTCATAGTCTTTCACACAATACGGTCCATCTGGCGGTACTACATCTGCATAGGTATCCAATGCCTCTTCCGAAATATAAAATTCCATAAATTCTTTGATCAACTCCTGTTTCTCACTGTTCTTGTTTCCACATATTGAAATCGGCATCCACATTGTAAGCCCTGTCTCTTCCTCCGTGTCACCCGGAATTGCAAATACCCCTAAATCGTTTACTCCCTCATCGTACAGTTCATATACATTTGATAACGCCTGTGAAAGCATAAACCAATGTCCCGCTTCTCCATTTGCCATAATATCACATCCATCGTTGAATGTTGTTGCCAGAGCATCTTCATTATAGAATCCCACTGTGTCTTCCATTTTTTCAAAACTCCTGAGCGCTGCCGGGGTCTCTGCCCATTTAGCCTGGCCTGCTTCCAGATTTGCCGGAAACTCCGGATCTTCGTATAGAATATTATAGGCATTCCCTAAGAATCCTACTTGATTTGTCCACATAGTACCAGAGGTACCTAATATAGCTGTTTCTCCTGCCTCTTTAAGTACCTTGCAGTTATCCATAAATTCATCCCATGTTTTCGGCACTTCCAGATTATATTTCTCATACAAAGGCTTACTATATATCACGGCTCCACATTTCGAAGAAGCAAAAGGAACACCGAATGTCTCTCCGTCAAATGTCACTGTCTTTTTATATTCATCATCCAGTTTATCTACCCATTCTTCTTCAGATATATCCATAAAATACTCTGTTGGGTTTAATGTCTCTAATACTGACCCCGGAGTCACAACGACCATATCTGTCATTTCTCCCGCTGCCAGTCTGGTCTTAATCAAATTATCCCCTTCTGAGCCTCCCTGCCTTGTCTCTACTACAATGTCAATTCCTAATTTTTCTTTTGCCAGTTTTGTCACCGCATCAAATCCTGCAAGAGATACATTATTCTCAACCATGATTGTCAGCTCTTTTTCTTCTCCACCTCCTTTTTGTTTGTTTTCCTGTTTCTCAGAACATCCCGGCAGAATACATACTGTAAGCATCACTGCCAGTAAAACCGCCATAAATTTCCTTTTTTTCACGAATAATTCCTCCTAATATTTTGATGGGTTTAATATAACATTCCGTTAAATTTTTCAACATAGAAAATCAAACCAGTATACATGAAATATTTTGCCAATATCCTTTTCTTTCTTCTATTTTATCTTCAATTTATTATTTTTTCTACCGTATCAATATTCTAGTATCCCTAAAAATAGTGATATAATTTTCAATCCCTTCTGGTGTAATTCTCCATGTCATTATGATTCCTTCATGCTAAACTAAAAAGCGTAAAGCTAAAAACAAATTTATATGGAGGTACTATGAACGCTTATAATTTATTTAACGTAACCGGGAAAAAAATTGCTATAACCGGTGGTACACGCGGTCTTGGATACGGTATAGCCGAAGGTTTTTTGGAGGCCGGGGCAGAAGTCGTCATTTTCGGAAGTAACGAAAAGGTATATAGAACTGCTTCACATTTTTGCAGCAGAGGATATATCTGTCATGGTGTTGTCATGGATCTTTCCGTTTCCAGCCAACGGCAGGAAGGGTTTCAAAAGGCCATAGAACTTCTAAATGATCTTGATGTTTTCGTCAACTGTGGCGGTGTTCAATATCGTTGCCAAAGCGAACATTTCCCCTTAAAAAACTGGGAGGAAATATTAAATATCAACCTTACAGCAGTCTTTGAGCTCTGCCAGCTTGCCGCCAATGAATTTCTTCGCAGAAGAAAAAGAGGCACTATTATCAATATAGCGTCTATGCTCTCTTTTTTCGGCGGTTACACAGTTCCGGCTTATGCCGCTTCTAAAGGCGGAGTCGCACAACTTACGAAAGCACTCTGCAATGAATGGGCCTGTAAAGGAATAAAAGTAAATGCGATAGCCCCCGGTTATATGGATACAGATATGAATGCCGCACTTACAGAGCCTGCAAATCCCCGATATTCAGAAATTACTAAGCGTATACCTGCAGAAAGATGGGGAACCCCTGAAGATATGAAGGGAACTGCTATTTTTCTTGCTTCTGATGCTTCAAACTATATCAACGGCGCTGTTATTCCTGTAGACGGCGGATATTTAGTAAAATAGAAAGGATTATGCGAATAAAAGCAAAAAGGTGATTAAAATGTGGAATCCTCAATGGTACACTATAGATAGTTTCTTAAATCGTATTCCCCAAAATGTCTTTCATAAAGAACTGGATTCAAATGCATCGAATATTCCTACTTCTCCTGATGAATTACAAAATCTTCATGTTCTTGCCCGTTCCTCTTTTATACTAAATCATAAAGATATTATGGCAATCAAAACTCGTCGTCAGATTTTCTCTTTGAATATAACTGCCGATGATTACTATAAGCTCTATGTAAACGGTCATTTTATAGCGCAGGGACCAGCTCCTTCTTATCACGATTCTTACTATTATCAAACACTAAATCTGGGAACTTATCTTACAGAAGGAAAAAATGTGTTTGCTGTACACCTATATTACCAAGGCGTTATAAACCGCGTCTGGAACAGTGGTGATGATCGCTTTGGTTTTGCCGCAGAGCCTTCTTTTTCTCTGAAGGATAAATTAGTATGGAAATATCATATTTCATCCGCTTATAGTGGATGTCTTACCGGTTATGATACACAATTTCTTGAGAATTTTGATAGCAGAAAATGGGATGAAGCTTGGAATTTACCTGATTTTGATGACAGCACTTGGAAAAAAATGGCTCCCGCTTCCTGGCAGGACTATACGCTCATTCCCCAACCTACAAAAGCTCTGGATATTTATCAAATCCGTCCGTCTAAAATAAAAGAAATAAAGCCCGGTACATTCCTTATAGACGCAGGAGAAGAAATAACCGGTTCTCTCTGTTTGAAAGCTAAAGGTACATCCGGGCAGAAAGTACGCATACAATGTGGTGAAGAATTAGATGAATCCGGAAATGTCCGCTTTAAAATGCGCTGTAACTGTACTTATGATGAAACTTGGACTTTGGATAATGGAATCTGTACACTTGTCCCCTATGACTATAAAGGGTTGCGGTATGCACAAATCAGCACAGAAGAACCTATAGAGTTTCTTGATATTTACTTTCTGGTACGGCACTATCCAATGAATGAATCCTTCTGTACATTAAAATGTTCTGATACTCTCATTGAAAATATCTTTCAGATATGTAAAAACGGAGTAAAATATGGGGTGCAAGAACAATATATGGATTGTCCTACCCGGGAAAAGGGTCAGTATCTGGGTGATGCTATCATTACCTCACGCTCCCAGGCATGGCTGACAGATGATACGTCTATGATGTTAAAAGCAATTGATCAATTTGCCTCCTCTGCACGTATATGTCCCGGACTTATGAGTGTAGTGCCTGGCTCTACCATGCAGGAAATTGCTGATTTTTCTTTGATGTTTCCACTTCTCATAAAACAGTATTATCTGTTCACCGGAGATATTGACACCATAAAAATTTATCTTCCGGTTATAGATAGAATGTTAGAACACTTTTCCTGTTTTGAAAAGCAAGAAGGGCTTTTATATACTGTAAATGATAAGTGGAATCTGGTAGACTGGCCGCCAAATCTCAGAGATGGTTATGATTTTGAACTTGGAGAACGAGTTGTATCTGATGGTTGTCATAATGTCATCAATGCGCTTTATATCGGTGCTTATAAAGTTCGTCAGGAATTATATAATCTTGTTTTTCCCACTCCGGATTTAGGTACAGAACATAAAATATATCAGCTTGAACAGGCTTTTCTGGACAAATTTTATGATCCTGAAAAACACCTTATGACAGATGCCGAATACAGCACACACACTTCCTTGATGTCTAATACCTATCCGCTTTACTTTGGAATTACTCCTCAATCGGATAGAAACTATACAGCAGACTGGATTTACAAAAAAGGGGTTTCCTGCGGTGTCATGCATAGCTATTTTCTAATGAAAGCACTTGCCGGTCAAGGACACTATGAGCAATTATATGATCTTCTTCTCAGTAAAAATGAACATAGCTATTATACCATGATCCAAGAAGGCGCCACGACCTGTTTCGAGGCATGGGGAAAGGAACAGAAATGGAACACCAGCCTCTGCCATCCTTGGGCAAGCGGCGCTATCTCTATACTTATTGAGGATATCGCAGGAATACGTCTTAATCCACATTCTAAAACAGGATATAAACTGGAACCTCATATACCTGACAATGTAAAATATTTTGAACTTTCTGTAAGATTCCGAGATAAACTGATTCATGTAAAAAAATAAATCTATCTTTTTTCAGACGGACATAAAAACTGCCGCAAAACAGTGAGCTTTCTCCTGTTTCGCGGCAGCAGCCTGCATATATTCCCACATAACTCTTTTATGTGCCAAAAATTTTATTTTTCTTTCCCTTACAGGCAGGAAGCATATGCTTTCTCTGCTCCGTTTTCACGAATGTTAAGCAGGTTTTCTGTAACCTTTTTCTCCAGACCTTCGATCTGACTCAAATCTTCGCCCCACATTTTTTCGTTTGTAAGTACTGCATGTACCAGCTCCTCTGCACTGTCCTCTCTATGCTCATAGTAGAAATCCAATACCCATGCGTCATCCTGGACTTTGTAGGTATTCCCCTTCGGACGCCTGCAAATCAGTCCATCCTCTGTCCTTTCCTGTATATCGCTACTATAAAATGCAATATATGCGGCGAGGCTCATTGTAAGGCATACCGGAAGCGCCTTCTTTTCTTTTACATATTCTTCAAATGACGGAAGGTTTCTTGCCCGCCACTTGGAGGTAGAATTTAAAGAAATACTCATCAATTCATGGTCTACAAATGGATTGTTAAAACGATCTTCTACTGCCGAAGCGAAATCCATTAAATCCTCTTTGTCCAATGGAAGTGTTGGAATGATCTCATCATAAAGCATCTTATTCATAAAGCCTTTAATCGTCTCGTTATGCATACAGTCTCTTACAATATTCTGTCCTGACAGATAAGCGCCCAGGACAAATCCTGTATGTGCTCCATTTAAGATGCGTACCTTTCTCTTTTTATACGGAGTTACATCTGGTACAACCTGTACATTTAATCCGGCTTTTTTAAACGGAAGACGCTCCTCCAATTCTGCCGGCCCTTCGATGATCCATACTCCAAAGCACTCTCCGACGTCCATCAAATCATCTTTATATCCATTGTCTGCTTCCAGCTTCTCTACTTCCTTTGCATCCTTGATTCTTCCCGGCACAATCCGGTCTACCAATGTGGAACAAAAGATATTTTCCGCTGTAATCCATTCCTTGAAATCTTCGCCTAGTTTCCAGTCATCTATATGCTGAAGCACACATTTTTCCAGCTCTTTTCCGTTATTGTCAATCAGCTCACAGCTTAAAATGACAACGCCTTTTCTGCCTGCCTTAAATCTTTCATACAGAATTTTCGTCAGCTTTGCCGGAAAACTGTTCGGAGGGCACTGTTCAAATTTACTCTCTGGGTCGTAGACAATTCCTGCCTCTGTTGTATTTGATACAATATATTCCAGCTCCTCACTGCAAGCAGCCTTAATGACAGCGTCAAAATCTTCATATGGATTGATGCATCTGCTTACAAAAGAAATGACTCTTTTCTGATCTACCTTCTGCCCTTTCTCACTCCCACGCAGGTATAAGGTATACAGTCCTTCCTGACCGTTAATCAATTCTGTCAGCCCCTGAGGGATCGGCTGAACAAGTACGCCTTTTCCTTCCCAGTCTGTCTTTTCGTTCGCACAGTCGAAGAAATAATCTACAAATGCCCGCAGAAAATTTCCCTCTCCAAACTGTAATACCTTCTCCGGCGCGCTTTTCTTAATATATCCCTGATACCCTGATTTTTCCAATACCTGATAATTTAATTTTTCCATTTCAAATATCCTCTCTATTTAAAATATAAATATATTTTCTTATTTTATATTTGTAAAATCGATCACTACTTTCAGCATATCTCCGCTGCTCTTGTCAAAATCTGCAAATGCTTTTGCAGCCTCCTCAAACGGGTATACATTTGTAATAACCTTTTCCAGATCTGCTTTTCCATCTTTCACCAAATCGATCAATTCGATAAAATCTTTCTTCAGAGCGTTTCTGCTGCCGAACACATTCAGCTCTTTCTTCTGGAGCAGTGTAAAATTAAAGTCCAGGTTTTTCTTTCCAACACCAATCAAAACAACTTTCCCGCCGAATGCCGCCGCATCAATTGTATTCTGGAAAGTAGACGGAAGTCCCACCGCTTCAATACACACATCAAACCCATTTGGCTGAACCGTTCCGTTTACTTCATATGTACCTGTGATTTCAGAGATAGCCTCTGTAAAGTGTTCCGGCGAATCGTTCAAAATTGTTCCTGCAAACCCAAACTGCTTCTGTACATACTCCAACTTCGGAGCCTGCACATCACTGATATATACCTCTCCGCCCAGCGCTTTTGCAGCTACCGCCGCCAATACACCTATGGTTCCAGAACCGACAACCAGCACTTTGTCTCCTTTATTAATTCCTGCGCGCTGTACACCATGATAGCTGATACAGAAAGGTTCAATAGCAGCAAGCACTTTCGGCGGAAGCCCTTTCCCATCATAAATTCTCTCTATCGGCATTGTAATATATTCACAGAATGCTCCGTCCCTCTGACAGCCCATTGTCTCATTGTTCATGCATGCATTCACAATGCCATGTTCACAGCTATAGCATTTTGTACAATTAAAATAGGGGTTGCATGTAACGATCATGCCTGGTTTCAACCCTTTGTCATTCTCATCTATTTCTACAATTTCAGCGCTGAACTCATGTCCTGGAATACGCGGATAATCAAAATACGCAAATGTGCCTCTATAAGAGCCCAAATCGCTTCCACAGATTCCTCCATATAACAGCTTCAAAAGAGCTTCTCCCTGTTTTCTGACCGGTTTTTCCACTTCACAGATTTCAACCTCTCCTGGTGCATTAATTCGTATTGCTTTCATTTTCATCTTCCTCCTATCCTTTTTAAGCACTTGTATTACCACAAATTTCCATTTTCATCAAATCCCCAGTCCTCTGGCTCTGACTCTATCTCCATATCTGGATTCTTTCTTACCTCGTCATAGTAAGCTTCTGACAGCATAATATGTTCGATATGCAGGCTGTTCGGGATCCGAACAATACGCGCGTTTGATTTATCAATCTCGTTACACGTTTTTACGCATACCTGAATCGCTTCTTTATCGCTTTCCATAATAATCGGAATCCGGACTCCTCCTAAAACAGTACAGGTAATTGCATTCGGGTACATAGACGCTAAATCCAGCTTGTCAAAGACTCTCTTTGTCGTCGCACTAGAATACCCAAGGCCAATCCCATTTCCATGTGTTTCAGGGCTTAAATCTAAAACACATACCTTCTGCGACTGTATACCTCCTGTTGCATAAGGCGTACAAAACGTCCCTGTAATATTGGGATCCATCCCGTCTCCACTGAAATTCTTACCTATCTGATCTACTACAAGTACATCACAGCTATCCACCAAAATACGAGGCATATTTGCCGCTGCCTCCTTTAACAGCTCCGGTTCCTTTTCTTCAATCTCATCCGCGTTTACGGCTGTGATTTTCCATGTTTCATCATATGCATTTTCAATTGTCGGAACCGCAAACAAGATTGGCGCATTTTCTATAATTGCCTTTCCAAACATAGGAACATTTTTTGCCATATTCTTAAATCCTGCCTCATGGCAAACCTCTGCTCCATGCTGTTTTCCAAGCCCAATCGCCATCATTTTCATCATACCGCTTTCATACGGTCCGCGAAATGCAGTGTGGGGCTTGATACGGCATCCCAATATAATTCCATCTGCTTCCGCGGCATGTTTATCGATAAATACTTCTCTGCCGTCCTCTGTCAATCCTATTTTCTTGACCTCCATAGAAGAAACAATCGGACATCCGGTATACGCTTCTGTAATGCCGTATCCTTCCAAAATTTCTCTCTGTCCTTCTGCCGTAGCTCCTCCATGGCTTCCCATTGCAGGAACAATAAACGGCTTGGCGCCTTTCTTTTTCACAAAATCAGCAATACATTTTGTAGTAAGAGCTACATTGGCAATTCCTCTGCTTCCTGCAGTAATCGCAATCCTCATTCCTGGCTTTATCTGGGACGAAAATTTTTCATCGGAAAGAAGATGTTCAATGATATTCGGGATCTTTTCGACTTCAATGCTATTTCGCAGAAATTTCTGCTTCGCTCTGAACATTCTCGGCAGCTTCTGGTCACTGACCAGGTCCGCTACAAATTGTCGTTCTCTCATCTTTCTTCTCCTATTGTACTCTTTATTGTACTATATGTTGTATACATTATAGTACCTTAAAATAAATTTTGCAATTACTTTATAGAAAATATTTAATTTTTTGTAGCAGTTCAGCCATACAGTTGTGCGAAAAGCATAAAACATGCTTGCATGTTTTTGCGTGCGTACATCTGTATAAGCTTAAGCGCCCGTCAATGAGTAAAACGGTGGCGGCAGCCACAATAAGCACGCAGTGCGGTTTTACGAATGGCACGGGCTGAACTGTTACGATTTTTTCTAATTAACATATATATTTTTTATCAATTTCACATAAATATAGTCCTGCTATATAAAGACATCCTCTATTAAATTGGATAAATTTACTCAAAATAAACCGGCTTCACGCTCCTTTCACATTCCAATCAAAAGCCTATCTCTACTTCCAATTGGAATGTCATAACAGCACAAAGCCGGTTTCTTATCGTTCCATCAGTTCCTAATTTATAATAACATGTCTCCACCTTCAATCATAGCCTCAAAGGATGCCCTTTTTGAACAAACTAGATGTTCTTTCATTGCCTCCGCCGCATCTGACCATTTTTCTTCCAGACATGCCTCTATAATCTTGAGGTGCTCCCTCTGGGTTGCTGCAATTCTATCCCTGCTTTTTACTCCAGACAGTATTCTCAAACGCCGGTTCTGATAATAAATCCTCTCATACAATGCTTTAAAATACTCATTTTCTGTTGCATTAATAAATTCTATATGCAATTTATCATCAATGTCGTACACATCATCGTAAATATCCACTCCCTCGTGGATGTCTTTTTCTTTTTTCTTAAATACTTTTTCATAATACAGAAACCGTTTTCTATCGATGTTCCCTGCATAATGTTCAATCACATATGGCTCTACCAGCATACGCGCTTCGTATATAGAATTGATTTCACGTATCGATAGGGACGCCACCATAATTCCCTTTTTAGGCAGGATATGTACAAGATTTTCCTGCTCCAGTCTGCTGAGCGCATCTCTGATAGGTGTCCTGCTTGCACCGATCTCTTCCTTTAATTTCTCTTCATTCAGGAGGAAATTAGGAGGATATTCACAAGTAATAATTTTATTTTTAATAATATTATACGCCTGTTGTTTCAGGGACTCTTTTTTCATTTCTCAAACCACCTATATCCGTTATTTCAACGTTTATTATATCATACTATTGTCCGGCGATACAGTCCCACTTTTTCAAGAATTCACCATTCTTAACACTGTTCCATCCCAGACAATCCCTTCTCCTTGGCACATAAAATAAAATGGGCAGTCATTTGCCTCCAATCGCATCTCTCTGTCAAACATATAAGGTTCGCTTCCATGCCTAATAAAAGTCCAGAAATGGCTTGGAATTGTCAGTTTCGGTTTTACAAGATTTACAAGTTCTACTGCCTCCAATGCGTTCATATTGCCATATTCTCCGTTGATTGGGACAATTAATACATCTACATCCTGAGAAGCAGCATATTTCATCCGTTCGCACTGATAAGAAGTATCTCCAGAAAAATAAAATACCCGACCGTCTGTACGAATCAGTATACCGACTGCGTCCGGAGCGTGATCTCCATGATCTGCGAACACCGCTTCTATTTCAAATCCTCCGCATGTAATTTTCGTCCCTTCATCAAATTGTAACAACTGCTTTTTATCTATTTTCGCATCCAGACACATATTATATGCTGTTTTGGGAGCCAGCAGCTTTGTTTTTGGATTTCTTTTCATCATTTCAGGTATAATGTCCATATCCAGATGATCCTCATCATGGTGACTGATTACAAGTACATTTGGATTTAGTTCTTCTGGTTCCAGTACCGGCATCATCAATCGTTTCAAACCACAGATTCGCTCTACGGCGTCTGATAAATACGGATCCACAGCAAGTATTTCATTTTTACTGTTTTTCAGCAAAAACCCTGCCTGTCCCAACCAGAAAATCCCCACTTCCCCCTCTTTCGGATTACACGTTCTTACCTTCTCTACAAAATACATTTAGTTTCTCTCCCTTCTATAAAAAATCGTTGCCACGGCAAGTCCTATCACCAGGCAGACAGCCATAAAATAAAATGCAGCCTGTTCTGTCAAACTATTTTCTATACTGCCAACAATCACTGGGAATGCTGTCATCCCCACTGCATAGACAGCCTGGAAAATTCCCATCGCTGTGGAATAGTATTTCCTGGGAATCCCCCGCATACTTTCGCTGGTCAAAGAGGTAAACAAAAAGCCCATAGCAAACGCTGCTAAAATCTGGCACACATAAATTCCATAAATACGGTTCATGTTCGGAACAAGCACACAGTATAATGCCTGAACAAATAATCCTGCCGGCACAATTTTGGTATGTCCAATCCTCGTAAAAAAGCTTCTACTTGACAAATAAGAAAATAAAACAGCAAATACAATATATATGATAGAAGTCGCTCCGACTTGCCACTGTCTGGCTCCCAGATTTTTTGCTGCCTGTATCGTAAACGACATACACGTTGCCATCTGCACTCCCTGCTGCAGCAGAGCCAGCACAGAAAAAAACAGAAGTCTCTTATGCAGAAAGAGCTTCACCAGCTCCTTCTTTTCTGCTCTTTTTCCCTCTGCCCTTCTCTCCCTGAGCCCTGCGCACATAAGTGTACCGGCTATCCCTGCCGTCATACTGAATACGCAGATCCATCTCATTCCCAGATGTGCGTACAAAACAGAACTGACACCAAATCCGATAAGTACGCCTGTATTATTTGCCGCAATCACCTTTCCGGTCGCCGCCTGTAAGTTCCCCTCGCCATAGAATCCCATATAGAAAACCATATAAGAGATCCATGCAGATGCTCCAAGTCCAGAAAATAAATTTGCCATAAAAAAGCCTGCCGCATTTGGAAATAGCACCCTTATTAAGGATGCTATTCCTACACAACATATTCCCAATGTAATAATTTTTTTATGTCCGCCTCCTGTATCGGCAAGTATTCCGACAGGTATACGGAAAAATATTTGTACAAGACCATATGCTCCGATAATGATACCGACAATATCAGCAGGAACTCCAATCTCTGTCAGATACGTTGTCTGATAAGGAATATATACATATTGTCCAAACCAGAATATACATACAAGTATCAGAAGCAGCCGCATCTGTTTTTTCTTATCTTTCATTGAAAGAGATACACCTCTAATGCATTTTTATAGTATACTTTTTCTAATTCCTCTTTTGTAAAGATATTTCCTTCTGAAAGATACTCTGTCAATTTCTTATAAGAATTTTGTATCAGCACTGACGGAATATCCGTCCCCCACATCAGCTTATCTACTCCTACAATATCTTTTGCAGATTTTATAAATTCACACCCAGTCGGAAATGGGTATGTCTCCGGCTGTACGTTGAACGGAATCGCTGCCAAATCAAAATATACATTTGGAAGTGCTAGTTTTTCCATGCTTTCTTTGAAACACTCTGTATCTTTATCCGCCAGTGTAGGTGCCAGAAGATGGCAGACTACTATCTTTAGTCCAGGGCATTTCAAGGCAATTTTTCTCACCGCTTCAGGCTGGAAGCTGTTCATACCCGGACTGCCAATATCCAACACAAGTACCTGCGAATTCTTTTCGCATTTCTCCGCAATCGGAATAAATACTTCCGCAAGATCAAAGGGATGATGATAGGACATAAATCCTCCCCCTGAACTCGTTTCAAACTTCATAATCCGAAAACCTAATTCTCTTGTCAGTCTGTCATAAATCATATCCGCATATCTCGCCATTGGATCAAACGTTCCGGCTCCGACAAACATTTCCGGATACGCACGTACCGCCTCTGCCACATATTCATTTGCAAATCCATAGAAGCTTCCCTGCAAAAGTACTGCCTTTTCCACGCCATTTTCCTTAAGGACTCTATGGCAGGTCTCATAGGTAAAACCTTTATCCCCAAGTCCTTCGGGAATCATTTCTATAATATCTCCGTTTGCCCATCTTCCTTTTCCATTTCCAATTGGGTAAAGCTCTCCTTCCCCTCGGAAACCTTGTAAATTCTGAAATACATGTACATGTGCGTCTATGATCTTCATATGCCTACCTCGCTTCTTATTCTGTTGCTTTTGCTTTCTTCTTAAAGAGACCGCCTTTTTGCAGACCACTCTTCTTATATCTTACGTGCGCATCCAACGCAACTGCCGCAACGATAACGATACATTTAAAGATTCCATGATAATCGGAAGCAACTCCCATCAAACGCAGGCCATTCTGCACAACTCCTACAAGGAATGCACCCCAGATTGCCGCAAGAACAGAACCTTCTCCACCCATCAGAGAAGCCCCGCCTACAACCAGTGCTGTCAACACGAAATTGTCATATCCCTGTGCTGCTTTTGCAATTGCCTGCCGATTCATACTTGCCAATACAATTCCGGCAAGCGCTGCTGTAAATCCAGATGCTACATAAGCAACAATTGTTACTAAACGACTTCTAACACCCGACAAACGACATGCCTCCGGATTACCACCTACTGCATATACATTTCTTCCAAATACAGTTTTATTCAATATAACATAAGAAATAACTGCCATAATTGCCATAATATAGATGGAAAACGGTACTCCCAACAGCCTTCCGCCCCCGAGGAAAGCGAAAGAGGCTGGCTTCATACAGGGAATTACATTATTCCCCGTCAGAAGTTGTGCAATTCCATATACAATATTCTGGGAGGCAAGCGTTATCAAAAATGCCGGCACTCCAAACTGGGTAACAATCAGTCCATGTACTAGTCCTACAGCACATCCCAGCAGCAAGCCTCCAGCAACACCAATTATAACACCTGTTGTAGAATAATTGTGATCTACGATCTGTGTGACTGCCAATGCTCCTGCCGCTGCCGCAACTGCACCTACAGATAAGTCAATTCCTCCTAAAAGGATAGGAAAAATTGTACCACAGACCATAATTCCATAGATGGAAATAGAAAGTAGGATACTTTTCATATTCGCACCTGTCAGAAAAACTCCTGGCTGAAGGATTGTCAGAACCAGCATGATAGCTACGAGAATCCACACTCTCTGGGATTTCCCAAATAGTTTTTTCACCTTATCCTTACTCATGTTTTTCTGCCTCCTTCGTAAGAATTCCTGACTCTGCCATCAGAATATCCTCCTGTGTAATCTTGCCGCTTGAAAATTCTGTAAAAATCTCGCCTTTTCTCATAACAATGATTCTCTGTGATACACGGAGCAATTCTTGCAGATCTGATGAAACCATAATAACTGACGTTCCATTTGCTGCCAGCTCTTCCAGGATTTTATAGATCTCGTCCTTTGCTCCAATATCGATTCCAGCCGTTGGTTCATCGATAATCAATAGTTTCAGATCGCGGCTTAACCATTTTGCAAGAACTGCTTTCTGCTGATTTCCTCCAGAAAGATTTCCTACTGGAATCTGTGGATTATTCGGCTTAATATTTAGCCTTTCCACCATCTCTTTTCCCAGTTTCTTTTCTTTCCCTTTATTTACAAAGCCGCCTCCTGCAAGTGTATCATAATTTGTCAACGCAACATTGCGTTCAATGGACAGAAGCGGTGTAAATCCCTGGTTTCTTCGGTCTTCTGGAACAAAGCCAAATCCTTTTTTAATGCTGTCAGTAATCTTTTTCGTCAAAGGCTGTCCTTCGAATTCCACCATACCGCTGTCACAGGGGTCTGCTCCGTAAATGCAACGCATAACCTCTGTTCTCCCTGCACCGACCAACCCAGCAAATCCAACAATCTCACCTTCATGTATTTCGAAATTGATATTTTTAAAAATTCCTTTTTTGTTAAGATCCTTTACCCTTAACCTTACTGGTTTATCTGAAGTAGCTAAATTATTTGAAGCAGTTGCTTCACTTAATTCCTTTCCTATCATAAGGCGTACTACTTCCGCAGGAATAATCTGTTCTTTTGTAAGTGTTGCCACTCTCGCACCGTCCCGCAGAACAGTAAGTCTATCTGATAGACGATATACTTCTTCTAGACGATGTGAAATATAGATAACACTTACTCCGTCTTTTCTAAGTTGTTCAATAATCCCAAACAACGCATCTGATTCCTTTGTACTCAACGACGCTGTAGGCTCATCCATAATAATCAGTTTTGACTCTTCACTCAGCGCTTTTAAAATTTCAATCGTCTGTCTCTGTGCAATTGTAAGTGTCTCCACAATCGCATCCGGCTTAATACCAAATCCGTACTTGTTAATTAACTCGGAGACTCTCTTTCGCATTTTTCTTGCACTGACAAAACCTGCTCTGCTCTCCTCTTTTCCAAGCATAACGTTCTGCATAACTGTCAGAGTAGGAATTAAACTCAATTCCTGATAAATAACACCAATGCCAAGCTTCGCGGCATCATTCCTATTATTGATTTCCACAGGCTGCCCGTTCCAGTAAATTTGACCGCCATCCTTCGGATAGATCCCTGTCAATATCTTAATCAATGTGGATTTACCAGCACCATTTTCTCCCATCAGTGCGTGGACTTCTCCTGATTCCACAGAAAAATCAACCTTTTTCAATACAGGAGAACCATTGAAGCTTTTCTCAATATCTTTCATTTCCAATAACGTAGACATTATGCTTCACCTCCTGCCGTTTCCACTGATTCTGTATCCTCTTCCCTGGCCTTCCTCTGGATACGTTTCTGCATGATGTCATTGTAAACTGCGTCAAAAATAATCATAACAACAATTACAATTCCTTTTACAACCAACTGTGCTGCTGTAGGAAGATTATATTTCAATATACCGTTCTGCAATACCGCCATAAAAATAGCACCTACGGCAGAACCAAACACATCTCCACGCCCTCCTGCAAATGCACATCCTCCAATTACAACTGCTGCGATAATGTCAAATTCCATCCCTGTGCCAAGGTCTGTTGTAACACTTCCTACACGTCCAATCTGGAAGATTGCTGCTATACCGCACAGAAGACCTGTGATAATAAATACAAGCCAGCGAATCTTATCTGTATTTATACCAGATAATTCTGCGGATTTTCTGTTCGCACCTGTTGCATAAACATATGTACCAAATTTTGTTTTCTTTAAAACAATTTGTCCGATTACTGCTAGAAGCACAAACGCAATCGTAACCAAATAAATTCCATTGATACTTCCGCCCATAATCAGGATACCCTGATTCTCAATTTTCTTGTTGCTGATAACCCCAGCCTCTCGAATCGCAAACACAAATACCATAGAACGAAATAAGTACTGTGTAGACAGTGTCGCAATAAACTCCGGCACTCTTAATTTTGTTACGATAAATCCATTCAATGTTCCGCATGCAAGTCCTGTTAATATGGATATTATCATAATCAATCCTGCAGATAACTGATAGTTATACAGCAGATTAGCACAAAGCATACCTGCAAATCCAACGGCTGCACCGGTTGACAAATCAATCCCCGCCGTAATGATGACAAATGTAACGCCGATAGCAATGATACCGGTAACCGCACATTCTCTTAAAATGCTCAATATATTACCTGCAGTAAAAAACGAATTGCTGGTCAGTCCAAATACTAGCATTATTATTACCAGCGATGCGACTGATATCAATCGCCGCATATTTTCCTGTCTCATAAGAATATTCCTCCTACCTTACAGCCGACTGCTAATCTGCTGTTATACTGCTGCTATCTTCTCAATTACCAGCGCATATCCTCTGTAATTTCAGACAAAGTATCTGCTGTTACAATAATTGGTGCCATCTTAACAATCGGTGTCTCACTTAAACTGCTTGCAGTAATTCCTGATTCAATAGCATACATAGCAAACTGAGCACATGCAACTCCCTGGCTCTTAGCATCTGTATAAACAGTTCCTGTACACAGTCCCTGCTCGATGTAGTCTAACATCTTTGACTCGCCGTCAACACCCCAAATCTGCATCTCTCTACCTGCTGCTTTCACTGCTTCAGCCGCACCTTCAGCCATTGCATCATTATGGCAGAGAACTGCATCGATCTCAGAATATTTTGTAAGGAAGTCTGTCATAACTGTGTTTGCATTTTCTGTCAGCCATTCTCCTGACTGTTCATCCAGAATTTCAATATCCGGATATGTCTCTTCCATTACTGCTTTAAAGCCTTTGTCAATGTTTTCTCCTTTAGTTGCCCCTGGTGTAGCAGAAATAATTACAACTTTTCCCTGTCCTCCCAAGCTCTCTCCGATAGCTTCAGCAATCTTTTCTCCAGCCTCTACATCAACAGCCGCTACCAGGCCTGCATGTGTCGTGTCAGCATCCAGGTTACATGTAATAACTGGAATACCAGCCGCTTCTGCCTTGTCAACAGAAGATGCGAGTCCTGCTGCATCCGTTGCCTGAAGAATAATTGCGTCATATTTCTGGTTGATCAATTCATCCATAATTTGTACTTCTGTATCTACAGATGCTTCTCCATCATATACATCAAATGTAACGTTTGAGAAATTATTAAGATAAGACTGCATTCCTTCTGCCCATGCAGCAGCACAAGAATCTCCAATTACATTTGGCAGAAATGCAATTTTGACATCCTCTGTATAGGCATCTTTTCCAGCAGCTTTTTCGCCTGAATCTGAACCACCAGCTTCATTATCTGTCTTAACACTTCCGCACCCTACAGCCGTTGCTGCAACCATAGCTCCAACTAAAAATAAAGATACTATTTTCTTTTTCATAACGTTCTCCTTTTCTTATTACTGACATT
Source organism: Mediterraneibacter flintii (assembly GCF_055387595.1). Classification (NCBI taxonomy): domain Bacteria; kingdom Bacillati; phylum Bacillota; class Clostridia; order Lachnospirales; family Lachnospiraceae; genus Mediterraneibacter; species Mediterraneibacter flintii. The sequence goes on from NZ_AP031405.1 coordinate 3,754,662, forward strand.
GTATAATACATCTTTGCATGCGTTTATGTATTACTTATTGTATACAATAGCACTCTTTGTATATTTTGTCAATAATCATCAATTGTTTTTTTGCTTTTTTATAACTTTTCCCAACCTCTTTTTTTCACCATATAATTTCCCCCATAAAATTCTATTCAATTCGCACTATATATGATATTTTATTCACAATTTTCCATCTTTTATAAATAAAGACCCGCAGGATTTCCCTTCTTATAACCTACGAAAATCCTGCGGGTTTATATATTTTACTTTGTATTCCTTTTCCTGACTCACACTGCTTCAATGTTTTCCCAGATATTCTTTATTATAGAGCATATGCGCCAGCATTGCTTCTTTTGCTTTTTCAGGTTCTCTTGCAGCTATCGCATCTGCCACTGCTCTGTGCGTGCGCATAGTCTGCTCTGTCAGTCCTGCATTTGTCACCTCTACCAGTCCCTTTATCGCAGAGTGAATGACAGGTAGCACATTTAATACAACCTGGTTTTTACTACTCTTTGCAATCAGTTTATGGAAAGCAACATCCTCTTCCTCAAAAGTCTCTCCTTTATGAATCTTGTCCTCCACCGCCTGGCATGCCTCCAGAATTTTCTCAATATCACTGTCCGTTGCTCTCTCTGCCGCAAGTGCTGCAATCTCCGGCTCTATCATGCTGCGGATTTCCAGCAAATCTTTTGTAAGCTTTCGTTTGTTCTTTATAAATCCCAGACCTAACGGATCGTCCACAAGGCCTGGTTTCTCTGCCACAAATGTGCCAAGCCCGCGGCGGATTTCAACAATATTTTTTGACACCAGAATTTTGATCGCTTCTCGTATCGTTCCTCTGCCTACATTTAAAGACTGGGCAAGCTGAAATTCATTCGGCAGTTTCTCCCCTTTTTTATATTCATTGTCCGCTATCAGACCGGTAATCTGTCCAGCTACCAGCTCCGGCAGTGATTTATCATTGCTCTGTATTGTTTCCAGCCCCATCCTATTCCTCCTGATGCATTTTGCTTTCTGTTCATTATTTTCCCACCCGTACATCATCTATACGTTGATGACGTTATTCTATCATAGAATTCTGCATTTGACAATTGACACGTATGACGTCATATGTTATATTGAGGTCAGAATAAATCAGGAGGAACCAATATGAAAGCCATTAAAGTCATTGAACCATTCAAAGTAGAGATTGTAGACGTACCAAAACCGGAGATCGAAAAACCAGATGACGTTATTGTCCGCGTCACTTCCGGCGGAATCTGCGGATCTGATATTGGTATATGGAATGGGACGAATTCCCTTGCTACCTATCCCAGGCTAATTGGACACGAATTCGGAGGAATTGTAGAATCTGTAGGTTCTGCCGTAAAAGATATAAAACCAGGAGATCAGGTAGCCGTAGATCCTGTTATAAGCTGCGGGCACTGCTATGCATGCCGGATCGGCAGACATAATGTATGCCGGGATTTGGAAGTAATGGGAGTACACCGGGACGGCGGATTTGCAGAATATGTAAAAGCGCCTTCTGAAAATGTACACCTATTCCACAAAAAATTTGATGAATCCTTACTTGGACTGGTAGAACCTTTTACAATCGGCGTAGAAGTTAATAACCGCGCACAAATCGGAAAAGGAGATAAAGTGTTGATTATGGGAGCCGGCCCAATTGGTATCTGTGTAATGCAGGTTGCAAAGCGCAACGGCGCACAAGTCATTATGACAGATCTTGTAAAGGAACGCTTAGAGAAAGCAAAGTCGATGGGCGCGGATAAAACGGTTCTTGTCTCTGAAGAAAACTTAGAAGAACGCCTGGATCAGTTTACTGACGGAGAAGGGATTCCCGTTGTTGTAGATACTGTATGTATTCCCTCTTCATTTGAACAGGCTGTCAATCTTGCGTGTCCGGCAGGACGTGTCGTATGCCTTGGCCTGAAAGATAAGCCGTCCAGTATCTGCATGGCTGAAATTACAAAGAAAGAGCTTACCATTGTAGGTTCCCGCTTAAACAACCACTGTTTTGATGAAGTAATTGAAGGATTTGAGGACGGAAGCCTGCATCCGGAAGAGCTGATGACAAAAGCTTATAATTATAAAGAGATTATGGACGCTTTAAATATGATCAAGGAACATCCACAAGATGTATTAAAAATCGTGCTTAAGTTTGAAGATTAGATTTCTTCTTACAATTTCCATTTCATAAAGAAAATGCCCGAAGGCCGCTTTATGTCTCCCGGGCATTTTCTTTTACTTTTTTTATTTTTACATAGTACAGCCAGCCGGCAATATCTGCCAGAGCCCAGCCAATCGGCACTGACCACCATATTCCGGTTACACCAAGCGCAGTCGCAGACAAAAGGTAGGCAAGCACTACTCTCGTACCCAGTGATATAACCGTCAGAACAACGGACATTCCAGGCTTTCTCACTGCCCTGTAGTATCCGTAGAATAAAAACAAAATTCCAATTCCAATATAAAACGTTCCCTCGATATGAAGGTACTGTACTCCTACAGCGAGAATTTCTGTCTCCTGTGCTTCTATAAACAACGATAACAATGGCTTCGCTAACAGCCAGACTGCCGCAGAAATTACCATACAGAATCCAAATACAAGATATACCGCTTTCCGACACCCTTCACGAATCCGTTCCGGTTTACCTGCCCCGTAATTCTGCGCTACAAACGTAGAAAATGCATTTCCAAAGTCTTGAACAGGCATATAGGCAAATGAATCAATCTTTACCGCCGCCGCAAATGCCGCCATCACTCCCGCGCCAAAGCTGTTTACTAGTCCCTGCACCATTAAAATTCCCAAATTCATAACAGACTGCTGCACAGAAGTCAAAAAAGAAAACTGAAAAATTTCTATTATTAATTTTTTCTTTATTTGTAAATGCTTTTTCTGTATCCTGAATTCCTTCCTCCGAAACCATGTGTATAAGGCAATTCCTATTCCTGATACAAACTGTGAAATGACAGTCGCCAAAGCAGCGCCGCCTACTCCTGCGTGGAACCCCAGTACAAACCAGAAATCCAAAATTACATTTAAAATAGCACAAACCGCAAGAAAAAGAAGTGGGACTACGGATTCTCCTATTGCCCGCAAAAAGGATGCAAAATAGTTATAAAGAAATGTCGCGCTGATTCCTGCAAAAATAATAAGCAGATACTCTCTCATCATTCCGTATACTGCTTCTGGCACCCTTAAAAAAAAGAGAATCCCGTCAATTCCAAGAAAAACGAAAATATTCAGTACAACCGTAATACTTCCTATCAGCAAAAAAGAAGCCGCCATACTCTTTTTCAGCGTCTCCGTATCTCGCTCTCCATACCGGATAGAAAACAGCGCGCCGCTTCCCATACAAAGCCCTAATATAATCGAGGTGAGAAATGTCATCAATGTATAAGCAGAACCCACCGCAGCCAGCGCATTGGCGCCGATAAAGCGCCCTACAATCAAAGTATCTGCTATGTTATAACACTGCTGCAAAAGGTTCCCTGCCATCAAAGGCAGGGAAAATAACATCATCTTTTTTGCAACAGAACCTTCTGTTAAATTTACTGTCATGTACACCCATACTTTCTTAACACATCTTCATTAATCTCACGAAAAATTCTACTGTTTTGACCAGCGTCTTGACTGGAACCCGTTCATTATTCCCATGAATCATTCCCCGTTCTTCCTTTGACAGCTTCATTGCCGAGAATTTGTATACCCTGTCTGTAATCCTGCAGTAATGCCACGAATCACTGCATGCCATCATCAAATATGGCGCAACAATCGCCTCCGTCCACGTATCCGCAACCGCCTGGCAAAGCCTCTTATATTCCGCGCAGTCCGTATCTGACTCCGCAGACGGATTTCTTCCTTCATACACAGATACCTCAATCTTAGGATTATGAATCGTTTTCTCTAGATACTCTCTTGCTGATTCTACCGTATCTTTTCCCAACAGACGTAAATTCATTCCGACAGAGGCTGCGGGGGGAATTACGTTAAATGCCTTTCCACCCTGCATTTTTGTCATTGCACATGTCGTTCTCATCATTGCGTTCAGCTCTCCGCCGGAAGCCCGACACACCTTGTCAAATAATCCTTCCAGGCACCACAGATTCGCAAACAGAATCTTATACCCGAAGCTAGAGTGTCGTCCCAGTGTATCCAGCATCTCTCGCACTGGTTTTGTAAGCTGTCTTGGAAACGGATGCTTCTCCACCTCTACTACTGCCTGGGCAAGTTCTCCGACGATTGTATGTACGGGCGGCATAGAAGCATGTCCGCCGCTGCTCTTTGCCTTAAATTCAATATTCGTAAGACCCTTTTCCGCAATTCCGATCAGCGCACATTCCCTGTTCACGCCTGGAAATACATTCTCTACAACTGCGCCGCCTTCATCCACAACCAGCGCCGGTTTAATCCCTCTTTCTTCCAGTAAATCCACAATTGCCGGACAGGACGGGCCATTGATCTCCTCCTGTCCCGAAAAGGCAAAATATATGTCATGTTCCGGAACAAAGCCTTCTGCAATCAGCTTTTCTGCCGCCTCCATAATGCCGCAGAAAGTACCTTTCGTGTCCAGGGTTCCGCGCCCCCATATAACGCCGTCTTTAACAACCCCTTCAAACGCCGGTTCCTCCCACTGCGACTCCTCCACCGGCACTACATCATAGTGAGACATCAAAACAACCGGTTCTTTTTCTGTTTTTCCCTTCCAATGATACAGCATGCCATTTACTCCTACGAATTCTCTGGGGCAGGCAGCATGTACCTTTGGATATAGTTTAGGAAGCAGCTCCTGAAACTTTTGGAACTCTTTTCTGTCTACCAGACTTTCATCATTATAAGAAATTGTCTTACAGCGGATCATTTCTACCATATCATTTACAATTTTCTTTTCATCCAGTTCAACCGGACTGCCGGACGCCTTTATTTCTTCTTTCGGCACAAACATCGCCGCACGCACCAGCAATACAGCAAGAAACAAAATAACTGCCGCCAGCAAAATCCACAATAGTATCATTTCCCAACCACTCCTTTCACCAAAGCAGAGCAGGCGCATTGGAGCCCTGCTCTTTTTATGTAAGCCTTTACAGTTTCCCTTTCTTATATAGGATTCTTGCCGCACCGATTGCAATCAATGCTCCGACCGGAACCAATACTCCTACTGAACTGGAAAGTGACGGCACCAAGAGGAAGAGAACTACCATAAATACAAGAGGCGCAATAGAAATTTTCCAGTTCTTGCTTACATAAACTACGGCAAGACCCCCGAACAATGCCGGAAGAATATTATCAAACGCCGGCTTTAACACCGGTGAATTTAAAATCGGTGTCAAAGGTACAAGTAAGGCTACTCCTGCCGCAATAATCACTGTTGTCACTATGGAAGAAGTCGCCACTGCAATTGTGGAAATCACTTCTCCTTCTTCTGTGCCCGGCTTTACCTTCGCGTTTTCCATTGCAGTCAAAGCTGCCGGCACCTTCAGGTTCGTAAGATTCCCTGTCACAAATGCAAGGTAAGAGCCTGCTGTCCCCAACATAGGCACAAACGTAAGCACTTCAATCAGTCCTACTGTCCAGAAAATGGGTGCAACTCCCAACAATCCTTTTAATACCGGCATAATACCCGGCCATGCATCATAATAAATACACGTCACTGTAGGATATGCAAAAATCATTCCCAGAGCAAGCAGAATCCAAATCCTCCCGTAAATATGTGTCATATCCTCATATGTTCTTCCATTCTTTCCCATACTATCAACCTCCTATCAGCGGTGTGATAAACACAGCAAAAACCATCGCTCCTAACATACTGATCGGCAGCGCGTAATTTTCCAGCCACTTCATATTGCACTTCTTTACAAGAATTCCGCAGATTCCCATCAAAAATGCGGAGAACAGAAGAACAAAAATCGGAATCCAGCCTTTTAAACCATCCCGTATGTCCGCAAATACCATTCCCAGAAACGCAGAAATCATCCCCAGGAACAGCGCAGTCATTACAATGTCTCCCCATTTGCTGTCCTTATTTTTCAACTTTACTAAACCGCCCTGGATTTTCTTAATAAACAGCGGTACCCAGATAAGCCCCGGGAAAATCCCCAGTGTCATTACCCATGCTATTGCCGTATACACCTCCGGATCTGTAATCGTTGTCGAAAGAGAACTGATCCCCAATGCATTTGCCGTCGTTGTAGCGGCAGGAAGCTCGTATGTAATCGCCCCGATTACACTTAAGCGAAGCCACGGAAGCGGCAGTCCCAAAAATTTTGACAACGTGATCACGCCCAGAAGAATCGACACTGCCGGAGCAAAAGTGAACACCGCCGTAGAAATCATCATTTTGCGTATCTGCTTCATATCCATATTGAGTGCCTTTCCTCTGCGGTACGCCCGCACAAGGAAGAATACAGACTGTGCTATGACAAAGACGATAACCAGTCCTGCCAGCACAAATAGAAATGTACTGCTCGGATTAAACATAAAACCCCTCCTTATAAACTCTTTGTAATTTTTTTCCTTTTTCTAATTATATAATACAGAAATGCCCCTGCAAAAACAAGAATGCTGATCCACTGTGAAGTCGAAAGCCCTAAAATAATTCCTCTTTCCTTGTCATCATACCGAAAATACTCTAGTACAAAACGCACTGGTGCGTACAGCATTAAATAAAGCAACAGACTGTTTCTCACCTTGTTCCGGTTTCTGTATATATAGATAATCAAGACTGCCGCTATTATCAGATTGCAGACTGCCTCTGTCATCTGAACAGGAAACAAAGGCGTGCCGTTTGGAGCAATCAAGGACTCCGTATAAGTAATGGCTCCTGCTCCCGTATAGGGAATTCCATAGCAACAGCCGGCCGCACTGCAGCCCATTCTTCCAAACGCATGCACAATCGGAATACAAGGAATACCTACCGATGCATATTCCATAACTCGAATATGAAAGACCTTCCAACAGAAGAATACGCCTGCCAGCCCTCCAATCAGTCCCCCGTAAAAGACAAAGCCTCCTGACAGCCAAGCAGAAAGATACTCTGTTTCTGTTATTCTGGAAAAATCAATCTCCTTCCATGAGACAGCCAGGTAAAGTACTTTTGCACCTATAAGGCCTCCCAGCGCTACACAGCCTGCAAGCGTAATAAAGTCATCATATTCTTTGTGAAAGAGATGTACCAGTATCCATCCAACAACAGCCGCCACCGCCACACCAAGCATGATAAAAAATCCATAATACGGTATTGTAAAACCACCTATTTGAAATCCCATATTTCCGTTACCAAGCTCCTCCTGATTTTCAATCCTTTTACTAATATCCAGCAGAACAAAGTGTCTTCGACACTTCAGCCCCCTATCCCCCATTCATGGGGGAATTAGGGGTTTCTTTTTGTGTTAGTTTCCTGCATAATAGTCTTATGAATATTTTACAGAAGATTTTTAAAGACCATTATGAAGAAATGATTTATATTTTACATCCCCGTATCTCTGTTATTGAGAATGTTGAAAAAATGATTCACTGCGGTGACCCTTCTTTCGGCGGCGCAATGTACCACTGTCCCCACTGCGCAGAATGGAAGTTCGTTCCCTTTCGCTGCCACAGCCGCTTTTGCCCTACCTGCGGCAACATGTATTCCATCCACCGTACCACTTCTATGTCTTTTAAGCTCCTTGCCTGCACTCACCGCCATTGTGTCTTCACTATCCCTGAACAGCTTCGCCCTTTCTTCCTCCACAACCGTTCTCTTCTTAACTGCCTTTTTTCCGCAGTCCAAAGTGTTATCTTCCGCTTATTTTCTAAGGTGAATACATCCAAAAATTTTACTCCCGGTTTTATTTGCGTCCTTCATACTTTCGGTCGTGACCTGAAATGGAATCCACATATTCATTGTCTTGTTACCCAAGGCGGGCTTAGCCACGATAATTTTTGGCGCAAACTCTCTCATTTCAACTTCTCTTTTCTGCGCAGCGCCTTTTGTACCGCACTCCTCAATTCACTTCATCAGCAGCTTGGTCCCTCTTTTAAAAAAATGAAAGCTTTTTGCTATCAACACTGCAGGAACGGCTTTTATGTTTATGCCAAACCCAATCTTTGCAACCCCTATGCTGTCTCCAAATATATCGGTCGCTATCTCGGTCGCCCTCCCATTGCCACTTCCCGCATTGATGCTTACAATGGCGATTCCGTCACCTTTCATTACAACCGCCATGAGGATGAAAAACTTGTTGTTGAAACACTCCCTGCCTTGGACTTTATCTCCCGCCTGATTCAGCACATCCCAGAAAAGCACTTTAAAATGATTCGCTACTATGGTCTTTATGCAAGGCACCGCGAATCAGACAAACTCCTTTTCCGGGCTATTTCCCAAAAAGCCCGTCCTTTTCTCCTTAGCTTCAACAAATGGCGCTGCTCCATCATAGCCTCTTTCGGCTATGACCCTTTAAAGTGTCCTAAATGTGGCAAAACCATGCTCCTCCTTGAAATTTACTACAACCATCATCCTGTTTCTCTGCAAGAATTATACGAAAAAGCAATGCGAAAGTACCTGCCCCGTTCTCCTGCTAAAAGTAAATTTCTTTTATCTCCTTTTCATTCGTGATACAATCAGAATATCAAGTATGAAACGGAGGCAGCATTCCCATGAAACCCATAAGTGAGCATGAACTTGCAGAGAAACTCAGGAAGCAATACATCGAATCTCCTCCGGAAGGTATGACCCCTTATGATATTAAATACATGAGCGACAGTGACCTTCTGGATATGGATTATTTTCTACATGAATTTGATGACGATGACGATTTTGAAGAAGAAGATTTTTATCTTTTCTAATATCGTCTATTTCCCATGCCCATTTTTTTAGTGGACTATTTTTTCTCTTTTTCTAAAAGGGAGAACTTTCCTAATATTGAACAAAGTGGGCAAGCCCACTTCAACTCCCTTGCCCCTCACTCTTGAGGGGCTTGTCCACTTTGCGCGCCGCCGCAATACCGCAAAGCGGTAAAATTTCCTTATTGCGGCGTGCGCATCCCGCCCAGAGGGCTTTTTATATAATAGGAAATTTATCGAAATTTCCTATTATATGAAAAAGAGGAATGCATATGCACTCCTCTTCTCACTCATTCCCTTTACGTTAATGTTATGCTAATGCTGCAATTCCGCCAACACATGCGATGCACGCCACATACATAATAAGGCAAAGTATCGTACCGATGATAGAGCAAACAAAACCAGCTGTCGCCATTCCTTTTTTTGCAGGATCTTTCTTTCCCTGTACGCCCAAGATAATTCCAACGATACCAATTACACCGCCGATCAATCCAAAGCTACCAAAGAAAACACCGATTACGATAGAGATAATACCTAAAACTAATGATGCTACTGCCATTTTTCTCCTCCGTAAAAATTTATATTTTTTTCACAAAAATATTATATATGTTTTATTACCCATTGTCAATCCATACATTCTTTCTCCAGCCATTTCCATATATCTTCATACACTTGTCTGCGGTCTGTCTCGTTGAGAAGCTCATGGCGATCTCCTGCATATAGCCGGAGCGTGATGTCCTGTATGCCTGCCGCCTTATATTTCTCATATATTTTCCGCACTCCTTTTCCATAATTTCCGACTGGATCTTCCGTTCCTGCCAGAAGGATAATTGGAAGTGATTTAGGAATCATAAAGACGCTCTCTCTTTTCTGCATACTGAGCATTCCGCTGAACATATGGTAATACGCGTTCACTGTAAATACAAACGAACACAGAGGATCTGAAATATATGCTTCCAGCTTTCCCTCATCGCTTGTAATCCAGTCTGCTCTGGTTTTTGCAGGCTTAAACCGTTTGTTATAAGCCCCAAGCGCCATTCGATTTATCAGGCAGCTCCTGTAGTGCCAGCCTCTACATGCCGCTAATACACGACAAAGCCGTTTGCCAAGCTTAAGGAGCCTCCTGTTTTTGTCTGCTACAACTCCCATCAGTACAGCGCCGCTTAACCCGTTGCCATACATCTGAATATACTGCCGAAGAAGGCTGGAACCCATGCTGTGCCCCAGCATAAAGTACGGCACATCTGGATACTTTCTGCTGGTACGCTGACGGAGTGTATGCATATCTCCTAAGACACATGCATTTCCATATTTTTCATTGAAAAAGCCATATTCTGACTTGCTCTGTATAGATTTTCCATGTCCAAGATGGTCATTTCCCACTACATAAAATCCCTGTTCACATAAAAACTGTGCGAATTCATCATATCTGTTGATATATTCCACCATTCCGTGGCTTAGCTGCAAAACTGCTTTTACCTTGCCTTCTGGTTTCCATTCTATTGTGTGAATCTCTGTATTTCCATCCTTTGATGGGAAGTAAAACTCATCTTTCATGTTCACTCACTACCTGTCATCTAAATTTATGTAATCACGATACGGTGCAAGCGGCTTGTAAGCCGGACGGATAATCTTGTCTACGTTTTTTAGTTCTTCCAGTCTATGCGCACTCCAGCCGACAATACGAGCTGTTGCAAATATCGGTGTATAGAGAGCCGGCGGCAAATCCAGCATGCTGTATACCAATCCGCTGTAGAAGTCTACGTTCGCATTGACTCCTTTGTACATTTTACGCTTTTCCCCAATAATCTCCGGAGCCATATGCTCTACTGTTTCATACAGCGCATACTCTGCTTCATGTCCTTTTTCCTTTGCCAACTGCTTCACAAAGCGCTTAAATATATCGGCTCTCGGATCCGATATAGAATAAACGGCATGTCCCATTCCATAGATAAGCCCTTTGTGGTCAAATACCTTTTTGTCTAAAAGGTCTATAAGATACTGCCGTACCTGATCTTTATCTGACCAGTCTGTTAAAGTCGCCTTCATATCTTCGAACATCTGCGTAACCTTTACATTCGCCCCGCCATGCTTTGGCCCTTTTAAGGACGCCATCGCCGCGGCGATTGTAGAATACGTATCTGTCCCCGATGAAGTCACAACGTGTGTTGTAAATGTTGAATTATTACCGCCACCATGATCCATATGCAAAACAAGCGCCATATCCAGAATCTTTGCTTCCAGCTTTGTATATTTTCTGTTCTCTCTTAACATCATCAAAATATTCTCCGCTGTGGATAGCTCTGGCTGTGGTGCATAAATATACAAATCCTCACCACGTTTATAATTATAGGCATGATAGCCGTAAACCATAAGCATAGGGAATTGGCTGATGAGATTCAGACACTGTCTTAAAACATTCGGAATACTTGTGTCGTCAGCCTTATCATCATAAGAATATAACTGTAAGATACTCCTTGTAATGCTGTTCATCATGTCGCGACTCGGCGCTTTCATAATAACATCTCTTACAAAATTCGGCGGCAACATTCTGCGCTCTGCGATCATTTCCTGGAATTCTTTTAGCTGTGCTTTATCTGGCAGTTCTCCAAAAAGAAGGAGATACGCTGTTTCCTCAAATCCAGGGTGGTGTGCGGCAAGAAAGCCCTTCACCAAGTCTTTTATATTGTAACCTCTATAATATAGATTTCCTTTACAGGGCACCTGTTTCCCGTCCACCATCTTAAACGCGCACACATCAGAAATGTTTGTCAGACCTGCAAGCACACCTTTTCCATTCAGGTCGCGCAGCCCGCGTTTTACTTCATACTTTGTGTACAGTTCCTTGTCAATCGCGTTGTTCTGCTCACATTTGAGGGCGAGTTCTTCAATCTTCGGGGTAATATCGAAAAAAATACTGTCAATGTCTTTTGCCATATGCCCTGCCTCCTTACTCATTCTTATTTTAATATGTTCTTTTTATTATACTAAAAATTGAAGTTTTATACAATCACATGACTATTAAATATTTATGAACTCGTAACAGCCATACAGTGTGCGGGAAGCATAAAGTTACATGAACTATTCCCCCAATCTGTCCGCAAGCGCCGCAAATTGCTCCAGTGTCAAAGCTTCTCCCCGCACATTGCTGTCTATCCCCAGATCCAAAAGTGCCTGCTCTGCTTCCTCACGTGAAACAGTCAATTCTGTACAGTTTTTCAAACCGTTGACTAAGGTTTTTCTTCTCTGGTTAAAAGATGCGCGTATAATCTGAAACAGCAGTTTTTCATTTTTAACCTTTACAGGAAGTTCTGTATACCGTTCCAGACGTATCACTGCCGAGCCTACCTTCGGACGCGGCATAAAGCAATTCGGTGGGACATTCGCTGCCAGATACGGTTTTGCATAATACTGTACTGCCAGAGATAATGCGCCGTAATCCTTCGTTCCAGGTCCTGCCTGCATCCTCTGCGCCACCTCCTTTTGTACCATAACTGTAAGACTCTTTAACGGTACATGGTTTTCAAACAATCCCATAATGATCGGTGTGGTAATATAATATGGAAGATTGGCAACCACCTTGATTGGTTCTCCTGCATTCTCTTTTTGGGCAAGCTCTGCAATATCTGTTTTCAGTACATCACCGTTTATAATTTTTATATTGTCATAACCATTTAATGTATCCTTTAAAATTGGTATCAATGCTTTGTCAATTTCAATCGCCGCCACCTTTCTCGCCGCACAGGCAAGGTACTGTGTCATCGTCCCGATTCCCGGGCCAATTTCCAGCACAAAATCATCCTTTGTTATCTTTGCGGCGCGAATGATTTTATCCAGCACATGGGGATCTATCAAAAAATTCTGCCCGTATTTTTTCTGAAATACAAATCCATATTTCTTAAGAACGGCAATTGTATTCTGCGGATTTCCTAATGTCGGCTCTTTCATTTCTACGTTCCTTTCTATCTGTATCTTAAAGCTGGTACAGTATTTCTGCATTTTTTTCTGTCTGCCAAATCACTTCTTGCACTGTTATTCCTTTTTGCCGCGCAATTTCTTCCGCAATATAAGGGAGATATAAAGAAGAATTTCGTTTTCCGCGATACGGCGCCGGAGCCAGATAAGGACAATCTGTCTCAAGTACAATAGAGGAAAGGGGAATTTCCTGTACTGTCTGTTTTAATTTTTTTGCATTTTTAAAAGTCACAACGCCTCCCACACCAATATAATATCCCATCTTTACATATTCTTTCGCCATCTCCGCTGAATAAGAATAGCAGTGTATAACCGCACAGAGCTTAGAAGCATAGGCTTTCATTATCTCCATTGTATCCGCCGCCGCTTCTCTGCTGTGTATAATCACCGGCTTTTTAAGCTTTCCGGCAAGCTCAAGCTGACGGATAAACCAGGTTTTTTGTAAATCACGGTTTTCCTTGTCCCAATAATAATCCAGTCCTATTTCTCCCACAGCAATCATTTTGTCCCGTTTTAAAAGCGCTTCCATCTGGCAGAGCTTTTCTTCATTTAACTGTCCCACCTCGTCCGGATGCACGCCAATTGCTCCATAAATAAAAGAATATGTATCTGCCAGAGCAACTACTTTTTCCCAGGAGTCCGTATCAGAGCTTACGTTGACAATTCTCCCGATTCCATTCTCCCTCATAGCCTGTAAAAGCTGCTCTCTGTCGTCGTCGAACTGTACGTCATCATAATGAGCATGTGTATCAAATATCATTACTGTTCCTCCACTAAAACAGCAGGCTCTCATCCAGAGAACCTGCCCCGAATCGTTGTCACGATTATAACACAATATCATCTATCTTATCAAATGTATCCAGCGTATACACTTCCACTGTATTTCCCGATACCAGATAAAAACGGGAATCCGAATAAATTCCTCTTGCTTCTCCGTATCCTGACAGTTCTCTTGAAAAGCGCATCGTAAATCCCTTCTCATTATCATAAGAAAACATATAAAACGTCTGCCGCTGTCCGTATGCAGTAAACCCAATGAGATTTAGTTCTTCACTTATAAGCGCCGCCTTATAGTTATAAGCAACATCTGTAGAGTACATATCTTCCAGAACGTATTTCTGTACCTCTTTTACATCTGAGGCATCTGAAATATCAAACATAGAAAGCTTCACCCCATTTGTTACCGTCCCTGTCTCGTCCACATCCATACCTATACCGAGCAGTTTTCCCTCTCCAAATGGATGCAGGTATTCTGAAAAACCAGGAATTTTCAGTTCTCCGATAATTTGGGGCTTCGATGGGTCAGACAAATCTACTGAAAAAAGTGGATCCGTCTGACGGTATGTCACAAAATACCCTGTTTTCCCTATAAATCTCGCAGAATAGATCTGCTCCTCCTGGGCAAGATCATGAATCTCTCCTATTATTTCAAGATTCTCGTCCAGTACATATAGAGAATTCGATTCTTTAAAACTGCTTTCTGCCGCTGCCGTTTCCCCGCTTCTTGCCAATGGCGCCACACTATTTCCGACCGGACTTACTGTTGTCACCAGCCTTAAATTCCCCTCATATTCGTCAATACTAAAAGAATCATTGAGTGTCCCGTCTATTTTCGTCTGTCCTTTTGCTTCAAGTATGCCATCTTGATACCCAATCTTGCGGATACAGGTCTGTGTCATAGTTTCTTCCTGTGCATTGTAATATCCTTCGCAAATGTATATATTTTCCCTGCTCACATAACAGGTTCCCACACTTCCAAACACTGCTATGCTATCTGTTTTTCCTGATGGTTCTGCAATAACGAAGGCAGAAAGTACCGTATACTGTGTCCCTCTTTTATACTGTGGAAGCAAAATTTTACTGCTCTCAATGTTCTCTCCCTGAATTTTAGGGATATAAGCCTCTATTTCTTCCCTTCCTGCTGCTATATCTGCGTAAAAATTGCTCAACAAATATACATAGCCGTCTGATACCCGCATTGTATAGAAGCTGCCACTCTGTGAAAAAGTGTCCAAAAGCTTCGGCGCCGACGGTATACTGACATCATAAATATCAATTGCTGTATACTCTCGGTATTCCGTATTGTAAGTATCACTGTTTGCATACGCTTCATCAGATAAAACCGCGCCGTCTGCATATCCTGATACGGAATATGCAATCAATAGAGAATTTCCCTCTATATACAGTTCGTATGCCGTCTTCTCCTTGTCCATTCGAATAGAGGCTGTCTGCACCATTTTTTCTCCCTCAATGCTTACAATCTGCACATTTTGCCCTTCCAATATATAGAGGTTCTTTCCGTCTGTCTTTACAATATCCCCCTCCCCTACTGCTGCTTCCCGTACATTCGTGTCTGAATACCCGCTGTCTGCTGCGGATTGCTCTCCTTGACCGGCATAAGGCTGTCCTGCCGAATCAGACGCACTTTCCACAGCACTTTCATTGGTACTTTTTGACACACTGTCAGCTCTTTCATTTAATTGTTCTTCCTGCGCCTTTCTTTCTTCCTTAATATAGGCATACACCTCATCATAATCTTTTGCTGAAACGATTTTGCCCGGGCTGCTTTGTGCAGCAGCATATTCTGTATCAATGCCTATAGATAATTTTCCTCTGTCCTTCTCTGTAAACCATCCATTTTGAGCAGCGGCAATTCCTATAAGCACACAGACACATGCTGCAGCGGCGGAGCATACAGTCCCCCATTTTTTTCGCCTTCTATGCAGTCTTTCTCTTCTGTTCTTTTCAAGTCTTCTCTCAACTGCCTCCGGCTGCAAAGACTCTGGAATCTCTATGTTCTCTGCATTTTTAGCTATCCTCTCAATTACACTCCCTTCTTGCTGCTCTGTCTGCTTATCCTTTCTCTCATCTACTTCTCTATCCACTCTATGCCACACCCCTTTCTACTCTAATATTTTTCTCATTTTTCCAAGTGCGCGGTTCTTTTTTGAACGCACGGTTGCCGCCTCAATCCCCAACATACCGCCAATCTCCGCACTCTTATATCCACCGAAAACAGAAAACGACACAATCAGCCGTTCCTCTTCACTGAGTGTCTCCAATGCTGCCCTGACGTCCGCTTTCTGTCCGTAATCTATCTCCGGTTGAGCAATATCTTCCGTAAGCTCCTCATCTTTTTCTCTTTTTATAAACCTTTTTCTACATTGATTTGCAAGTATCGTAAACATCCAATTGCGAAACGATGTTTCAGACTTTAACTTCGTTATATTTTCATATGCCGCTGTAACCGCTTCACTCACTGCATCTTCTGCGTCCTGCGGATGCCGCAGTGTATACAACGCAAACTTATACAGTTCTATATAAATCTGTGCATACAATGCTGAAAATGATTTTGTATCACCCGCTTTTGCCTTTCGGACCAATCTTAGCTCTTCTTTACGTTTGCCTCTGCCCCCAGCCTGACTATCCGATCGGTTTTCTAACTGGCCCATGTGCCGCCCCCTCTCTTCTTCATTTATATATTAGAGTAAAAAACAGATGGTTTTGTTGCATAACAAAACGGGCGAGCCCACTTCAGCTCCCCCGCCCTTTAATCTTAAGGGTATCGGCATGGCTTTCTGACCAATCCAACACCCTTTTATACTTTATGAAACAAAAATACTGCTCTTATTTACCTGCTGTAGCTCTGTAATAGTTAATCAGACATCCCTGCAGAATAATTTCTCTTTCCGCATCTGTCAGCTCGCCTAAACGCAAATCCATTTCCTCCAAGCTGTCTTTTACAACATAAGCCTTGACGACGTCTGCTTTTTCTTCTACTGCCCTGCGGACATCTGGTACAAAGATATAATCTCCGTTCTTAAATGGCAGTTCCTTGTCGTCCGCATCCGTCAGGAACGGAAGCATCCCCCAGTTAATCAAATTAGAACGGTACCTTTTTGTCGCATATTCATTTGCTATATTTGCCCATCCTCCCAGAACCTTCTGGCAGGATGCTGCCTGCTCGCGCGCAGAGCCGTCTCCCGGCTTAACTGCAAAAATCGTACTTCCCACACCGATATTTCCCTCTCCTACATTTGGATAGGTCTCTTTTACTTTTGCTATTACCGGCTTTAATTCTTCCAGTACCTCAAGCGGACATTTTCCTACTTCAATCGCTTTTTGCGCAGCCTGTACCTCCTTAGCCCTTCCCACATATGCGGGATCTTTTCTGGACAGCGCAAATTCTGCCAGTCCCAAAGGATTAGACCGATAAGAAGAAGTCTCGCCGGACGGAATGAGCTCGTCTGTTGTTGTAACCGGATCGTGAATCTCAGAAACTACCTTGAGCACAAGATTTTCCGGCAAGGCAGACATTGCCGGCCAATCTTTGATATTCGGGCCGAACTGAATTTCCACACTTGGATCTGCTACCCCTTTGCTGTCAAATACGCGGTTTTCATAAATATTTTTATCGAAATAATATTTCTGCCCTTTATATTCTACATCCATTGATGTCGCCGGAGTTAAGAACCCTTTATTTGCCGCAGTCGCCGCAATAGAGCGTGCGTCCATCAAGGCCACAGATGAAATCTGTCCGCTTTGCAGCTTAGAGCCCTCCCGGTTCGGGAAATTCCTCGTTGTATGACGGATAGAGAACGCATTGTTCGCCGGAGTATCGCCCGCGCCAAAGCAAGGCCCGCAAAATGCTGTTTTCACAACTGTTCCAGCCTCTAACAAGTCGGCAACTACACCATTTTTAACTAGTTCCATATAAATCGGTGTGCTCGCCGGATACACACTAAATGTAAATGCATCCGCGCCAATATTTTTTCCTTTGATAATGTCTGCTGCTGCACAGATATTTTCAAATCCGCCTCCGGCACATCCTGCAATGATTCCCTGCTCTACATAGAACTTTCCATCTACAATTTTATCCTGAAGAGAATATTCCACAGCTCCATCCAGACTAATCAGCGCTTTCTTCTCCACATCATGCAGAATATCTGAAAGGTTTTCATTCAATTCATCAATTGTATAGACATTGCTCGGATGGAACGGCATCGCAATCATCGGTTTAATTTCACTTAAATCTACATAAACCATTCCGTCATAATAAGCTGTCTCTCCCGGATTTAATTCCTTGTAATCTTCCCTTCTGCCATGAATCTCATAAAATTCTTCAATCTTTTCATCGGTACGCCAGATAGAGGACAGACAGGTTGTCTCCGTTGTCATGACATCGATTCCAATTCGGAAATCTGCACTTAGATTTCCGACACCCGGGCCTACAAATTCCATTACTTTATTATTCACATAGCCATTTTTAAAGGTCGCTCCAATAATTGCAAGCGCCACATCCTGCGGGCCTACTCCTTTTGCCGGTTCTCCGTCCAAATAGATGCCGACAACTCCCGGCATATTAATATCATAGGTCTTGTTCAAAAGCTGTTTTACAAGCTCTGGCCCTCCTTCTCCCATTGCCATTGTCCCAAGAGCGCCATAACGTGTATGGCTGTCGGAGCCTAAAATCATCTTTCCGCCTCCGGCCAGTACCTCACGTGCAAACTGATGGATGACAGCCTGATGAGGAGGCACATATACACCACCATATTTCTTTGCACAAGTCAGTCCAAACATATGATCGTCTTCATTGATTGTCCCGCCTACCGCACAAAGACTGTTATGACAGTTTGTCAGAACATACGGAACAGGAAATTTTTCCAGCCCTGATGCTCTTGCTGTCTGAATGATTCCTACAAATGTAATGTCATGGGATGTCAATTTATCAAATTTGATCCGCAGACTCTTCATGTCAGGGGCTGTATTGTGCTCCTTCAAAATTCCATAAGCAATTGTATTTTTAGCTGCCTCTTCCTTTGACACAGAAATTCCGGCATTTTCTACATCTTCTACTATCTCGGTGCCATGTATTAAATAGACACCATTGTCATACAACTTTATCATAATAACCTCCTCCTTCTCGTTTCGCTTCTGTTCCTCATTTTAACATCTTGAAACAAAGCATGTCAAACTTGGCACGCACCCTGTCTCTGCATTTTATCTTTTAATCTCGTTCTCTCAATACTTTCAGAACCTCAAACCTGGATTCTCCAATTCCTATCACATCATCTCTTTGCAGTATAATAGGACGTTCAATTCTTTTCCCATTCAAATATGTGCCATTTCTGGACTCCAGATCCTTCAGATAGAGCTTCTCTCCTCTTTTCACAATCGCACAGTGCAGCTTAGATACCCGCGGATCTTCAGAAACGGAAAGATATTTTTCATATGTACGAACATCACTCCCACGTCCAATCGCAATTGTATCGTAGAAAATAAAGCTGTGTTTTTCCCAAGTATCCAAATTCTCCAAAATAATTTTCCACTGCTTCTTCTCGTTCTTCCGTTCCGGCTGGCTCTGCGGACGCCTGACTTCCTGTGCTGATCCCCTGCGCCTCGGAAGCTCTCTTTCGTCTTCCTCGTCCTCTTCATAATCGTCAGCATAAGCAGCTACACGTCCTGTTTTCTTGTTCTTCTCTCTTTTATTTTTCCTTATACTTAAGAAAGTTCCCGTCAATAATGCAATACTCGCACCAACTATCAGAACCATCGCAATCCAGTATATCAAATCTGACATAGTATCAAATCACTCCTTCAAGTTTTTATACTACTATACTTTTTTACTCTCGGCAAGCAATTCATGTATATTTTTGCAACCTTCCGTCGAATCTTCTGTAACAGTTCAACCATACAGTGTGCGGGAAGCATAAAACATGCTTGCATGTTTTTGCGAGCGTACATCTGTATGAGCTTAAGCGCCCATCAATGAGTAAAACGGTGGCGGTAGCCACGATAAGCACGCAGTGCGGTTTTACGAATGGCGCGAGCTGAACTGTTACAATCTTCTTATACTTTAATTTAATGATTATTCCTGTTCAGGCTGGCGGGTTTCTCCCTACGACAAGGTTTCCCCCAAAGGGTACCCCGCATCTCATTCCCTATGGGAGGGCGGGCTTCGCCCGACAAGGTATGGTATGTTTTCTTTTTTTGTGTTAAAATGTGTTCAGCGTCGGTATACAGAACCAATTCAGGCATACTGCCTGCGTATACTGACATCAGCCTATAGGAAAAGGAGAAACCATAATGACCGACATACGACCATTTAAAGGAATCCGCCCGTCTAAAGAACGTGCTGCTTCTATCGCAGCGCTTCCCTATGATGTGTACAGCCGCGAAGAGGCACGTGAAATCACAGAGAAAAATCCAAACTCATTTCTAAAAATTGATCGTCCCGAAACACAGTTTCCAGTAGATATCGATATGTATTCCCAGCCTGTATATGATAAAGCTGCTCAGATTTTGGACTCTATGATAAATGACGGCTCATTTATACAAGATGAAACCCCTTGCTATTATGTCTATGCGCTTACTATGCAGCAGCATACGCAGACTGGTATTGTCGGTTGTGCTTCTATTGACGACTATGTAAACAACGTGATCCGAAAGCATGAAAATACACGTGCGGACAAAGAGCAGGACCGCATCCGCCATGTGGACACCTTAAGTGCCCAGACAGGACCTATTTTTCTTACTTATCGTCCTAATCTAAATATAAAATCTATATTAAAAGAAGTATGTGCTCTTCCTGCTCTCTATGATTTTGTCAGTGATGATTCTATCCGCCATCAAATCTGGAGGATTGAAGAAAAAACACTCCTTGAGAAAATTTCTCAAATCTTCTCCTCCATGAAACAGGTTTATATCGCTGATGGACATCACCGAGCTGCATCTGCCGTAAAGGTCGGTTTAACACGTAGAAACGCACATTCTGACTATACCGGCACAGAAGAATTTAACTACTTTCTCTCTGTCTTGTTTCCGTCAGATGAACTGCGTATTTTCGATTATAACCGAGTTGTTACAGATTTAAATGGCTATACATTTGGTCAACTTCTTGATATGATAAAGGACAGATTTGATGTCACTGAAATCGGAAACGAAGCTTACCATCCACAGAAAAAAGGAGAATTTGGTTTATATGGAAACGGTACTTGGTATCGTCTGGAAGCAAAGCCTTGTCTATATTCAGACAATCCGGTAGAGACATTAGATGTCTCTGTGCTTCAAAATTTTATACTCTGTCCCCTGTTAAATATCCAAAATCCAAAAACGGATTCCCGTATCCGATTTATCGGAGGTATTCGAGGTCTTGAAGCACTAAGACAAGAGGCAGACAAAACCGGCGGCGTTGCATTCTCCATGTATCCCACTTCTATGGATGAACTACTTGCGGTCGCTGACGCGGGATTACTGATGCCCCCGAAATCCACCTGGTTTGAACCTAAACTGCGAAGCGGACTGTTCATTCATCAGATAGAGCGTTAAGAATCAATGAAACAAAAAAGGAGAGAAATATTCATGGAAAGAAATGACCTGTGTTGGTGCGGCAGCGGTAAAAAATACAAAAAATGCCATATGCCGATTGAAGAAAAAATAATGCTACATGCAGAAAAAGGAGAAATAGTTCCAACCCGTAAAATGCTAAAGACACCGTTTCAGATCGAAAAAATTAAGGAGAGCGCAGCGCTTAACACTGCCGTCTTAGACGAGGTCGCCAAAAATATCCATATCGGAATGAGTACGGCAGAGATTGACGATATTGTATATACTTTCACAAAGGAAAACGGTGGAATTCCCGCCCCTCTTAATTACCAAGGATTTCCTAAAAGCGTATGCACCTCCATCAACAATGAAATCTGTCATGGAATACCGGATAAAAATATTATTCTTAAAGAAGGCGATATTATCAATGTTGATGTCTCTACTATACTAAACGGATATTTCTCCGATGCTTCCCGTATGTTTAAGATGGGACATGTTTCCGAGCGTGCCGAACGCCTTGTTAAGGTTACAGAAGAATGTGTAAAGCTCGGATTAGAAGCAGCAAAGCCTTGGGGACATTTGGGAGATATTGCATATGCTATCAACAGCCACGCACAGGCAAACGGCTATTCTGTCGTAGAGGAAATCGGCGGACATGGCGTTGGTTTACAATTTCACGAAGATCCTTTCGTAAGCTATGTCACTCCAAAAGGCAGTGAAATGCTGCTTGTACCCGGTATGATGTTTACGATTGAACCCATGATCAATGAAGGAAGCCCCGACTTCTATGTTGATGAAGAAAACGATTGGACCGTATATACCATTGACGACGGGCTGTCCGCACAGATAGAATACATGGTGCTGATTAAAGAAGATGGAGTAGAAGTATTGACAAAATAAATGTGACGAAATATAAAATTTAAGCGACAAAAGGGACGTGTGAAAGAGATGCTTTGCATCGTTCGTCAGGGCTTCGCCGAAATTCCTCACTCACGCAAAGCATCTCTTTCACACTCACACTTTCGCCAGCTTAAGTTTATAGTTCCAGACGGAAGAAAACGGCTTCACGCTGCTATGCATTTCCAATCGGAAGTAGTATAGATACTTCTAATTGGAGGGCTATAACAACGTGAAGCCATTTTCTTTTGTTAGGGCGCCACTTCCCTATAGACGAAGGAAAAACTTCTGATTGGAAGTCTGTAGCAGTGTGAAGTCGGTTCTTTTCGCATTGCTTGTTGCTTCGTTAAATTTATATTCTAAACAAATCTTCTAATACGCAGGTCGATTCCTATGTTCTCTGCTAATTCTTTGCTTTTTTGGATTTCTTCTTCAGAAAGTACGTCTACGACTGTGAATTTGACTTCTGGCACGTATTTTTTACATTCTTTTGCAAATTCCAGCATACCTTCAAATGCATTCTCAAACTTTGGTCTTGTAACATCCATATATTTTTCTTTGTCCGGTGCATTCAGGCTGATAGATACACAGTCCACTGTCTTTGCGAGCTCAGGTACTATATTCCTGCCGTAATAAAGATTGGCAAGTCCATTTGTATTTACCCGTATTTTCAGCCCATATTTTTTCTTTGCATACTGTGCCGATTTCAAAAGATTTTCCAGTGCACAGGTTGGCTCACCATACCCACAGTATACCAGTCCTTTATATCCGTCAAAATGAAATGCATCTATCGCGGTAATTACATCTTCCAATGACGGATCCTCTTTATGCCACAGCGTATCTGCATCTCCCACCTTGTCCTGGTGACTGCGGATACAGAACTTACAGCTACAGTCACACTTGTTCGTTAAATTTACATAAACATTCTCCTTATACGTATATAATATATCTGCCATACTCTGCCTCCTTACTTAATATACACTATCTTTAATTCTACAAATGCAGTATCTGTCTGGTTTTTCCTTTGATATGTGCTTTATCCAGCGCCGATGCAAGCACAAAGAAAAAGACTGCACTTCCGACTGACTGAATCAGACTGCCTGCCAATGAAGCCATTGGAGCAATAAAGGAACCGAATAATATACCTTCTGCTAGATAATATCCTGCCGCAGAGATTGGAAGTGCAATAAAAGGAGCCGCCATATTTTTTACTGTCAGTATCTTCTCTTGTCTGCTTGTAAAAGGTAGTGTTATCAACATCTTAATCACAATTGTTGCCGGAGCCCACATTGGCGCTGTCAACATATCCGCCATTCCTCCTCCAATCGCAGCAGCAGCGAGGGCATATGGTCTTGGCAGAAGTACGGCCGCCAGATAAATGAGTGTGTCACCAAAATGGATATATCCGCCGTTTGCCCCATAGGGAATATGACAGATATATGCTGTCATTATTGTGATCATTGCCGCAAACAATCCGGCAGTTACTATTTTTGAAGTATTTTGTCTCATTGCTCCTCTCCTTTTAACATCCACAGATATTTTTCATATTCTACACCGTCATTTCTTGGAATCTGGTCTTTCACGGCATCCCGCATCGCATATTCAATCATAGCTCCTGCTCTTTTCATTACAGATACAATTTTTTCTTCTTTAGCCATCCCGGCCGCAACAGCAGAGGCAAATATATCTCCTGTACCGGAGTAACTGCCTCCTATATAAGGAAAAGCACACAGATGCTCTTCTTTCTTTGTAACTGACAAATTTCCCATTTTCGAAATACCGTCTGCCTCATCCACAAATTGAATCCCTGTTACTACTACCGTCTTAGGTCCCTTTTGAATAAGATTTCTTCCCATCTGCGCGACGACTGTTAATAAATATTTTTCATCTGTCAAATGTTCAATCATCCGGTAGTCCGTATCTGTCAGAAGACAAAGCTCTGTCAAATTCGGAGTAATAATATCTGCACGCAGCACTAACTCTTTCATAAGACTTAGCAGTTCCGGCGTAAATATCGCATACTCTTTTCCATTATCTCCCATAACCGGATCTACCAGTAAGAACGTATTTTTTTTATGAAATGTATCCAGAAAGGCAAATACTTGCCTAATCTGTCTATCCCCTGCCATAAAGCCAGTATATATCCCGTCAAATGAGGCGCCCATTTTCTCCCACTCTTTCCGGAAAGATTCCATTTTGTCTGTATAATCATC
This sequence comes from Mediterraneibacter flintii, assembly GCF_055387595.1. Lineage (NCBI taxonomy): Bacteria > Bacillati > Bacillota > Clostridia > Lachnospirales > Lachnospiraceae > Mediterraneibacter > Mediterraneibacter flintii. The sequence goes on from NZ_AP031405.1 coordinate 3,778,899, forward strand.
CAGAAAATAACTGGCATATCCTGTCTGCGCACTCAAAATCGCTGTGGGCAAAGGACATGGCTGCACTCCCATTGCGGCAATCACAGAGATCGCCGCTGTAAGAGAGCATTTTCCGAATCCCGATAAATCATTGATCACTGCTATCTTTTTTGTCATATTCATCTCCCACTTTCAAAATTACTGATACAACCAGCCTCATTCACTCTATATCGGCACTTTATCTCTTATTGAATAAAGCCCATTCTCCGGTATAGTTATATTACATTACATCCGAATGAATACATTTTCTGCTATAATAGCATAGAACTGGTTATGTCAAAATAACCAGTTCTATCATTTTTATGCAGTCCAGTTTTATAATGCAAATATACCTTGTCGGGCGAAGCCCGCCATCCTGCAAGGAATGAATTACGGTATGCCCTTTAGGGTATACTTTGTCGGGCAAAGCTCACCGTCCCATAGAGACTAAATTACGATATGCCTTTAAAGATATACATTTCCAATTATTAGTCCAATTGTTCCCAACGCCAAAAAAATCAAGCCAACACCCGCACATTTTTTTCTTTTCTCCATTTTTTGTTTTTCACTGTCCGGCAAATTTATAACTGGATATTTGTTTCTGCCAATCAGATACATCAAAAGACCGCCCGAATTATTCCCACTCATGGCAAATATCCCCCAGAATTTTGGATGCTTCAATCCCCTTGCCTTCGCGTCCATCAATGTCAGTCTATAAATTTGATACGCCGTAGCAGCAGCTCCTACCAATGATATAGCTCCAAATATCATATAAATGCTTTCTTTCCACTCCATGAAAATACCTCCTTAAAATTTTTTGATTATCTGATAGAATAACGCTGATGAGCTCACAACCATCAGACAGAACACTCCAACGAGAAAGTATTTATTCTCCGGGATAAATGCACTTAAAATTACCAACAGAATGATGAATATGATATTCGCTATGATTGCCCCAATTAATTTTTGATTACTTTTTACCAGATTTGTACTTTCTTCTAGATGTTCGATCATTTTTTTGTCTCCTTTCAATAAATCATCCAAGCTTACGGAATAGAGATTACTTAATTCAATGACACTTATAATATCAGGATATGACTTTTCATTTTCCCAATTAGAAATTGTCTGTCTGGACACATGCAGCTTTTCTGCTACGAACTCCTGCGTCATCCCATAATGTATTCTTGCATCCTTCAGCTGCTTCCCTATTTCCATTTTATTTCCTCCTTTCGCGAACATCATCCTATAATGAAACCTAAAAGTCTATCAAATATCTTTTTCAAGCCTATTTTTCTGTGTAAAAATTCTTTTACAACACTATGTAGACAGAACAAAGTGGGCAAGCCCGCTTCAGCTCCCCTGCCCCTCACTCTGAGGGGCTTGTCCACTTTGCGCGCCGCCGCAATACCGCAAAGCGGTAAAATTTCCTATTATACTAAAAAGCCCCTTTCAGACATTACGTACGCATCGCGTATATCGTTTCCATGTCTAAAAAAGGCTTTCTTTCATTATCCCCTGCGCTTTTTATCTCTACTGTATCCTTACAGCAACGCGTCAGATGTTTTCTCCGTCTTTAAGGGTTTCAGCACTATCGCAGAATGTCGTCCCATATTCAGTACTATTTCTCCGTCCTCCACAATATATTCATCCCTTTCGGTTGTATATCCATCCTCATAGGAATACATCAGACGCATCATTCTTCCTTTTTCCGGCACTTCTGCCTGCCATACCGGCACCGTTACTTCTTTTAACTCCTTACTGTTATTCAGCACTACAATAATTTGGTCTTCCTCCTGAAAACGCCCGTAAGCAAGAATATTACTCTCCCAATACAGCATTTTCAAAGAGCCCTTGCGCAGCGGCTTTTCTTCTTTGTGTATCCGGATCATCTCTTTATGAAAAGCAATCAGTTCCTTATTTTCTTTCCCCCAAGGATAGGTTCGCCGGTTATCTGGATCTGTAAAGCCGCATAAGCCAGCTTCATCTCCATAATAAACAGCAGGGGCACCAGGCCATGTCATCTGTACTGTAACTGCCTCTCGCATCACTGCATAATTCACGCCCTCTTCTGCTGCTTTCGCTCCCAAATGCTCTACCCTGCCAACAATATGATTCGTCCGCGTTAAAAAGCGAGAATGATCGTGGTTAGAAAGCTGGTTCATTGCCACTTGGAGAGACGGCGTCATCATGCATGCCATAAAATGTCTCATTGTATTGACAAAATTATCCGCATTTCCCCACAAATCCATTCTTCTCTCATCACTATGCTTCTCCATGCCTGTCAGAAACCACGTAAGCGGTTCCATAAAAGCATCATAATTCATCACGCTGTCCCACTCGTCTCCTTGTAACCACTCCGCAGGATCTCCATAGTGCTCTGCCAAAATCAAGACATCCTGATTTACACTTTTTATTTCCTTTCGAAACCGTTTCCAGAACATATGATTATACTCATTGCTGTATCCTAAATCAGCCGCCACATCCAGACGCCAACCGTCTATATTATACGGCGGTGAAATCCATTTTTTTCCTATATCGATAATATATTGCTCCAGCTCCGGCGAATCTTCATAATTCAGTTTAGGCAATGTATCATGTCCCCACCAGCCGTCATAATTTTTATTATACGGCCATGCGCTGTCTCTCTCGTCAAAAAAACGGAAAAATCTACGGTATGGACTGTTGGCATCTACATATGCACCCTTGGGGTATCCCGGCTGCTGTTCATAGATTCTCTCTCTATCCATCCATTTATTGAACGACCCGCAGTGATTAAATACGCCGTCCAAAATCACACGCATTCCCCGCTGATGCATCTCTTCTACCAGCCTGGCAAACAATGCATTGCTCGCCTCCAGATTCTCTCTTTTCCCTGTCCGAACCTGGTACTTTGTCGCCTGCGTGTTATCCTGGCTGCCCCACGGAAGCACTTCTCCTGCGTCCTCTACGATTTTCCCGTAGTGCGGGTCAATATAATCATAATCTTGTATATCATATTTGTGATTGGAAGGGGAGACAAACAGCGGATTGAAATAAATCACTTCCACTCCCAATTCCTGCAGGTAGTCCAACTTCTCCTGCACTCCTGCCAGATCACCGCCGTAAAAACGCCGAATATCCATCGCCTCAGGAGGCTGACTCCAATCTGTAACCTTCCTGCATGGTTCCCCAATATAGATATATTCTCGTTCTTCTACATCATTTGACGTATCACCATTGTAAAACCGGTCTACAAAAATCTGGTACATCACTGCCCCTTTTGCCCATTCCGGCGTCGAAAAGCCTGGAACAATGACAAAATCATAAAAGCGCTTTATGTCCTTTGACACACCGCAGCGGTTATAATAACAGACTTCGCTGTCTTTTAAAATCTCAAAAGAATAGCGGAAAGGTTCTTCTGACAGCTGACATTCAATTGCATAATAGTCAAAGCTGCCTTTTGTGCACACTTTCCGCATAGCATATTTCCCGGTTTCCAACAGGATACGCACTTCATCCACATCATTTTGGGCTGTCCTGAAACGCAGTGTAATCTTCTCATTCCAGTCTGGCTGCGCAGGAGAGACATAATCTGATGTGCCGTCACTAAACAGTGCGTCTTTATTCATAAAAAACCTCCTTACCCGTCACAGGAACCTCCTCTATGAGTCCTGGCCGGAAAGCTGTGGTTCGTTTCCTGTCTCTTTTTCTTCAAAGAGTGCTTCAAATTCGCTCCTTGTTATCTTTTCCTTTTCGAGCAGAAGCTGGGCACATGCTTCCAATACAGAATGATATTCTTGTAAAAGTGCTTTTGCTTTTATATAACATTCGTCAATAATTCGTTTTACTTCTTCGTCAATCGTACCTGCAATCTTCTCGCCATAGCCTCGCGACGTATGGCCAAAATCTCTTCCGATAAATACTTCGTCGCTGTCATTGTCATAGTTTATCAGACCAAGCCTCTCTGACATTCCGAACTTTGTAATCATAGATTTCGCAATGGCTGTCGCCTGCTTAATATCCTGGGAAGCCCCTGTTGTAATATCATCAAATATCTCTTCCTCTGCTACACGTCCGCCCAAAGATACTGTAATTTCCTGAAGCATATGTCCTTTTGTATTGAACATATCATCTCTTTCCGGAAGCGGCATTGTATAGCCTCCCGCGCCTCCTGTGGGCACAATCGATACACTGTATACCGGCCCTACATCTGGCAGCACATGAAATAAAATCGCATGCCCTGCCTCGTGGTATGCTGTAATCCGGCGTTCTTTTTCAGAGACAATCCGGCTTTTCTTCTCAGGGCCGATTCCAACCTTCACAAAGGCATGGCGAATATCTGACTGCTGCAAATATACCCTGTTTTCTTTCGCTGCCAGAATCGCCGCCTCATTCAAAAGATTTTCCAGGTCAGCGCCTGTAAAACCTGCTGTCGTCTGCGCAATTTGTTTTAGATCTACATCATCTCCCAGCGGTTTATTTTTCGCGTGAACTTTCAGTATTTCTTCTCTGCCTCCCACGTCCGGACGCCCTACGATAACATTTCTGTCGAACCGTCCCGGTCTTAAAATCGCCGGATCTAATATATCTTTGCGGTTGGTTGCCGCCATGACAATAATTCCTTCATTCACCCCGAAGCCATCCATCTCTACGAGAAGCTGGTTCAATGTCTGTTCTCTCTCGTCATGTCCGCCGCCCAGACCGCTTCCGCGGCGTCTCGCAACAGCGTCAATCTCATCAATGAAGATAATACAAGGGGCATTTTTCTTCGCGTCCTGGAACAAATCACGAACACGGGACGCTCCTACGCCTACAAACATCTCTACGAAATCCGAACCTGAAATACTAAAAAACGGCACTCCAGCTTCACCTGCAACGGCTTTTGCAAGCAGTGTTTTTCCTGTTCCCGGAGGTCCCTCTAAAAGAACGCCTTTGGGGATCCTCGCTCCTACCTGAATATATTTCTTCGGAGCCTTTAAGAAATCTACAATCTCCTCCAGCTCTTCTTTTTCCTCTTTTAAGCCTGCTACATTTGCGAACGTTACTTTGATTTCATTCTGGCTGCTCATCTTTGCACGGCTCTTCCCGAAATTCATCGCTTTGGCATTCGCTCCTCCACTCTGCCTGTTCATCAAAAAGAATATAAGAGCTATTCCCGCAAATGTAATCAAAAGTGGAAGCATCACTGTCGTCATAACAGAATCCTGCTGCACATTTGACATTTTATAGTCTATACCATATTTCTCCAGAAGCTTCTCTGCTTCCTTTACATCCGAAACATAAACGGTGCGGGCGCTTTCCTCCCCCTCTAATGTTACGGTCACAGAACCCGTAGGCACAGCTTTATTCTGGCTGATTACGGCATCTGTCACATTTTCATCTTTTAATTCCTGTTCAAACTGGGTGTACGTCATCTCCTGCTGGTGCATCTGCATGCGGTTCATCAGCCAGAACGCAAGCACCACAATGAGAACAAACGTCATAACGGTAACTCCGCTTACACCTCTGTATTTCTTATTGTTCAACCTGTTATGTCTCCTTCCTGTTTATTCTACGCCTTCTACCACTCCTATATATGGCAGATTTCTATATTTCTGGGCATAATCCAGTCCATACCCGACCACGAATTCGTCTGGAATCGCGAATCCGACATAGTCTACTTTTACATCCTTTACTCTGCGGTCTGGTTTATCCAGCAATGTACACAGACGCACGCTGTTCGGTTTTCTGTGTTTCAGAACATCAATCAGATAATACAAGGTACGTCCTGAGTCAATGATGTCCTCCACAATGAGCACATCCTTTCCCTCTATCGCCTCATCTAAGTCTTTTGCAATACGCACAACACCGCTGGAGGCTGTTCCGTCCCCATAGCTTCCGACACTCATAAAATCCATCGAAACAGGCACTGTAATTCTCTTTGCCAGCTCGCACATAAAGAAAGCGCCGCCTTTTAAAATGCAGATTAAATGTACTTGTTTTCCTGCATAGTCTTCACTTATCTGCTTTCCTAATGCCTGTACTCTTTCTTCTATTTCTTCCTCAGATATTAACACTCGGATCGTCTCTGACATCTGTTTTCTCCTCCGTTATTCTAATTTCCAATATTCGCTTTGTCTCTTCTTTTACCTGGTAAGCATGACTCTGCCGCATCCCCGGTATCCATATAATCTGCTGTCCGTCTGCTATCAGAAGGAGGCTCCCCCGCTTTTCTTCAGGAACCTTTTCATTTATCAAATAGTTTTTCAGCTTCTGTGTGCTGCCTTTTTTATCAATTACAATCCTGTCTCCCTGCTGCCGCGTTCTGATAAGCAGGCTATTTTTTATTATATCATAATCAAACCATTTCGTGTAGGTTTTTTGTGGTATCAACGAGAAAGAAAAATTCGCCTTTTTCTTAAAAACCTTACAAGACACTTTTAAATTCCGTTCCGGTATCACGATCTCCCCCGATATCAGAAGCTCCCTGGGGCTTAATTTTTCTTCTAAATTTAGATGTTTTTTCCCTTTTTTACTCTCCACCAGCACACCGGCGTATACTCTCTTTGCCGTTATATGATAGGGCAGATTTATCCGCCTTCCCACCTGTCCCTCTAATAAATCCAGTACCGCACTAATATGAGCCGATGTCACATCTTTACTCGCTTTGGCTATATTTTCCAAAGTACTTTTAATGAGAAATTTCTTTAACGCATCTGGCAGAGCGTCAAATTTTTCTTTGTAAATAAGAAGCCCTTCCTGTTTTTGTTCCTGTACACAGTCCGCATATGCCTTCTTCGTCTGTGCCGCGATATATTCCCATACTTCCTGTACCTGCACAGATGCCTCATACAGATGCTTCACCGTCTGGGGATTTACTTGTGTTTCCAGTTCTGGAATAATCCGGTGACGCACACGATTTCGCGTATACAGATCCTCTTCATTCGTCTCATCCTGGCAAAATGGAATTTCATATCTTTCCATCCACTCTTCGATCTGACTGCGCTTCACACACAAAAGAGGACGGATCCAGATTCCGTTTACCGGAGTGATCCCACACATACCTCTCAGTCCACTGCCTCTTGCCAGATTCATAAGCAGTGTCTCCGCATTATCATTCTGATGATGTGCTGTCGCAATTTTTGTCCCATTTACTTCTTTAAGCACTTTTTCAAAAGCTTCCCTGCGCACCATGCGCCCTGCTTCCTCAAGAGATTGTTTCCTTTTTATGGCAATTAATTCTACGTTTTTATGAAAAACTCGAAACGTAAGTCCTTTTTCCTCACAGATTTTGCGTACAAACTGTTCGTCCCTGTCGGCGCTCACTTCGCGTATACCATGATTTATATGACACACAACAATCTGGAAATCCAATGCCTTTTTCAATTCTAAAAGCGCAAAAAGCAGGCATATCGAATCGGCTCCGCCCGATACGCCTGTCACTACTATATCATGCTCCTGTATCATATGATATTTTTTTATAAAAGCTTCAATTTTCTTCATCATATGTAAACTATACTCAATCTATGACAAAATTGCAAGAATCTCTGCCCTAACATTCCCATAACCCGACTGCCAGCACCGTCATATCATCTGCCGGCTCCTTTCCGGTCCAGTTTAAAACCTGTTCTAGCACATGATGCGCCATTTCTTTTGGATTCGCAATCGCACTTCCCTGTATAATCGTTTCCAGAAGAATATCCTGCTCTCCAACTGGAAGAGCATCTAAAACGCCGTCTGTCACCATAATCACAAAATCTCCTGATTTGAGTTTTCTCTTTACTGAATCAATCTCAATAGAATGTAGGACACCTATCGGCAGACTTGTAGAGCTTAAGTGCTCCACAACGTCTCCTTTTTTTATAAAGGTAGAGGAAGCCCCTGCTTTAATCAGTTCACATTCTCCTGTATATAAATCAAACACGCTCATGTCAATCGTAGAATAGTGTATCTCTTCTCTTCCCATAACTAACGTCGTATTAATCATCTGGATTGCTGTTTTTTCCGGAAATCCGGCTTCTAAAAGCTCTTCCAGCAGTTCTACCACCAAAGTGCTCTCTCTGCATGCCTTTTCACCTGAACCCATTCCATCAGAAAGTGCCACTGCCTGTCTGCCTCCAGGCAGTTCTATCATCATAAAATTATCCCCTGACACTTGACAGCAGCCTTTTCCAATCCGCGCAACGCCATGCATTGTATAATATGTAGGGCCTTCTATACAGATAACAGTTGTATATTCTTTTCCCAGTATCTGTCCGCTGTTTTCTTCCAGAATAAATCTCCTCCCCAGAACTTCTGAAACTCCCTTTACTAATTCTCTCTGTGTAACGCAGCGGTTCTGTACAGCTCTTGCAGTAACGTGAATTTCGTATTTTCCTTCCCTGTTCATAAAAAAATTCGTGTACAATACCCGAATACCTTTCTTCTTTAAACTGACACTGATTTTTTTCTCCAATCGTTCATCTGTAAACATACTATCTTCTAATTCTTTTGCCGTACTGCGTATCATATCGGCAAAGGTATCCATCTGGATCGCGCACCCTTCTCTGCTCCTTGCCATTCGGTTTATCCAGATCATATTCTGTCTGGCATCGTGAAATGCCTCCAGCATTTCACGTAAGAATCTTGGCGCCATAATACATTTCTGCTGCAGTTTTCTCTTTGTTTCCATGTTCATCTCGTTTCCATAACGGTCTACGGCTGATAGAATTTCATATCCCATCTGATAGGTATGTACAAAATTTTCTCCCCAACACCAACTGCATTTTTCACAATTTCCGCATACTTTCTCTCTCACCCTTTGAAACATATCCTCAATCTCTTCGTTGGAAAATGCCTGCTTTTTCTCTTCCAGCTCCAGAAATGTACGTGAAAGCTGTTTCAGCGAATCTGCAAACTTTTCTATCTGGGCAACGTAAGGGCTGTTATGTAATACTTGTCCTTCATTCATCGTATTTATACTCCTTCCTCAAACAAAATGGAGAAACCCATTTTCCTTCTCTTTGTCCCTCTGCCTTGAAGGTACAGACAGTACGCAAAAACTCCAGGAGAATTTCTCCTGGAGTTTTCTTTCGTACTTGTGCTTATTCTGCCGGTTTAAAAATTACTTCATCAGGGTCAACAAGCCCTAATTTTTCTTCCGCAGTCTCTTTTATATATTCATCTGTCTTAACATATTCCTCATAATCTTCAATTTCTTCAGAACGATTCTTTTCTTCCTGAATCTGTGCTTCCAACTCAGCTTCTTGTTCTTTGTATTCCTTATTTTTTGCCTGAAGCATCACCGAATTTACCGTCAACACTCCGGTTAAAAGCAACAAAATAAAACTGATTCCTATTATACTTCTCTTATGATGTCTAAGCCGCGACGTCTTTTTAGACCGCTGCCTGTCCATTCCACTCTGTTTCTTTCTCGTCATTTATACTCACCCTATTTGTATATTATTTTCCCTTACTACAAAAAATATTCTATCTGTTTTTTTTATACTTTTCAAGATTTTTCTTATGTTTTGTCCATATTTTTTTTAGAAGTATACGAAAAAGATGCGGCAATATACTTCCGCATACCACGCCTAATATAAAAAACCACCGTATACTGCCATATGTCGTCCTGTACATCTGATGAAACAGATAAATACTGACAAGAAGCCAGAAAAAGAAATCTTCCAAACTGATTACCCAGTTCTTATGCCGAATCAATTTCCGAAACAGTACAAGGGCATAATACACTGCCATCACTGTAATACCTGACAGGCCGGCGTAAAGAAAAATCAGCGCCTCTGTCCCTATTCCCAGCATCATATGCACGTACCTACTTAAACAGCTTTGTAAAGAAGTTTTCGTTCTGCCGGTTCACCTGATTTACATTCGAATACGCAATGCTGTCTATGTTTCCGGATAAATCAACCTCACCCTTTTCCACGCTTAAACGATTCACATGCAAATCTGTCCCCTTTACCATCAGCATTCCCATCTCTGTCTCCAGTAATATCTCGTTTAAATCAAATGAAAGAACATCCAGCACTCCCGTTACCATGCTGGTTTTTCGATTATTTATAATTAGTTTATGTGTTTTTATTATCCGCTGTTCTTCCATACATCTGCCCCCTTCCTGTGCTTTTCTATATATATGAAGGGTTGTATAAAATTATGTCTGGAATTACAGATACCGGAATAGTTCTTTTGCTTCTTCTTTCTTTGTTGTATCCTGCAGTGCAAGTACCTCTGCCTTCACAGTTTTTGTTCCAAACTGGATTTCTATAATATCGCCCGGCTTTACCTTTACAGATGCCTTTGCTGGTTTCCCGTTTACCAGCACCCTGCCTGCATCACATGCCTCATTTGCAACTGTTCTTCTTTTAATCAGACGAGACACTTTTAAAAATTTATCAAGACGCATTTTTTTCCTCCATTCATAAAGTGGTGAACCCTAAGCGGTATGCCTTTAAAATATATAATTAATAAAGAGCACTTATAATGTAAGTACATCATAAGTGCTCTTTTCACCTTTTAGGGTATATTAGTTCAAAGCGTCTTTTAAAGCTTTTCCTGCTTTGAATTTTGGAGCTTTGCATGCAGCAATTTTCATTGTTTTTCCTGTCTGAGGATTTCTTCCCTCTCTTGCTGCTCTTTCGCTTACTTCAAATGTTCCGAAGCCTACTAACTGTACTTTATCGCCTTTTTTCAGCTGTTCCGTTACTACATCGATAAAAGCCTTTAACGCTTTTTCAGAGTCCTTTTTAGAAATTTCTGCTGTCTCAGCAATTGCTGCTACTAATTCTGTTTTGTTCATGGATAATGTCCTCCTCCTAATTGTACTAGAATACGAATATTCTACCGTTTTTATAAAGGTTTCATGCATGTTCGTCCACACGAAGCACCCTTATGTATGTTATAACGGTTTCCCTCTCCTTTGTCAAGAAGTTTTACTGTTTTTCCGCCTTTTTAAGCTGTTTTTCACAATTATATCCATATTATGGAAATTTTACATAATCGCGTCTATCATAGCCAGAATTTCATTTCCCATCTTTTCAGATTTCTCATCTGCATCCGCCAGAGAAACTCCTTTGATTCCATAGTAGAATTTTACTTTCGGCTCTGTACCCGAAGGCCTTACACATACCCATGCCCCGTCTGCCAGATCGTAGTAAAGAACATTGGAGTTTGGAAGTCCTGTCTTAGTCACTTCCCCTGTCTGCATATCTTTGATTGTATCTGCTTTATAGTCGCGCGCTTTAAGAACCTTCAGACCGGCAATCTCTGCCGGCGGATTCTTACGCAGTGTCTCAAGGATCTCCTGTATTTTTGCGAGTCCCTCAATTCCTTTCAGAGTAATGGACTTGATGTCATCTTTGTAGTAGCCGTAACGCTCATATAAAGAAATCATCGCATCCCAAAGTGTCATGTCTTTTGTCTTGTAATAAGCTGCTGCCTCGCACAGAGCCATCGTAGCTACAATCGCATCTTTGTCCCGCGCATGCGTTCCGATCAGACAGCCATAGCTCTCTTCAAAGCCAAATACATATTCGCCTTTTCCGCTTGTCTCAAATCCAAGAATCTGCTGCCCGATATATTTAAAGCCTGTCAGACATTCAATCAGCCCGACATGATAGTAATCCGCAATGGCATCTGCCATATTGGTTGTCACAATCGTTTTTATCAAGAAACCATCTTCCGGCAGCCCTTTCAATGCTTGTCTCTGCCCGATTTCATAATCGGCAAGCAGGCAGCCCGACATATTCCCTGTCAATGTATGGTATTCTCCATTTTTGTCCTTTACCCGCACTCCCAGACGATCCGCGTCCGGATCTGTGGCAAGCACAATATCTGCGTCTATCTCCTTCGCCAGCTTTAGTCCCAGGTCAAATGCTTCCTCTGCTTCCGGATTTGGATAGGATACAGTTGGAAACTCTCCGTCCGGCAACTCCTGCTCTTTTACTACATAGACATTTTCAAAACCCAGCTCTTTTAAAATCCGGCGTGCCGGAATATTTCCTGTTCCATGAAGTGGAGTATAGACAATTTTTATATCTTTGCCAACCTCGTCAATTGCGTCTTGATGAAGCACCTGCTTTTTCAGCTCCGCAATATAAGCGTCGTCTATTTCTGCCCCAATTGTCTCATAGAGCCCTGCGGCTTTCGCATCCTGAAGAGACATCGTTTTCACTTCCGTATAATTTTCCACTGCCTTTACTTCATCCATGATTCCTTTGTCATGGGGCGGTGTAATCTGAGCGCCGTCCTCCCAGTATACTTTGTATCCATTATATTCCGGAGGATTGTGGCTTGCAGTAATATTGATTCCGGCTATACAGCCCAGCTTCCTTACAGCATAGGACAGCTCCGGTGTCGGGCGCAAAGAATCGAACACATATGCCTTGATATTGTTCGCGGCAAGGCAAAGCGCTGCTTCCTGTGCAAATTCCGGTGACATACGGCGCGAATCAAAAGCAATTGCCACACCTTTTTTTTCTCCCTTATTTTTCAATATATAGTTTGCCAGCCCCTGCGTTGCTTTTCTCACTGTATAAATATTCATACGGTTCGTTCCCGCGCCGATTACTCCGCGCAGACCGGCAGTTCCAAACTCCAGCTCCGTATAAAATCGTTCTTTAATCTCCTTATCATCTGCTTTGATCGCTTCTAATTCTGCTTTCACCGCATCGTCGAAATAAGAATCTGAAAGCCATTGTTCATACCTCTCCTTGTAATCCATACTGGTACCTCCTGACATATAATAAATCTGACCTTATTATACAACAGGTGCCTGTAAATTTAAAGTAAACTTTCGTAACAGCTTAACCGGGAAATTAAACTGTTACGAACTTTCTAAGTTTTATTCTATATGACAGATCTCCTGCTTAAATATTTATTTGAAATATCTTCTCTAAAAAGTCTAGTTTTTCTTCTGCCTGCAAAACAGATAGTCGAAGTTTTTCCACACTTTTCTCTGGTATCCATGCCTTATTGGAATGATAATAGCTGCTCGCCGTCTTCCAGAACTTCTCCGGATAAGCAAGATTTAACGCAATATATTCTTTTTCACTTACAGAAAGAGGGCGTACGGCCTGATATGCTTCTAACATTTTCCTTCCAAGACAAACGTCCCACTGATGCTTTTCCATTACTTTTCTTAAAAAATAATATAAATCCTGCGCCTGAATATCCATTCGGAAATGTTCAAAATTTGTCACTGCCGGCATACCTGCCGCCATCATCAGAACATTATGATAATTATAGTCTCCGTGGACTAACCGTCTTTTCTCAATAGACTCCCAAAATAGTTTCCGACATTCTTCACCCTCTAGTCTTGCTGTCACTTTTTCTGCCAGAGCATACATTTTTTCAAAATTTTCAAGGAATAAATATTCAAAATCACTTTTGGAAACCCGATTTCTTATAAAAGCACGCACTTTTCTCAATTCTCTGTTGTGCCGTTTCACTTCTTCCTCTGGAAGCCGTCCCGCAAACGAAAAGCTTTCTTCTATATCATCAAAATTTCTTTGCCAACTTAAATTCCGGTGGATACGCGCAAGCTGACGGACAGCCTCTATAATATCAGCTTCCCGCTTCACTTCACATTCTCTGCCTGTATACCATTTTTTCAGCATATATTTTGTGCCGTCCCTCCCCGCACATAAAAGTTCTCCATTCTTTGTAAATACGGGTGTATCAACCTGGAAGCCCGCTTCCGTTTCTAGACGACTTAATAACTTATACAGAAGGGGAGCACGGCGCGCAGAAATCTTCGTCTCCTTCAGTAACATCGTCCCCTCATTCGTATCGCAAAAAAACGCACCCCTGATTCTGCGGGTGCTTTTCACTTCCATGTCATATTGTTCTAATACTTCTAATTCGTACTCCTTCATGGCTGCCCCCTGCATTATGCGATTCATAGTTCTTTCTAATGTATGAAGGGGACAGCCTAAGTATGCTATAAACCAAGCTTTTCTTTTACATATTCACACAAAATTTCTTTTTTGTTACATTCCGGCTCATCAATCACCCACTCTAAAAGTTCCGACAACATACTGCCAAGCTCCCTGCCCGGCTGCATGCCAAGCTCCATCAAATCTCGGCCTCCTACTGCCAGATCCCTTAATGTAACACAGTCTCCATTTAACAGCGTCTCCTGGTATACCTCTCTCATGGCGACAATATTTTCTATTTTCTCTCTTCTTCTGTAAGGGCTCTGTGCCTTTACATCTGCCATGCGTACTGCCAGATAATAAGGGAAGAGCTCTACCCCGATTCGGTTCATGGCGCGGCGTACATTTTTGGGAGTTGCCTCAATCCGATAATCGTGGTAGCAGACAAGACGGGTCACTTTTTTCACTGTATCATTGTCGAATTTCAAACGACGCAGTATTTTTCTTGCTATCTCCTCACTCACAAGGGCGTGTCCCTTAAAATGATCCACTCCTTTTTCATCGGTTGTCTTCATAGACGGCTTTCCCATATCGTGAAACAGCATCGTCAGCCTTAATATTTTGTCTTTTTTTACATTTTTCAACGCATGCAGTGTATGCTCCGCGACATCGTATTTATGGTGCGGTGTTTTCTGCTCTACCCCAACCATCGCATCCCATTCCGGCAGAATAATCTTTGTAATTCCCAGATTATACGCATCTTGGATTTTTTCAGGGTGATTCGAAGTCAAAAGCTTGACTAACTCCACTTGAATCCTTTCTGCGCTGATATTTTTAAGAGACGGCGTCAATTTTTTTACCGCCTCCGCCGTCTGTTCTTCTATAGGGAAATCCAATTGTGCAGAAAAACGGACTGCTCTTAAAATCCGAAGCGCATCCTCCGAAAAACGTTCTTCCGCATTCCCCACACAACGTATCAAGTGATGGTTTAAGTCTTTCATTCCCCCAAATGCATCAACTAACCGCACTTCGTCATTATATGCCATAGCGTTGATCGTAAAATCACGCCTTCTTAAATCTTCCTCTAATTGATTGGTAAAAATAACTTCCTTCGGATGACGGCTGTCCTCATACACCCCGTCAATCCGGTATGTTGTGACTTCAAAGCTATCTTTGCCTATCAAGACGGTGACTGTACCATGTTCAATCCCCGTATCTACTGTCCTGCGAAACAGCTTTTTGATTTCTTCTGGCTTTGCGGACGTTGTAATGTCCCAGTCTTCAGGTCTTCTTGCCAGGATGGAATCTCTTACGCAGCCGCCGACCGCATATGCCTCATATCCATGAAGCTGAAGATTCTGAATAATCATTTGCACCTTTTTTGGCAGTTCTATCTTCATTTAAATTCTTCCTTCCATTATTTCCGCTTCTCTCTTTTGGCAAGTAAATATTATAGCCTGCTTTTTCGTATCACTCAACCATTTTAAGGCAGATTTTAATCTTTTTTCATCATAGAATACAAACATGTCATCCAAAATAACCGGCAGCTCCTCTTCTCCTAAAAGCTCTGCCGCCGCCATACGAATAGCAAAATAGATCTGCTCTATTGTCCCTCTGCTCAAGCAGTGCAGGGAAATTCTGCGCTGACCGTCCCATACAGAAATATCCATATTGTCCGACATTTGTAAACGGCAATACCGTCCTCCTGTGACCGCGCCCAATATCTCAGATGCCTTATCATTTATACGTTCATCTGTTCTGCGTCCCAGTCTTTTTGCAGCTGCTTCCATCTTTTCCGCCGCCATTTTCAAAGCTTTTAAATCCTCCTCTATCAGCAGTCTTTCCTCTGAAATCTCTGATTCCCTTTCTTCCTCATGCAGATTTTCCAGGCGGACTTCCTTTTCTTTCCACTCAGACTGCAGCTTTTCTCTCTGCCACACCTGCTTCTTCTTGTTTTCTTCCGCCTGCCGTATTTCCTGTGCCAGCCTCCGACATTCGGCCTCATTATCTGTACTTTCATACTTCATATTCTGCACAGTCTGCTTCTTCCAGGCTCTAAAGGCTCTTCTCTCTGCCGTCCTCTTCACTATCCCGACACACAAAAGTATAAGCCCTGCTGCCAATATCAGGTATCCAATCAGCTGCAAAGGCACGCTTCCCGAGAACCAGTCCTGACGGGCAAGAATCTTGCCCCAGAATATACCGGCAATTCCGATCAGAACTCCGACAATGCCTGCTGATAAAAATGTTCTGGATTTTTTCTCATACAAACCAGGCGTTTCTTCTGTGTCCTGAGGTTTTTTCTGTCTTTTTTCTGCTTTTTCGTACTGTGCCCGCAGACGCGCTTCTTCTCTGACAGATTCACTGTACTGCTGCTGGTTCTCTTCAAACTCCTGCCGCAATCTTTCCATATCCTGCGTAATATAGCTGCATTCCTGCCGAATTTTTCCTAGTTTATTTTCTTGCTTTTCATCCAGGAGGCGAAGTTGTCTCTCTGTCTCTTTTTGTTTCTCTTTCAGATATTTCATTGCCCCTTGCAAGTCCACTTCCCCGCCGCCTGTTTCGTAATAATTGGCCGCATAATTCTTCAGGCTGTCCGAGAGCTCTTGTCCTGGTTTTGCTGACATCTGTCTGACTAAAACCGTATTGTCAAACATAAGAGGGGTTATTCCTCCTAACAGCATCTCCAGATCTCCCTGTTCGACGGATAATTCTTCTCCGTCGTCCTCGCAGACCAGTGAAGCATGTTTTGTATATCTGTCAAAGCTCCTCTCCAAAAGAAATGTTCTCCCTCCGCATGAAAACCGCATGCTTCCTGCGTAATAATTCGGGTTGTCCCATGGCTCATACCTGCTGAAATCATCTCTTGCAGCCGCTTTTCCTCTGCCTCTTTCCATTCCAAACAGCATTGCACGTATAAAGGCGACAAGTGTGCTTTTTCCAAACTCATTTTCACCGTAAATAATATGGACTCCTGTGTCAAACCGAAAATGTTGCTCTGAAAATTTTCCAAAATTCTTTATATATACTTCTTTGATAATCATTCCTGTTTCCCTTTTCTCAATGCATATTCGTAAGAATGGCTTCTACTCCTGCACAAAGCGCTTTATATTCTATACTATTTTCAGGACACCCCTGGAACATGCGGATATATTCACCAAGCAAATTCTGTCCGTTTTCTTCTGCAAGATGTGCAAAATCATAGAGTGGACGTGTTTTATCCAAAATCTCTATCATATTCCCATAGGAGTCCATGTGCGAGGTATCAAACGTTATATCTGCATCGCGGTATCCCGTCAGAACAATTTTATAAAGATTCTCCACTCCCTTCTCTTCCACCATCTTTTTTAAAGCCGCCTTGAGACTTCCTGATGTCTGCATTTCATCTACTGTTACAGTGAGAGGGACATATTCCCTCTTTGCACATGCAACTTTGCGGGTTCTTACTCCCTGCACATTTATTTCCCCTTCAATATAACCATGTATTCCCGTATCATTTTTATCCACAGGCTCCAGCGCCCCTGCATAGAGAATCTGCTGTTTTTTCACTGTTTCTGGTATTTCTTCCGCTTTATGGATATGCCCCAGCGCTATATAGTCAAAGCCGGTACTCTCCAATTTCTCTCTGTGGATGGGAATGTGCTTTTCGTCTCCCCCATGCGCCAAAAGTATTTCAAAAGGCTGTATCTGGCAGGCATATGCTTCGTCATACCTTGCCTTACTTATTTCCTTTGTATAATAGCTAAAGCCATAGACAGCCGTCTGAAGCTCCGGAAATTCAATATATTCCATCTTCTCTCCGAACAACGGATATACATTTTGATTCCACTGAAAGGTACGGTAATAGGAATCTCTTCGGATATAATCGTGATTTCCTGCAATCAGCACGACTTTTGTATGTGTCAGCCTGGAAAACATATAGTTTACTTCCTTTAGCTCCCGAAGCAGAGGCTGACGGTGAAATAAATCTCCCGCAATCAGCAATAAATCTGTTTTTTCTCTCTCGCATACATCTATCACTTGTTCCAATGTATCCCACAATTCTTTCGGACGTATTTCGCTGTACGCCTTTCCCGAATCCGGAGTTGCCCCCAGATGAACATCCGCTATATGAATAAATTTCATGTCTGCTCCTCTTTCTTTTGTCCTGCACTGTTCCGGAAACACTGTCAGTCTCCCGCTGTTTTTTGTCAACGTAACACAAAAGCGCGGCATTGAGCCGCGCCTCCCATATCTTCCGCCGCCATGTATCCTTTAAAATATACAGGCTTTACAGTTCGCAGTTATTGACCGTTCTCGGGAACGAAAGAACGTCACGTATATTCGTCATACCTGTAAGATACATCACACACCGTTCAAACCCAAGTCCATATCCGGCATGTCTGGTAGAGCCATATTTTCTGAGGTCTAAATAAAATTTATAGTCTTCTTCCTTTAAGTGCAGTTCTTTCATTCGGCCTCTTAATTTCTCATAGTCGTCCTCTCTCTGGCTGCCGCCGATAATTTCTCCAATTCCCGGAACAAGGCAGTCTACAGCAGCGACTGTCTTCCCGTCCTCATTTAATTTCATATAAAACGCCTTAATTTCTTTTGGATAATCTGTCACAAATACCGGACGTTTATATACCTGTTCTGTCAGATAGCGCTCATGCTCTGTCTGCAAATCACATCCCCAGGACACCTTATATTCAAATTTATCATTGTTCTTTTCCAGAATCTTAACAGCCTCTGTATACGTCACTCTGGCAAAATCAGAATTTACTACATTGTGCAGACGCTCCAGAAGTCCTTTATCTACGAAAGAATTAAAGAAATTCATCTCTTCGGGGGCCTGCTCCAATACATAGGAGATTACGTATTTCAGCATTGCCTCCGCCAGATCCATGTTATCCTCTAAATCTGCAAATGCAATTTCCGGTTCAATCATCCAAAATTCTGCCGCATGCCTTGTCGTATTCGAATTCTCTGCGCGGAAAGTCGGCCCGAATGTATAAATACTGCGGAATGCCTGTGCGTATGTCTCTCCATTCAACTGTCCGCTTACAGTAAGGCTCGTCTCTTTTCCAAAGAAGTCTTTCGTATAGTCGACTGTTCCGTCCTCATTCTTCGGTACATTTTCCATATCCAGTGTTGTCACGCGGAACATTTCACCTGCCCCCTCACAGTCACTTCCTGTGATCAGCGGGGTATGCACATAGACAAAGCCTCTCTCCTGGAAAAACTTGTGAATCGCATATGCCGCCAGTGATTTTACGCGGAATACCGCCTGAAATGTATTCGTCCGCGGGCGAAGATGCGAAATTGTTCTAAGATATTCGAAACTATGACGTTTCTTTTGCAACGGATAATCCGGCGCAGAAGCTCCCTCTACGGTCACTTCATCAGCCTGGATTTCAAAAGGCTGCTTTGCCTGCGGCGTCGCAACAAGCGTGCCTGTCACAATGATTGCGGCGCCTACATTTTGTTTTGAAATCTCGCTGAAATTCTCCATCTTATCATGGTATACAATCTGAAGCGGCTCAAAATAAGAACCGTCATTTACTACAATAAAGCCAAAGGTTTTCGAGTCGCGGATACTGCGTATCCACCCTCCGACAGTCACCTTCTGGTCCAGATACTCGTCTCTGTTTTTAAATAACTCCCGAATCGTTACCAGTTCCATAACAAATACTCCTTCTACTTTTTAAGCTGCCCACAACGGCTGTTTTGGGTAACGGTATTATTATAACACTGAAACTATATGAAATACAACAATAAATCCTTTCTTATCATCCCACCCGATGCGAAAAACTACCATCGCCTCCACCTTGTCCGTTCTTCATACAGAGAACAGGTCGACGGCTATTTTTAGGCCTTACTAATGGCGCTATTTCCATGCACTCGACCTTACATGCTGGAAACCTTAGCATTGAAAGCGAGATAAAACCTATTATTTCTTTGCATCCTCTTCCAATTCCAGCATGTATTTATCAAAGTCAGACATAAATAGTCTATCCTGAATGACACGATATTTTTCAAATTCAGTTTCGGCTTTTGCCTTGGCAATCTCTGCAGTGATTTTACCTGCATCCTGAAGGATCTCTCTGTCATCTGCCATCAAGAATAGATCCAGTCGTTTCGCCCAGTCTTCCATCGTCATTGGAATATGGCGCTCCGCACGGTCCTCTGCCAAATCCAGATAAGCTGATACAATACGCTCTAATGAACGCATTTCTTTTTCTGAAAGATAATTCTTCGCAACGCTCACATCACTTTTTACGATCTTGCCTTCCGGCGCTGTTGCCCAAGTGGTCAGTCCCATATGTGGCTTATCTGCATCGGCTCGCTCATAAATTAACTCTGCTGCGGTATGTCCGTGAACTGCATAATGCATCTTGTTTTGAACCTTTGCAAAAAACTGCTTTGTTGTCTTCGCAGTTCGATCATAATCAAGAGCTGTTGCATAGATATCTGTTATCTTCTGGTAAAATCTACGCTCAGACAGACGGATTTCTCGAATCTGCTCAAGCAAACGGTCGAAGTATTCTACTGTAAGCACAGAGCCACCATTTTTCAGGCGCTCGTCATCCATGGCCCAGCCTTTGATGGTGTAGTCCTTCACGATGCCATTTGCCCACTTACGAAACTGCACTGCTCGTTCATTGTTCACCTTGAATCCGACAGCAATAATCATTTGAAGATTATAATGCTTCGTATCACGAGTAATCTGACGTGAACCTTCGGTTTGAACTATCCGGAAATTCCGGATAGTTGCATTTTCCTCAAGTTCAGAATCGGAATATATCTTTTTAATGTGCTCATTGATTGTACGAACATCTACATTATACAATGTAGCCATCATCTTTTGTGTTAGCCATATATTCTCATCCTCATAGCGTATCTCAATGCTGTCCTGCTGATCGCCAACAGAGGCAACATAGGTTAAGTATTCCGCTGCGCTGGACCGGATGGTTATTTCATCTTTTTTCTTTTTCAAATAGAAGGCCTCCTTCAACGTCTTAAAGTAACTATTCTGCTTGTACATCAAAAGATTGCTTCACAATTTCCATAATTCGGTCTAATTCATCCTGATGCTCCATAAACAATTCTACGTCGCCATTTCCCCATCTCCCTAAGCCTGTAATATCTTTACAGATACCATTAGGATCATTAATCTCAGAAAACTTCATATTAATCGAAATGCGCAACCTTTGTTTCTGAAAAACGATATCAACAAAATTAGTGTCCAGCTTATAGGCCACATATAACTTTTTATATTCCTTCTTTACAGCTGGAGATAAGTTCATAATACGCTTATCTAAAGACTCGAATAACATTCTTGTAAAAGCATTTACATCGTATGTTTCCAAAGAATACTTCTGCACTGGTTTTTCTTCCACCTGATATGGTGCAAGCTCTGCCGCTGTTAAAGATGGATATGGCCAAATAGCTTCTGCTTTCTTTGCTAGTTCATTTGCTCTCTCTTGGATATGTTTTTCATTCCACTCATTTTGCAAAACCACATATTTATTAAGCCTAAGTGCGCTTTCTTTGAACCCACCCGACATGTCCATCTTTTCCAGGAACGGTCTATCGCTCATCTCAGAGTTATATGCAGTTAAGGTAAGATTACCGATTGTGTGTAAATACTTTTTCTGAATTTCTCGCCAATCAGCGCCAAGCTCTTCTTGCCACTCTGAAGAAAGGTTTTTATTCTGCGGCATAATATGCTCGATAGTGTAATTCTCTATAATGATTGGAGCCTTATTTTCAGAGTTTTCTAAGCGACTGAGAATATAATTTCTAGCACGCATGTTATAAATATCACGACTTACAAACGCATCTTCGAACTTATCATCATCCGGGAACTCTTTATAAGTATCCTGCATCACAAAGAACGCCTTAACAGAATTCAGGTAATCATCCAGTCTAATATAATTCTTCAACGTTGCAAAGGTTTTGTTCATCGAATTAGTCGGAATCTCACAAATTGCACGCCTCAACACATAACTAATACAAAGCTTCAGAATTTCCTTCAACTCATCTAATGTTATTAGTTCTTCCGTACAATCACGATGAATTTTCAACAAAAATGGGTAAGATACTTCCATTCTTAAATCAATAATATCCTTATATAACTTCTTTAAATCCGTGTCAGAATTTCGCTTGAATACAATGTTTGTATAATATTTTGCATAATCCAGCAAATCTTGACATAATTCTCTGATAGTTCCAAATTCACAATTCAAATGATACAACTTAAATTCTTCATATACACGTCCTTGCTTTGGAATACGAGAAAGTTTCATGGTCAAGTAATGGCGGAAGAAAGCATCCATTACTGTTCCTTGCGTTTCATAAATAAACAGTTGTTCCATAGGCCGCCAAAGATGTTCATATACATAAGTTTGCTCCGATGGTTCTAGTCCCATTAAAACATAGTTACGAATCAAATCAGATTCAGAAAGTTCCTTACCGGTAGAATTTAAACTTTCAAAAATTGCCTGTGCATCATCAACAGCACGATCTAATGTGATATTAACAATTTGTAATTTTCCTATTGACTCGTATACCTCTGCAAGCTGAATTTCTTTATCAGCCAGCCTATTGGCAAAAAAGTTATAATTTTCAATCAATCTTGATCGAGTACCTTCTGCAATTGGCTTTTCCTCAACAAGGCTTATGAGAATATCTCGATCTGTTTCAGTCAGCAGTAACTTATATCGTTCATCACCACTTTCATACTCGTTTTTTAGAAGCATATTGTCTATACGACGAGCATTAATTGTTGTATCATCCGGATTCTTTATTGCATAATCACGTAAAGCCAGGAGAAGAAGGCTTAACGTAGTCATCCGTTGCTGCCCATCGATAATCATATACTTCTGAACACCTGTTGGCATTGCTTGTTCAGCAATATTAACAATAGATCCAACAAAATGACCAACTTTGCCTTTTCTCTGCATTTCTACAATGTCATTCCAAAGCCTTTTACACTGGTCAATATCCCAACTATAAAATCTCTGATAAACCGGAATCAAAAACTGTTTATTTCCATTTAATATCTCATAGATATTGCCTTTACGTGCATCCATACCGTACCTCCATTACTTCTTTTCTCCGTAAGAAACCCAGTAATTTCCTATATCCATTGTCGAAATCATCATAATATGTAGTTTTAATTCCATCAAAAGCATCTTCTTTTAATATATCAAACTGGTTCTCACCGTCTTCATACACTTCGCTAATAAAACGTTGTATACTCTCGGCACTCAAGTATGCTTTTCTCTGTATTTTCGCGGAAGATTCGGGATATCATCAACGATAACTTCATCTCTACTGCTGATGAGCTCTATTCTTTGATATAAACTTTTCCCCTTCAAAAATCTGGTCTTGCATGTTTAAGTTTAATCCATTGGCCAATGGATTGAACTTATCATACAAGGCCATTTTTCTTTCTCTTCAGTCATCGGGACACGTAATGTGTCTCCAATAAGCTACACAACAAAGATACCGCCACGCTCAGACGGCGCTATGTACGTCTTCAATTCTTCAGCTATCTCATGAAAATACACTAAGACATGTCTCCTTTGACCTTTTAGGTCAAACCGTGGTCAATCACAGTCAAACCTCAAAAATCCAAATTTCCTATAATAGATTCATACTTGACGACAAGGTATAAAATATTTTTAAGAGTATAACACAAATTTTCATATTTTTCAATTTTCTACGCGCTATCGTGTGGCATTTCCAATAAACGAATTTGAGTTTACTTTTATCAATAGATTCGTTAAAATATTCTTTGTCAAAAAATGTAAAAGTCCGCGTATTTTTCCGTCGTCTGAAACTGCCGGAAAACTGCGTGTCATATAAAGGAGGACTACCATGTTTGGACTTGGAACTATTATCAATACACTCTTCGTTATTATCGGAAGTATCCTCGGTCTTTTCTTCAAAAAAGGACTGCGGGAAAATGTACAGGATATTCTTATGAAAGCAAGCGGTATCGCTATTCTTTTTATTGGTATTTCCGGTGTGCTTTCCTATATGCTGACCATTGAAAACGGAACTATCGGGACACGCGGAACCATGCTTCTGATTTTTTCTATGACGCTTGGCTCTCTCACCGGAGAACTACTTAATATTGAAGGAAAAATCGAACGATTCGGTTTACGGCTCCGAGACTTTTTCCATGCCCGCGGAGATTCCTCTTTTATAGATGGTTTCGTAAATACCTCTCTGATCATCTGTATTGGCGCTATGGCGATTGTAGGAGCCATTGAGGACGGTGTTCATCACGATATTTCAACGCTCACGGCAAAGTCCGTCCTGGATTTTGTCATTGTTCTTGTAAATGCCTCTGTCTATGGGAAGGGCGTCCTCTGCTCTGCCATTCCCATATTTTTCTATCAGGGAAGTATTACGGTACTTGCAGCCGCAGCCGGCTCTTTCGTAAGCGACACGCTCATCACACAACTTTCCTTCATAGGAGCTGCGCTCATCTTCTGTATCGGTATCAACACAACTTTTGGGAAAATTTTTAAAGTAGGTAATATGCTGCCTGCCCTTTTCTTCCCGATTTTCACCTTTCTCCTGGGGTATTTTTTCCCTGCCGCAGCTAATTTCTTCTCCTGAACCCCGAAAAGAAGGAGTAACATCCTGAAAACGGCAGATTGTTCCTGCTTCTACCGCCGGATACTCTCATAGTAAGCAAAAAGTCCCTCTGCCAATACGGGGTCTATAACCGGAAGTCCTGTAGCTTCTTCCAATTCTTTTGCCACGCCTATAGTCGCCATGCCTGTGCATGCAAGAGCAATTACCTCCGCGCCCTTTTCCTTCAGCTTTTTTCCGGAAGCAATCACCTGTTTTCTTCCCTCTGGTATCATCAAATCCAATGTACTGTCTACCCCTTCCGGCTTTTCCAGAATCATTTTTCCCTCCAGAAGTCTTTTGTAAGCATCCGGCGCATAATCTGTAATCCCCAAAACACCAATCTTCGACCCATACCGCATAGCCAGGGCTACGGTTGTTTCTCCGCCGCCAGTTACCGGAATACCAGGCAGCGCCTCTCGTATCTGCCGCACGCCCGGGTCATCCGCACAGCTTACAATAATCATATCCACATCTCGAAAAGCTTTTGCTGTATCTACAATCTTAGGAATTGCCATCTCACAAAGCTCCGGACTGTGTATTCCTTCCGGCTGATCTGGAATACACCTTGTCTCCACATCAAGGGTGGGGAATTTCTCCATAATCTGCCTTTGATGGGAATACAACACTTCTGTATCCTCACAGGTCAGAACACGAATAAGACCAACTTTAAATTTTTTTCCTTGTTTACTCATTTCTTTTCCTCCTCTATAGGACAAAGTTGCCTATATAATGAAAAGCCCCGCAGTTTTTTACTGCGGAGCCTGTTTTCTATACCTGAAAAACGCCTTCCTTGATGACAAGTATATCGTCAAGATAAAGTGTAGGCTTCAGGATAATACCGTCCATATGGCACTCTGCTTTGTTCACTCCGCCAAAAGATATATTGGTTCCAAATGCAATATGCACCGTTCCATATACTTTTTCATCCTCTAGGATAATCCCGTTTAACACTGCGGCTTCATTCGTCCCGATTCCCAGCTCGCACAGAGTCCCGTTCACTTCATTTTTCAGCAAAATATCCAGCTTCTCACTTTCTTCACCCGTTACCTGACGAAGCTTCCCTTCGCTGATCTTCATATGCAGAGGACTTTCCAGCTTTCCGATGCCTACCATAGAACCATCTATAATCATTTCCCCGTCAGAGCCGTCCTCTAATGGGGCTATATATGCCTCACCGGAAGGCAGGTTCCCACATTTTCCAGCTTCTTTATATACGCCCGGGCTTGGAACCCCCTTTCTGCCTTTTAAGTTGATATGTAAGACTGCTGTATCTTTTTCAATTCTTGCGCTGTCTGCCTTTGTCAGCATGTCTGTAATCTTTGCCGTCAGCTTTTCTACTGCTCCGTAATCTGCCGTCATAGCGCCTTTACTGAACATCTCCCTGGTGATCCCTGGCATTGTCGCAACCCTGGTTCCTGCCTCCGCAGCCTGGATTCTTGCTCTGGTATGGGTGAGGGATTTTGCAGTCGGTGCAATCACAACATCTGCCGCTTTCATAGCCTCCGCCACTGCCTTTGGCGGCTCCTGCCCACTGACTTCTCTTTCTTTCATAACAAATAGCATACCTTCACAGCCCAGATGGCAGGCTGCCTCATAGATTGCCTCTCCGATTTCTTTTCTTGTGTCATCTGTGATTACAAGAACAGCTTCATTTTTCTTTACTCCCAGGCAGGAAACAAGGACTTGTTCTGCAATCTTTACTAAATTTTCCATTGTCTTTTTTACCCTCTCTTCTTTAAATCTGTCAGTTCTGCTACAACACGTGCGAGAAGTGTCCTCGGAAGAACAACCATTTTTCCGGTTTTCTCTTCGAACATACGCTTCATTTCCTGGGTGTATCCAATGCAGTCCAAAACGATCAGATCCGCCTCCGTATCTTTCGCCTGTTCTGCCGCCTTTTCCAGGTCTTCCCACGCGCCATAGGGAGAAGCCGCAATAGAAGTCACCTTGTCCACATACTGTTTCCATTTATCTTCTGTCTGTGCAAGCTGTAAAGGAGACGGGGTCATGCAGATAATATGGGATTTCTTGGTCATCAGGGGAACAAGCCGTTCTAAAATGTCACAGGGATAAATAAGTGGAATTCTCTTGGAGGTCAATGTGTCCGGAAATTTTCCTGTACAGAAGAACATAATCAGCTTGCAGCCCTTCTCTTCCATCTCATCAATCGCCTCTTTGAGACGAGGCAGAATATAGCGTTCCGCAAAGGTTACAGAAGTACCGTCCGTCAGGCGGGAAACCAGTACATAATCTCCCTCTTCCGGCTGAAATGCCGCAATCTCTTCCCGCGTCAGTCCATCCAGGCCGCCTGCCTGCACAAGCTCAACCTGTCCTTCAAAAATATCCATAATATCTGCCGTTACATCTGTTCTTGGCGCCTGCCCAATTGTAATCGCACCAATCTTCATCTGTATTCACCTCTTATTCTTTCCCCAGTGTCTGTAAATGGTTCATAGTTCCATACAGTTTAATAATACGTGCATATTCTTCTTCATCATAGAATTTACACTTTCCACTTCCGAACGCCTTGGCTACTTCCAGCATAAACCTTGCCGCCTCCTCTACATCTGCCGCATGGGTCGCCCCTGTTGCACATCCAGGCACCATAACCTCTGTTGTAATGGCAACTCCTACGACCGGAGCTTTCGTTGCCGTACATGGCTGAAGCACGCTGTTGATGTGATGGATATCATTTCCGTAGGGGGTAATGTCCTGCGTTGCCAGTGGAAATACATAGGGAAGCTTCCCCGTAGTAATCTGCATCAAATCTAACAGGTCTTCTGATGTTCTCAAAATATACCCTTCCTTTACTGTCGGAGAAATCGCAAAGCCTCTTGTATTGATGACACGATTTCCCTTGGTTGTATCCACAGAAAGAATTGCATCCAGATCGTCTGACACTTCTTCTCTATTCACCTGTGCCATCTCTACCGGAGAGCCCATAAACGGAACCGGATCATGCGGCTGTGTCGGTGCGTCCGGACAAATGTGTGTAGAAATCAGCACGTCTCCCTCCAGCATATCTCCTTTATTCTGCATATCCAGAAGTTTCGCGGCAAGGGCAACGGCAGCCAGCGCTCCGTCACCGTCTGATACAAATCCGATTCTTTCCGGACGCGCTCCGATTCCTCCCAATCTTCCAAGAAGTCCTATCGTCGGCGCGGTTCCCCCGTTTGTCTTTCCTTTAGAGCCAGGGATACGCACCTTGAGCATGTCTGTAGAACCTTTTGGCCCCTGCAGTTCATATACTTCAATATCTGCATCCGGTTTTATACCTCTTAAATATTCTTCCACTTTTTTTCCGGTCACATTTCCATCATCCAAAATGTCATATGCTTCCATGATTTGTTTCATCAACATTGTCTTATTCTCCTTTTCGCTTTTCTTTTATTATGTTGATCTGCCTTTTACAGATACCTTACCATTTCTTTTCCTACTACCTCTTCCGTCTGCTTCAAAAGTTCCGGATCAAACATAGTAGCGGACAGCTTTAGATTTTTCTTATCTGTCCCGATTACATATACGTCTAGTCCTTCCTCCATCATGGCTGTCGTCACAGGTTCACCAGTCTTTGCGTTGATCGTCATAATAAGATCCGGGAAAGTGGCAAGTCGTTTTCCGTCTCTTTCTGCTGTGGCATATTCGTTCCAAAAGGTCAGTTGACAGCCGTCTACTTCTGCATATCCTACGTCAAAGCCCCCTGTTGTCTCAATGGAAAACTTTGATACTTCTCCTCTTGCAAGAACAGATCCATTTAAAAATTCACATACGCTCTTAACCGCTTCCTCTACAGAAGTCTTCAGGCCTCTGCGAAAAGCTTTTCCTGTCTCAATAGCAAAGCTTACGCCGCCAACAGCACAGTTTTCCTTTGCATACGCAGCCGTCACCGGATTTCTTGCCACCGCAACCAAGCCGCCTGCCTCAATGGAAGCCATCCGCACCAGTCTTGAGGTATGCTCGATACTCCCTTCAAAGAAGCACTCCACATGGCTTCCGGTCTCCGGATTGCCTCCCACACATGCCTGTACTGTCTTATATTCTTTCTGCTTATGCAGGTTCATACTTCCCATAACACCGGTAGGATGGGCACGTCCATTACATGGGGCGTCTACAAGAGGAAGTCCGGAAATAGCTGCCTGAATCCAACCATTTACCGACGCCTCTCCTCCTTGTTCATTCGTAATGATACCGCCCAGCTTCAAATCTGTATTCTTTTGGATCATTTCGATAGTATAAGCAAGATCCTTTGCTGTCATAAACTGGTCTTTTGCGTTTGGCGCCCCCACCAGGGACGCTGTCAGAAGTACCGCGTCTTCATCGATCGCGTCAATCGGCACGAGACGAAGATCTGTATATTCCACTGCAATCTTTGCATATTTTCTTCCCTTGACCGGATCTCCGCCTCCACCTCCGCCGAGGATGGTTCCGCCTGTGAGAATATCATCTAGTACTTCCGCTGTAAGTTTTCGTCCTTCCTTCCTCTCCATTTGAAAATCCCCTTCTTTCTTTAATTAAATTATAATCTATTTCTTTTTGCTTCCAAGAGCGAGTGTTGCTGTAAAGAAGCTATATAGAGCTGCTCCTGCCAACGCGCCCGCACCCAGAATATTGAGTGTATGCTCGTTTTCTTTATTTTTCTTAACAAGAACCGCACGGATAATCAATGCAACGATAATCGTAAGACCATTGATGGTGCTTCCTACGAGAAGACCGGTTGCAAAAAGGATTCCCACCTGCCTGGAGCCGCCGAGCAGTTGAATAATTGCCCCCGGAATTGCCCATATAAGAAGCCATTTTGCAACTGCTCCTCCTGCGCCTGCTTCAATCGTTGCCGCAAAAGTAGCATCTACCGGTGCAAACAACCCTTGTGAAAAGTATGTACGTGCGAGAAGCGCTACCATAACAAAAGCAACTGTAAATCCAACAATTTCTGAAATAAATTGCTGTTTTCTTCCTACTTTTTCTAACTCGGGATCTTGTCCATTGCCTCTGAGGATATAGCCACACTTTAAGTCATACGCCATATCAGAGAATGCCGGCCCTGTCGCCGCTGTATAGGCTACAAGTACAGCCAGAGGCATGCTGGGGAAGCCAATCAGCATGCCGACCAGAAGAAAAATAAGTGCCGTCGCAAATCCCGGGAACCATCCTGAATACATTGCAGAAATACCTACGATCAGTTCGGAAGCAATCGCCGCAAATGCCGCATAAATAATCCAGATCACCAGTTTAAATGGGGTCATATCCGACCAGATACCTGTAATCACTGCAAGAGCGATCGCTACAACAAAGTATGCTACATATCCCCAGCCGAGTGCGCTCTTCATATTTCCCATACTACGGCTAAATTTTCCCGCTGCACTTGCATCTTCTCCCTTTCTGGAAAACAACATTCTGCAAACCTGGAGAAGAGCAATCAGACCGGCACCGATCATGATACCATGCGGCATATACTTAAACATTGTCTGTGACATGAGATCTGCATTTTCTCCAAAAATATTCGTCAAAATCGGGAAGCTCTTTCCGAAAATATCGATAATAAAGCCATTCGTATTGAGAACGCCGATGACAACACTTCCAACGCCGAGAGCTGCCATAGCCGCAAAATCGCCAAACCAGGACACGCCGAGAAGATCTGTCGGGATGCCAATCACCTTACCACCGACACCAATTACCATTCCTGCCAAAAGCAGCATAGCTTTTTTCCCTTTTTCTACAACTGCCAGGATAGATTGTGCAGAAGCTACTCCTGGAGGCCATGCCCCCTCTGCCGGAAACATTTCCGAGTCGAACGTCTTATAAAGAATCGCCGCATCAATGATCGTTGCAATAAATACACCGATCAGCATTGGAAACATCAAATCCTCCCGCCCCATGATAACTGGAATACCTATGGGAAGGAGCAGACTGTTGGCTGCTGAAAATGTAGCTCCTGATATAGATGTCTGGATCATATTCTGGCTGTGAATACTTCTGTATTTCCGTAAAAATGCCAGGGGTATTCTAGAAAGTATAATCGCAAACAGCGCTCCGACAATTGATGTATTAGGAGCCACTCCCGTACGTACGATTAGTTCCAGTCCTATGATCGCGCCAAGTACGCTCATAACGATATTCAATATGAGAATATGTGGGGCTAATGCCTTAGGATGTTCTGCCGCTGTAATATGCAGCTGTTCATACATTTTTTCTTTTTTTTCGTCCATTTTTCTCCTCCTTTTCTCTCACTCTGCTTTTTACTCTTTTCAGGGCAAAAAGACATTTAAGTACAAAGAAAGCCAATGTGAGGTCACCCACATTGGCTTAACACTTTTTTATTTTAACACTTTATCTAAACAAAGTCTTTATTCTCCAAAACCAATATTTCGTCAGACTTTTTGTGCTCAATGCACATTTTTTATTATAATTTGTATCCCTCCTCTTTGTTTTCTGTTAAATACTCTCGCACCAGACAAGTAAATGCCAATTCCTGTATAGTTTTGAAATCCCCCATATTACATTTTAGTATCTCTTCCATTTTTTTCACTCTATACATCATTGTATTTCTGTGAAGATACAATGTTTCCGCCGTCTGTTTTTTGGAGCCGCCATTTCGCAGCAGCACTTCTAACGTCTCCATAAGATCGGTGCCATGCTGCCTGTCGTATTCTTCTAAGACGTACAATCGTTCTTTCACATAGCTCCTCACCTGCGGAAGTTTGGAAATTTCCAGCAGCATCTCTTCATACTTTAGTTCTTCTCGCCACAGAACTTTCTGCTTCACAGAAAGTTTTCCGGCTATCTGTGAAAGTCTGGATATCTGTCTGGCAGCTTCCGACATCCCCAGATATCTGTCTATTCTGTCTGAGACAGGTATATAAAGATCGGTTTCGATTATCTTTTCCAGGTTTTCTATATGATTTTTTAAAGCCTCCTTAAACGGCAGAATCCGTTCTGGCTCACAAAACAGTATCACCGTTTTCTCTGGGAAAGAAATTATTGTATAGGCAGCGTTTTGTTTTCTGAAAAATACTTCCGTCGCCTGTTCTGCTTTTTCTTTTTTCTCTCCAAACCATTCTCTCTGCGGATACCGCGGGCAAATCTCCAGTAACCTTGCCGGTGTCATTGGCCAATAGAGAGAATTCGCTCTGATTTGCGCTTCTTCCTCTCGTTCAAATTTCTCTTGCACCAGTTCAAAATAAAACTTCCGGTCCAGCTCCTTTTTTTCCACCTGCCCTATCTGGTAGCGTGTCTGCATTTCCACTCCATTCTTCGCCTCCACAATAGCAACCATAACAGGGTACACCGTCTCAATAAAGCCCAGGGCATTGTTCAAAAAAAAGAGGGGAAAATGTAGCTCATCTGCTAGTTTTAATGCTTCCTTCGGGAAATGCTCAAAGAAACGTGTTTTGATGGCCAGCGCTGCAGCATCCGCCTCATGTAGATCCCGGATAAGGCCCAGAAGCTTCTCCTTATTGTTTCGGATGGCATAACCGGTAGTAATCAGCAATGTATCCTCCCGAATCCACGGTTTGATATCCGGCTGCTCCATCATATCATAGGCCACAACAGCATGGTCAAGACCTTCCTTTCCTGCCACCAGCTCTGCCTGTCCATTTTCCCATAATATTTTTATATCATTTACAGTCAGCTTCATACTATCACTTCCCTCTTGCTTTAATTTCTATACGATACCATTTTGTCTTGTGTTTTTCAATGGGTATGCGGAGATTTTTATCTATGCTGTCTTGATTTCTTACATCTCTCATGCTATACTACTAACCGTGACAAAGCCCTAAAAATAAGGTCTTTTCAGGCTTGCCGCCTTTTCCCTCGTATTCAATCCACTTCTTCCTTTTTTATAAATAGTAGAATTAAGAAGATAGTCTCCAACACTCATCCCCTGCTTTTCTGCATTTTTCTTTACCCTTTCTCGTTCCTTACTCTTACATCTAAATTCAATCTTTGTATCACTTCTCATTTTTTCCTCCTGATCATTATTGATTATCTATAGTTATTATTCTGTATGTTAGTTGTTTACTTTGAACTTACAGCTTAGCTTTGGTTATCTGTCTATGATCTACATTTTCATATATATCAACAAGATTACAAAAATGTCGTACACTTTTTTTAAATTATCCTGCACTAACATAAACTTAAAATATTCAAATGATCAGGGAGGAAAAAACATGTATCAAAATGAACAGTTGGATTTGATAACCATAGACGAGTTTTGCGAATTGCTTTCAATCGGGCGTAACTCTGCCTATACACTGTTAAACAGTGCAGAGATAAAAGCCTTTAAAATCAGGAGGATATGGAAGATACCCGGAGAAGCAGTCGATGAATATATAAGGCGGAAAAGTAACCTGTAGAGCAAAAAATCCGGGCTTTTATCCAGCCCGGATCGCACGTTAAAATTTCAATATATTTTGCCGCTTTTATCGCCCCATCTTATCTGTCACATACTTTTGAACCTGCACGACCAGTTCTTCCGCCGTAGTTATCTGTTCCTCAGCTTCTTCGCGTGTTGCAATATAGAAGTCATCGTAATCACTGGCGTGCCGTATTTCTTCTGCTTCAGCGATCTTTCTTCCCAGTGTTCTGGGAAATATTTCTGTTTTAATATAATTTTTGTTAAAGTTCGCCAAAGCGTCTTTATGCCTTTTATATGCGTTGCCATCCAAAGCGTGGATTACTGAAACAGCATGATAAATACCATAATACGCCCTGTTATTCGCTCCGCGAAATTCTCCTGCTTCTAAAAGGATCTTCGCTGATTTTATATCACTCTTAGCAGCTTCAAGTCGATATAAGACCAAATCCTGCTTTGTCCCCTTTTCATTATGCTACGTCAAACAACTTCACCCCTTCTTTTTGTACATTGGAATAAAAGGGATATACCTCCACCCATTTATCAAAATACTCTTTACTTTTAGCTATAGGCTTGATGTCCAGATCATGATCCATATTAAAATCATACGTTGCTCCCGACAACTCATGCCGGTACTTTTTTATATCCATCTCCTCCAGATCTAAAAGCACCATGATATCTATATCCGAATCGTCCCTGTAATCACCTCTCGCATAAGAGCCATACAGTATAACTGTTTTTAGATGCTTTCCATATATCTGGCAGAGCAGCTCAACATATTGATTCAGCAAATTACTTGTTGCTGTTGGCATTATGACACCCTCCTCCATTATTCTATTATAACCATATCACAAATATAGCTTTTTTAATATACTTTTATCCCAAATATCTGCCCCCATTCCCATTTTGGACAAATTTTGGACAAAATCACTTTTGAGACTCTTCTCTCTTGCTTTTCTCAAATCATCATGTTATACTACCAACCGTAACAAAGCCCTAAAAATAAGGTCTTTTCGGGCTTGCCGCCGATTTTCGGCGTTAGCCAAATACCATAGGTATTTGACTCCCGCGACATTCGCCAAATGGATATGCAAGCATATCCGCATGACTCATTGTTGCGCGGAAATGAATCGTGTGTTCGAGACCTTCCACACGTAAAACAAAACTAAAGGAGAACAAAAATGAAAAATCTACAGCAAACCAAAGTGCTTTTTATGGCACAGGCGGCTATGATTGCCGCTGTCTACACCGTACTCACACTGCTTGGCGCATCTTTTTCCTATGGAGAAGTCCAAGTCCGTATCTCAGAGGCACTGACTATTCTTCCAGTATTTACCCCTGCGGCAATTCCAGGACTATTTATCGGCTGTCTGCTCAGTAATATTCTTGGCGGATGCATCATACCAGATGTTATTTTCGGCAGTCTGGCAACTTTGATCGGTGCGTTTTTTACATGGAAAATTCGCAATCTGAACAAGTTTCTTGCCCCTCTTCCTCCGATTGTCTCCAATATTTCGATCGTACCCTTCGTACTGAAATATGGATACCAGCTTCCTTTTCCCATTCCGTTTATGATGCTGACAGTTGGAATCGGAGAAATTGTTTCCTGCGGTGTTCTCGGAATCGTACTTTATACGGCATTGAATAAATATAAACATATTTTATTCAAAAGCAAGTTTTAAAAATAAATTTCTACAAATACTTTGTTTATCTTTTTGAAAATGGCGTATTTCACTATAAATTTAGCAAAGTTAAATTAAACTCGATATGACCATATAGAAAGAAACCTCAATTGTTAACATACATGTTCCTATGTCTCTTAATTTTCAAGGATGAAGTGATTCTTTTTCTTAAACACCTCTCCTCCTTTTATATGCCTTTGATGCTATACAGCTCTCTCCATGTTCTACATACTGACTTATAAATTTCAAAACTTCATCTTTGTCAGGTATCGAAGACGCCGCCCCTTGTCTGGATACTACGATAGCTGAAGCGGCTGACGATATTTTTAAGCATTCCTGTATCTTATAGCCTTTACAAACACATGCTAAAAAATATCCGCAAAACGTATCTCCGGCTGCCGTTGTGTCTACAGCCGGAACACGATAAATATTTTGCTTACATATGTGGTTTCCGTATTTGCACATAACGCCAAAATTGCCTAAAGTTAAAATCACTGCTGCCTTTGGATATTTTTGAGACAAAGCATGTAGTATCTTTTCAAAATTCATCTGCTTTGCTGGTATATTTGTAATTGCAGCCCCCTCCACTTCATTCACTATCAAATAGTCCACCTCCTCTAAAGGTAGTTCACTAACATTTTGAGGAATTGGCGAACAATTAAACACCACCTTCATTTTCAATTCATGCGCATGATGAATAATGTATGGTACACAATTAATTTCATTTTGTAAAAGAACAATATCCCCCTCTTCTCCCATTCGTTTTAAAACTTTATGAATATATGCTTTAGACAGTTGTTGATTTGTACCTCCGCACACGATAATTCGATTATTTCCATGACTATCAACTTCTATTATAGCGTGTCCGCTTGGCCCCGGAAGATGCTCTATCATAGAGGTGTCTATTCCCATGTTTCGCATAAACTCAATAATGGCTTCTCCATCCTCGCCAACTGCTCCTCCATGTAAAACCTGAATTCCTGCTTTTGAAGCAGCTACTGACTGATTCAGTCCCTTTCCCCCTATATTTGTCTGAATATCCTTTGCAAGAATAGTTTCACCGGGTAAAACAAACCTATCAACCTGATATACTTTATCAAAATTTATTGAACCAAAAGATATTATTTTCATTTCTCTTACCTCTTGTAATTTTTACTCTTCTAACTCCATCTTTCTAATGGTATAATAAATTATCTGAATTTTCTTTCTCAGTATAAAGGGAGGTGAACTATATTGAAAGCAATTTCGCACATTCCAAAACAAATACGGCCTTTTCTTATTCGGCATACTTACGAAAAAGGAGAGTATATTTTTACAGCCGGTAGTGAAAATCTCAATATGTATATTATAGAATCCGGTTCCTGCACCGCCAATATGGAAAATTATAATGGAACAATGGCTTTTATTGGAAGTTATCATTCAGGTGATATCTTTGGTGAACTGGAAATTTTTTGTAAGGATCTCAAAACTGTTGAAGTTATAGCCGTAAAAAAAAGTACCGTTTATATTATACACAAAAAGTATCTTTTAGAATGGATGAAGCTAGATTTTGATTTTGCTTTAGAACTCATTGAATATCTAGCAGAAGAATTACGCTATCATTCAAAAACCGCTGCCCTTCTCCAGATGTGCAGTGTAAAAGAACGTGTCGCCTACTCCATTCTTGCATATGCCGATGCAAGTGCTTTGGATGTTTTGACCAAAAAGAATATCTCCTCATTGGCCAAAACCCCCATCCGCAGTGTAAACCGTGCTCTTGCTTCATTGATAGAATGTGGTTGTATCCAAATCACGGGAAAACAAATCCACATTTTAAACCGACCCTTTCTGGAAGAAATTTCAAATTATAATACGATGCTTCAGTTATGATACGGCCGACTTCTTTGATGTAAAAATACCGACAATAACTGCAAGTACGGCAAATACAATGAATGACATAGACATTTTGTTATTTATTAAATCAATTATATTTAATACGTAAGACGAGGCAAAGGAGCCCAGATTACACCCTACTAATGTACAGGTAGTTGCCATTGTTATTGCATATGGCGGAAATTGTTCTGAAATACCCTCAAACACAGTTGTAATCAAAATATTAAAGGCAAATCCTGTGACAATTGCTCCAAGACCAAGAATGAACATGTTTCCTGCTCCGGCCATGATAATTAAACCAATTCCTAAAACAAATAATCCTATTTTTTGAAGATAACCTTTTGAAATCTGCAAAAGCTTTCCAAAAGCAATTCCGGCAATGATTCCTGTCACCATCATAACACTTGATATCAGGCTTGACTGTGCATCTGTTCCAATTCCTTTTTCGATAACCAGACTGGGGATTCTCATAGTATTACAAGTATTGATTCCCACGAAAAGTGCTCCTAAAAGACCGCAAACAATATAGCCTTTTATCAGATCTTTTCCTTTGTATTTATTTTCAGCCGTCTTTTCGTTGTATATTTTCTGTTTCTTTTCCGTATTTGGCACAAACAAAAAATAAATGAGCAAAACAACAAATCCAAAAGAATAAATTAAGAAACAGTACTGCCAATCCAGACCGGCCCCTAAAATCCATCCTGCACTCAAGGTTAAAATAACAGTACCCACTATTTCTGATGAGCCTCGGTAACCAAGCATAGCCGAACGTTCATCGCCTTCAAAACGTTCGTTAATAATATCAATTGCATATACATTCATCAGACCAATACCTGCTCCATGAATCAGTCGCGCTATAAAAACAAACGCATATTCCTGTGTAAATACAGGTGCTATACCTCCTAAAGTAAGTAACAACAGGCCAATAACAATACTTTTCCTCTCATTAATTGTTTTAGAAATCAAGGGATTTAGTATAATTACCAATGTAACCGCTATTGAAGATATGGAAATCAACTGCTCAACTTGACTTCTTGAATACCCATCATAAAAATCGATCATACCAGGAATTGCCGTAGATACGGAATATGTAGATACAAGCAGCAATGATAAGGATAATATTCCCCCTTTTTCCAAAATATGTTTCATAAGTATTCCTCCTTTATTTAAAAATTTTAAATGGTTTCAGCTGTTTTTTATTATACAATTCTCTCATCCTAATTAAGGGGTCAATTGACCCGTTTAGTTCTATAAACTATGTGCATTCTATACAAATTATATTGTGCAGTACGTATCTTTTCATTATCATTTGTTTACGATATTCTGATACCGTACAGACAACACATTGTCATTTCAAAATACCGGAGGTAAACATATGAGTAAAACAGTTGAAGAAATTTTGATTCCCGGAAGCTATGGCCGCGCATTTGAAGTAAAAGCTGGTCAACTTGTAACTGTTATCGATGTAGAAGGAGAGCAGGTAGTTGATTTTATGGCCTTTTGTAAACCTGATTATAAAGAGTATCTCTCCATGTCCCGTTGTCGTCTTGGCCTGAGAAGAAACCGCTTCACCAAAGGAGATACTCTGGTGACAAACTTTAATCAGCCGATTCTCTACATAGAGGAAGATACTTTCGGCGTCCACGACTCCACATATGCTGCATGCGACAGCGCCGAATATGTACGTTATGGCGAAAGTTCCGAGCATCGTTCCTGTCAGCAAAACTTCTGTGAAAATCTGGCACCTTTTGGCATTGAAGAATGGCGTATCCCTGATCCGTGGAATCTATTCCAAAACACACCGGATATGAATGCTATTGCTGCCGGCGGCCAGGGAACAGAATTAAAACATTCCAAACCAGGGGATTACATTCGTCTAAAATTCCTCAAAAATTCCGTTGTAGCTGTTTCAGCCTGTCCATTCACCTGTCTTGGATTTAACGGCGGCAGGTCCACAGACATTAAAATTATCGTCTCAGAAGAGTAAAAATAAAAGAAGTAAATGCTCCTCTTATTAAGGGTAAGAAAAAGAAGGCGTTGATTCACATTTATGTTTCAGCGCCTTTTCGTATGGAACCTCTATTTTCTGTCCATTATTTCTAAAAGGTAGTATCCCATCCTGCATTCAAATTCATCATCTGAGTTTTTCAGATCCAATCCTGTCAATTCTTCTATTTTATTCAACTGATAAAGCAGGGTATTCCGGTGCATGAACATTTTTTTCGCTGTCTGAACAGTGTTTCGTCCTTCTTCAAAGTATATTTTAAGTACTCCAAAAAGATTGCTTCCATAATGCTTATCATATTCCCATAAAGGATTAAATAGTTTTTGGCAGAGCAAAGCAGCATTTGGCTCACGTCGTACCTGATACAACAATAAGAAAGTATACATCTCATGGTATATCCGCACCTGATCGTATTGTTTTCTCCTTCTCATTACCTCAACAATTTTCTCTGCTTCACAGATACTTTCTTTAAAGCAGTTGACGTTTTCTTTCTCCTGCCCGATTCCTATAACAATATAAACATCAGGATATCTTTGTTTTATCTTCTTAATCGCTTTTTCACATACATTGGGAAACTTCCTTTCCTCATCTGCGTCAAATGGTAAAAGGCAAATCAAACTATGGGCCTGTACAAGAGCCAGAATTTCTTTGCCTGCGTATCCTTCAAAGACAGCCTGAAAAACATCCGCAATCGCTTGATCCAGAGAAATATATTTTCCGTTTTCTGACAAAACCGCAACAGAAACTCCTATATGTTTCTGCTGTAAATTATACCCCATATAGTAAGAACGTTTCATGCGCAGTTTTTCATCTTCGACCGTACCATAATAAATATCTTTTATAATTTTTTCAAACAAATTATTCTGGCTATTCTCATTATTCATAATCATTCTAACCATGTAATACTGTATTTCAATAGCCATACTACATGTTTCATTCAGCCAAAATAATGGTATTTCATTTTCATCTGCCATTTTTATCATCTGTTCCGGAATCTCATGACAGTATATACTCTTAAAAAGTAAAATTCCCGCTAATTTCAGTTCTACCGCTTTTTCCATAATGTGTAGAAGACATGCTTGGGCCTTTCCTAAAAATGGCCCTTTAATCATCACAAAATCATCCGGTTTAAGCAAGGAAAATAATTCTTTTTCATTCTCTGTTGATTCTGCCAGATGAACCCAAAAGATACTGTGGTTTAGTCCGCTTTTTCCTCCTGCCAGTATGATATTTGTAAGAAACGGAATATCCAAGACATCGTAACATCTCATTCCCATATACCGCCACCTCCATACGGGCTTAAATTAAATAAACAGAAGAGATCCTCTCTACACGGAGAAGATCTCTCATATCCTACTTTATTTGTTTGTAATTAATTCTTCCAAATAATTTTTAAATCCTACACCGTCCATTTTAGTCACTACATAGGAATTTGGCTTGTAATCTTCACTATAATGATGTTCTGCAGTCTCAAAGATTGTAGCTCCTCTTGTATATGTGCCTTTTGTTTCGATTCTCGTATAAGCCTCAAATCCGACCTTGATCAGATCCGGGCGTACAAGACATGTAAACGCCGCCGCGTCCGGAAGATCCATGCTGCCTTCTCCGTCATGCAGTTCTCTAGAAAGATCAATAATTGTACGATTAATATCCATACAGAAAGCGCCAAGTTCATTTACTGCTTTAAACCTTGCAATATCTTCCTCAGAAAATCTCATATCATACCAGCATGCTTCCAGTGAATTCAGCAAAATTGGAATTCCAAATTCAAAAACTATTTTAGCCGCTTCCGGATCACACATGATATTGAACTCTGCACTGGTTGTGTGAGGATTGTTGTATGGGTGAGCACCTCCCATAATTGTAATTCTGGGAACTTTCCTCATGGTTTCCGGTTCCAGCATCATAGCTAATGCAATGTTCGTCAGTGGTCCTATTGCCATGATTTCAATGTCTCCATCACCTTCCCGAATCATACGAAGCATCGCATCCACAGCGTGTTCTTCTTCGGTAGTATCCGTCGGTTTCCTCAGCCAGTCACAGTCTCCCATGCCATCAATGCCATGTACCTGCTCTGCGTTTTCATAATCAGTCCACAGCGGCAGACAAGTGCCTTTATATACCGGTGGTTTGTATGTGTCTGCATACAGAATACTTTGCAGACAGTTTTCAGCTGCTTGATTCATCTCACAGTTCCCTGATGGAATTGTAAAAGCTAAAACTTTAATGTTCGGATCTCTCAATGCCATTACCAAACCTACTGCGTCATCAGAGCCACAGTCTGTATCTATTATTAATTTTATCATACCTTACGCCTCCATTGTGATTTCTTCTTTGCTGTTATCTACAACAAGTGTACAGTTGAACGGATACATTACATTACTTTGTGCAACAAACTCCTGCCGACTCCGATCGCGGACATCATTAATGTTTGCTCCATATGTATATTCACCGTCTACATCAATCCGAGTATAAGAATCGTACTTTTTAGTTATCAGTTCCGGATTTAGCGCATACTTCATTCTTTCGCTATATGTACCTACTTCAATTGGAAGAATCGTAATCGGTACTCTTGTCTTAAAAATAAAATCGGCTGAATAGGGATCCATATAAAAATTGTATTCACTTAACGGTCCTACATCACCATGAAATACCATTCCTGCGAGCATGGTAATTTTCTTTACATTCAGCATCGCTTTTCGATTCTTCGCAAATGCTAAGGCAACATTAGTTAATGGACCCATTGTGATAATTTCAACA
Organism: Mediterraneibacter flintii; assembly: GCF_055387595.1. Lineage (NCBI taxonomy): Bacteria > Bacillati > Bacillota > Clostridia > Lachnospirales > Lachnospiraceae > Mediterraneibacter > Mediterraneibacter flintii. Next base: position 3,820,047 of record NZ_AP031405.1, read on the forward strand.
TTTCCTTTCTCCGCCAATTCAATCATTACATCAACAGCTGATTTTTTATTTGGGGTTTTTTCCAACCTTGTTCCAATCAGCTTATGTGTATTCAGTTTCCGAGTACATCTTGTGCCTACCATAGGTCTTGTTAAGCCTTTGTAGACCTCCACATTACTGAAGCCTTCAGACTCCATCGTAACCAGTACATTGCTGGCTGCCTCCTCTACAGTAAGCCCTGATGCCACTGTTGTTACTGCTTCTACACATATATTTTCCGTGTTGAGGGCAGTTTTCAAAGCATCCATTGCTTCTATGTTACCGTCTGTGTCAATGATAATCTGTTTCATAGTACCTCCTTATACATTTTAGTTTTTTTCTGCTAATATTAGAGTAATTTAGAGAACAGTAAATAAACAGGTCAATTGACCCAAGTGTAAAAAAATTTTAAAAAAACTATTTATATTTAAGAAAGATTTTTATAAATTCTTGTTCTGCTAGTTTAAAACGACTAGTGTCTATACAATTGACTATTTTTTATGTATGAAGGGGGTGTCACAAAATCATCTGATTAGATGATGAAGCGTTGCCCTCGCGCCATGTTGTGAATCACATGCCGTCCTACTTCTCCAGTTTCTACCGCAATATGGTGTTCTTTTTTACTGCAATATTCACAATCCATTTTTATCTCTCCTTTACATTTTGTAATTTATTTCATATTTATTAATACATTTTATTTTGCATTCTCCAAGTTTCTCTGTTGAATATTTACGTTTTTCTAACTAAATGACAAATGACGTAGTTAATATATACACAGTTCACTTATAATAGAAAAATCAGGAGTTTATCCTCTTGTTTGTGGATATCTCCTGATTTTTGACATACTTTATTAAATCATCTCATTTTAGATTTGCTTATTTTTATCTTCTCTACAGACGCCAGTATTCTTCTGTATAATAATTTAAAATTTCATTCTGGAGAAATTCCTGTGGCTCTAAATGCTGCCATGTTTTACTCATAACGAATACATTATAACGGGAAAGCTTCGGGTCTGTCCGATAATATTTGATCCCTTTGCTGTCACCTGAACAGGACTCCCCCAGAAAGGTCACACCTATTCCTTTTTTTATCATGTCTTTTACCGTAGGTATATTATTAATCTCGCACAAAACATGGGGAATAAACCCCTCATTTCCAAAAATCTTATCCACAGAATACCGCAGTGTAGAGCCTTTCCGCGGAAGTAAAAAATACTGCATTTTAAAGTGTTCCATAATTTCTTTAAAAGTGATCCAATTCCCCGGATTTTGAACACAATAGGAAAAGTCTTCTGGAACTGCGAATAAAATTGCTTCTTCCCGTAGTATAACAAACTGTTTTTTATCAAACTGCGTCGTCCTGTTCAGCGCCAGAAGCCCACAGTCTATCCGCCCTTCCAGTAGCCTGTTTGTAAGGGAAGGCACTCCCATCTCTGTAATATCCAACAAAACATCCGGATACCGCATTTTAAACTTTGGAACAATATCCGCTAACATCTGAAGAGCAAATATTGATGTGACGCCAATAGAAATATGACCACTGTTATTTAAATTATAAATACTATGGTACAGACTATTTCTAATCTGTACCACCTCGCTTGCCGCATCCAGATATAGTTTTCCTGCAGTCGTTAGAACAAGTTCCCCCTTCGTGCGAACAAAAAGTTCTGCTCCTATATCCTGTTCCAATCTTGCCAGATACTGGCTTAACGAAGATTGTGATATATATAATGCCTCAGCAGCTTTTGTAATATTTTTCTTTTTTGCTATCTCAATAAAATAATTCAAATACTTAATGTCCAATTGGCTATTCCTTTCCTACCGTTGTCTCTGCAACACCAGGAGAAACTGTTATCCTATCTATTTTTTCATAATATTTTACAATACTACTATGATCCTCTTTTTCTAAACCTTCTGCCTTCAGCGCCTGCAGTATTTCCATAACACTGGCTGTCAGGGGAAGAGAAGCATTTACAGCATGAGAAGTATGTAAAGCGTTGTCCAGATCTTTCATGTGTAGTTCAATGCGAAATCCCGGTTGAAAATTTCTTTCCAGCATCATTGGGGCTTTTGCGTCCAAAACCGTTGAGCCAGCCAAACCACCTCTGATCGCCTGATATACAAGTTCCGGATCTGTCCCTGCTTTTTTCGCTAATGTCAATGCCTCTGATACTGCGGCAATATTTAACGCAACGATAATCTGATTTGCCAGTTTAGCTACATTCCCTGAACCAATTTCACCTACATATACAACAGAACCTGACATTGCTTTTAAAAGTGCGAAATACTTATCAAATATTTCTTTTTTTCCTCCCACCATAACAGAAATCGTTCCATCTATTGCTTTCGGTTCTCCACCTGACACTGGAGCATCCAACATCTCAATTCCTCTTTTTGCAAGTGTTTTACATATCTCTCTGCTCTGTGTTGGGTCAATAGAACTCATATCTATCAACACACTTCCCTCTTTTGCACCTTCGATAATTCCGTTTTTCTCTAATGCGACCGCACGCACATGTGGCGAATTTGGCAACATTGTGATGATCACCTGACACTCTCTTGCAACTTCAGCGCCGCATGATGCGGCTGTCGCTCCAAAATCTATCAGTTCCCGCACCGCTTCTTTATTAAAATCACATACAACCAATTCATAACCGGCGCGAATCAAATTTTTACTCATTGGTTTCCCCATAATTCCAAGTCCGATAAATCCAACCTTCATAATTGTTCTCTCCTTTTAATATCATTTTATACCAAGTCCATTTTTTCCAATACTATATGCAGTTTCTCTTTTTCCTCTCCACTCAGCTCCGAAATAGGTGAAAGGCATTTTCCCACTGCTATTCCCTGTTGTACAAGCCCCTCTTTGATAACCGCTGGAAATGTTCCCATGCCGCACGCAATCCTGAGAGGAGCTAGTTTAAACTGCGCTTCCAGCGCTCCTGTAAGGTCCCCGCACATGTATTTTTCATATATAGCGACAGCTATTTTAGGGGCAACATTTGCACAGGATGCCACTGCTCCGCTAGCGCCATAACATAAAGCGGCATATATCAATGTATCTCTGCCCATCAGTACATGAAAACCTGGGTTCTCCTTCGTCAAACGAATATACTCCGCTGTAGTTGTCATATCTCCTGTACTGTCTTTTATAGCAATGATATTGTCAATTCGGGCAAGCTTTGCTACTGTGTCAGGTTCTATCGTTACATTTGTTTTGGGCTTATTGTTATACATGATAATTGGAAGATGTGTATTTGCTGCAATTTCTGTAAAATAAGCATACACTTCTTCCTGAGTCTGTGAAATAAACATGGGTGTCAAAACCGACACTGCATCCACTCCCACTTCTTCACAAATTCGAATCAGCCGACTCACCCCTCTTGTCGTAATATTGTTTGCGCCTGCATATACTGGCACGCGACCGGCTGTCTCATCCATTACAGTCTCTAAAATTTTTCTATATGTACATTCATCAAAAGCATAGAATTCTCCCGTAGTTCCCAATGGAAATAATCCATGCACCCCCTGTTCGATCAAATGGTTTGTCAACTGACGCAGTACTGTATAATTGACTTCTCCATTTTCTTTGATCGGTGTAATCATAGGCGGAATGATTCCTCTCGGTATACATAACATATTTATCACCTCTAAATATTTTATTTTCTTGTTCTTTTAATGGATTATCTTACAAGACATGGGCTTTTCGGTTGGAATGTCCAGCCTGGAATCAGATATTGCATTCCTACCGCATCATTCCGTGTCCCCAGGCATTTCTCCTTATAGAGCTGATTGGCTTTCATGATCTGTTCCCTGTCGATCTCAATTCCTAATCCTGGTTTCTGTTCGATTTCTATATAGCCGTCTTGTATTTTCATAGGCTCTTTTGTCAGTCTCTCCTGTCCCTCCTGCCAGATCCAATGTGTATCAATTGCATTTATATTTCCTGGAACTGCTGCCGCAGTCTGTGCCACCATTGCAAGAGAAATATCAAAATGGTTATTAGAATGTGCTCCCCAAGTCATACCGAATTCCTTGCATATCTGTCCCACTCTCACGGAACCTGACATAGTCCAGAAGTGCGGATCTGCAAGAGGAATATCCACCGCCTGAAGCGTTATAGAATGCCACATCTGTCTCCAATCTGTAGCAACCATATTGGTTGCTGTAGGAATCCCTGTAGCATGGCGGAATTCTGCCAGAATCTCTCTTCCAGAAAAAGAGCTTTCCTCTCCACATGGGTCTTCACAATATGACAGAATTCCCTGCATATTTTTGCACAATTCTACCGCATTTTTCAAAGACCAGCACCCATTAGGATCCAAAGTTATTCTCGCATCAGGAAATGTTTCCTTCAATGCTCGGATAATCTTTATCTCCTCTTCTCCTTCCAGCACTCCCCCTTTTAATTTGAAATCTTTAAATCCATATTTGTCCTGCGCCGCTTTCGCCAAGGCAACCACCTGTTCCGCCGTCAGCGCTTCTTCTCGGCGTAGACGGTACCACGCGCACTTTGCCTCTGTTTCTTCTATATATTCTAAATCTGTCTTTTTTCTGTCTCCTACAAAAAACAAATATCCCAACACAGGGATTTTATCTCTAACCTGCCCGTCTCCTAAAAGAGCTGCCGCAGGTACGCCAAGATATCTTCCTAATAAATCCAGGTACGCCGCTTCTATTGCTGCTGCTACATGCACTCCCGTACGCAGGTCAAATGTCTGTACTCCTCTCTGATCATTATCATCTTTTAACAAGGCTTTTATTTTTAACATCGTATTTTTATATCTGCCAATACTGCTGCCCTCAACCAATGTCTTTACTTTTTCTAGTCCCCTCGTGATCCGTTTTCCACCCGGAACTTCTCCAGCGCCTGTATTTCCTTCACTATCTGTAAGAAGAACTATATTTCTAGTAAAATATGGACCATGTGCTCCACTTAAGTTCAACAGCATGCTGTCTCTTCCCGCCACAGGAAAGATTTCCATTTTTTCAATTACAGGTATCATCAGTACCATCTCCTTTTTATTCTTTTTCAAACTGTCACTGCCAGATTTACACTCTGGGTCATTATAGAAACATACACCATACCGGAATCGTAAAGAGAGATAAAATTGTAGAGAATACTACACACTCCGTCGCAAATATATAATCGCTGTGATAACGCGCAGCCAGATAGGAAGTGGCGCTTGGTGCCGGCATTCCAGACAGAAGAACAGATACTCCCGCCACAACACTGTCTAGCTGTAACAGCCTGCAGGAAAGCCAAACTATCATAGGAATGACTACCAGGCGTATCGCACTGTACAAGAACAGCTTCATATGGAATAATTCACGAATACTTTTCACCTCTGCAAGAATCGTCCCGATCAAAAGCATCGAAACTGGTGTCAAACAATTGCTGGCCGACTGTAAACTTTGATCTATAATCATTGGCAGCTTTATCTCAGCAGCCATAATAATGATTCCTATATATACAGACACAATACAAGGATTTGTTAAAACTCTTTTTATCATCTGTTTCTTATCTGGTTTACTCGTAAAAAAGGATAATCCCACGGACCATGTAAATATTCTCTGCGGTATCAGATAAACAGACGCATACATCACTCCTGTCATACCAAACACCTCTTGTACGATCGGTGTACCTAAAAAGCCTGCATTGGAACATACTGTTGCATACTGCATGGGTTTCCGGTAGACATTCTCATATTTCCAGTAGGTCACGTGGGCAAATACCAGACTAACACACTGTACTAAAAAAGCGATGACTAAAACCAGCAGCAACTGATGCAATATTTTCTTTTCGAATTCTATATAGAAAGAAGTAATAATATTGCAAGGTAAAATAACATCTAAGATCAGCTCTGTCAGCACACCTTTTGTTTCTTCCGGAATATATTTTTTCTTTCGCAGGAATAGTCCCGCCACCATGAATAAAAACATAACTCCCTGCAATCTTAATAGCGCTTCTACTTTCACGAATCGTTCCATCCTCTCTGTATCTTCTTACAGCATCGTTCCGGACGATTTACTGCATAGAGAGGTTGTTTTCCTGTCAGCACTCTGTGTATTTCCTGCGCGGCGGTCAAAGCCATCTGCTCCATACATTCCACTGTATTCGACGCCATATGAGGAGTAACAAATATTCCCGGTGTCTGGAAAAGCTTTCCTTTTATATCCGGCGGTTCTTTCGCAAAAACATCTACCGCTGCTCCTCCTATTCTTCCTTCTTTCACCGCCTCTGCCAAGGCTGTTTCATCCACCACGCCTCCTCTTGATACATGAATAAGGTATGCTGTTTTTTTCATCTGCTTAAATTCTTCCCTTGAGAGAAATTTCTGGTTTTCCTTAGTTCCTGGAATATGTACAGTAATCACATCTGATGTAGCTAAAAGTTCCTCCTTTGTAACACAGCGTACATACTCTGGTACAGTCTTCCCTTCCGGTCTGGGAACATAAGCCTTTATCTCCATGCCGAATCCATAGTAGGCTCTTTTGGCAACTTCCCTTCCAATATTTCCTAGTCCTAGGATTCCTAATATTTTTCCTTCCAGCGTACTCCCCTTACATCTGTTTTTATAAGTAAAATCCCCTCCCCGCAACGCCTGACTACATGCTTCCATATGTCTGGCGCACAGAAGCATAGATCCTACTGTAAATTCTGCTACCGGAACACTTGTAACGAAAGGAGTATTTGTCACGTAAATTCCCTGTTTCTCTGCTTTTTTCCAATCCACATTGTCATATCCCACCCCATGGCGCGCAATGATACGCAGATTTACTGCCTCCTGAAACAGTTCTTCTTCAAAGGACATGGTACGGAGCAAAACCGCAGAACACTCCTTCAATGCTTTACGCAATATAACGCTGTCTGTTGTGTCCGGTTCCACTAGTTCATATCCACAATCCAGCAAATATTGTCTGCCTTTTTCAGCCACTGCCTGCGGAATCAATATTTTTTTCTTTCCTTCCATATCTGTCTCCTTTATTCCAGCTTTCTTAATACTGGAGCCTTGAGAATTCCCGTTCTCTTTAATTGATATTCATAAGCCCAGCCCTCCTCCGTCGTTCTCCATGTATTTGGTTCAAAATACGTCTCCTTTTCATCACAGTCATGTACCGCACCAAATGTATTATTTCGATTACCATATACTTTTACTGAGATTTGATATTTTTTCTCCTGTTTAATTTGAAAAGTACAAGTATATGGAGAGCAAAAAATGTTCCCCACACTTTTTCCATCTATAAAAATTTCCAGCAGATGCCCTCGGTACTTCGATACTTCTATCTCATACTTTCCTGCTTTTAATTCTTTCTCAAATATATATAACGTATTGCCGCCATAAAAAGGCATACCCTGGTTTACAATATCTCCCCAGTATCCTTCTCTTTTCTCCGGGATAATCGTCGAAATCTTCCCATCCTGCCGTACATGAAATTCTCCCAACAGATACACCGGCTCCAGATTTACCTTTTGTGTGTATGCGACCAGTATTCGTAATTCATGGATACCTGCCTGTATATGAGGAAGCTTAACTTTTGAAATACACGTGTCTACAAAACTCCCGTCTATTTTCTTAGCTACCTGTTTTCCATCAAGAAAAATACACATAGCCCCTATATCCTCCATTGCAAGATATACTGTATCCAACTCTACCTCACTGGCAAACTGATATACTAATTCCAGATGGTGAGGCTCTGCGCCTTCCTCCTCCCTAACCGTATAAGGCTGTGCCAAAGCAGCACGCCTATGGGGCCATCCTATGAGCGTTCTGCATGCATTGTCCAAACGCAAAATCTCTTCTTCCGCATTCATTTCCCCTGTATCTAGTTTCCATTTTGCTATGTCCATAAGCAATACATTCGGCTCTTCTCTTTCTATTTTCACCTTTTCGCAGAATAAATCTTCTCTCGACAAAATTTTCTGCTTTTTTTCCAGTATTAATTCGTTCTTTGTTTTTTCCTTCGCTGGAGACAATTGCAGCAGGAGACTATCCTGTTCATATAAGGTATAAAGAAATTGGGTTTCTCCATTTTCATGTCTTACAGATAATTTTTGTTTTTTCCCTGTCATAGAATCCAGAAGAAGAACATCCCATATTCCTTTAATAGAAACTTTTACATCATCCGGCAAAACCAAATCCTCATTTTCACATGCCCTCCCATTCGCAATAAACACATATCTCGTGTCTCCTTCTTCTCGCATCTGATAGAGGTATTTGAATGTACGAATGCCATTCCAGTCCTTCTTTTCATTCGGTTTCTTTAAATGCTTTGCTCCAAAATAATGCATATCTACTATTCTGTCTTCTTCCAAAGCCTCTAAAATTGCATTTTTAGAAAACTCTGCCTGCCGGCACAATTGTGCAAACTTTACAATCTCATTTGAACTTTCTGCATCTAGTAATTTAGGAATCTCTCCTACAAAGATAACATTCTTTCCTCTATCTTTTGCTTCTTTCAACATAGAAAGAGTAGAACTTCTCAGAGTTTTACACCCCGGAACTAAAATAGTGTCATATTCTATAGCGCCAAATTTTCCATTTTTCCATAGTGCAGGTACCGAATCCTCGGATATAAAGTCAAAATCTATCAGTCCAAAAAGCAGCCATTCTGTCAGTTCCATAAATCTATTGTCCAGTTCTTCTCTTATCTGTTCTGTCTGCTTATTATTTCCACAATATAGCCAACAAGATTCGATCGGATGTATAACCCCTACTTTTACCAAAGGTTCTCCTTTATCCATAATATAATTTACCCTTGCAAAGTGATCCTCTATCAGATGGTATTTTTTATACCAGGGTGACTGAAAACTGATACTTGCCGGATAGTCTCTCTTTGCTTCCCCTGCCATGCTCATCCAGGCAAGATGGTGTACCCTTACATTAACTCCCAGGGCAGCCTGCCAGTCTCCTTGTAATTTGTGCTTTCTGAAATCAAAATCCCAGTTTGTAACACCATATAATTCACTCAGAACTTTTTTTCTTCCTCTTTGATGTGCTACACTTTCTGCCTGTTTTGCAGTTGTATACTCTCTCTGATCACTTAGCATATCAATCCCCGGAATCTGAAAACTCCGCAAAGCCCGCATTGCTTCTCCCACAGCTTGCGTCTGCCAGTATAACCTAGGCTCCATCATTACATGGCCACAGAGTGAAATACCGTGGTCCTCACACCATTTTCCTATCTGGTCTCCATATGCTTCAGCAAAACGCTCTGCTATATGGTTATGATAATAATAACGGAAACTAGATATCTGGTTATTCGGAAGCTCCCATAAAAGCTCGGGAATATGTTCTAAAAAAGACACCTTATATTCTTCTTCAAATGTTTCTGCAAAATCTTGCGTATACGGCAGTATCACATCCTGTTTCGAAAATGGATCTGACAGACATTGTTTATGTACAAACTGAGGTTCATCCGTAAAGATAGCCGGAACCCTCTCGCCAAAATAGCCCCTCAGCTTTTTGTAATAGGCTTCATATGTCACGTCAATAAATTTGTGAATCGCCTCTGAATTTAATGTATCTACGTAAGAAGCGTTATTATACCAAGGATTATCATAAGCGTATTCCATGTACACATACCATTTCTCCCATCCTTCTTTTTCTTCCGCCTCTTTTGTGCACGGTTCATACGCTTCAAGATACCCTTGTTCTGTAAGTTTTATATAAAATGCCGTGCAGAATATTCCGTCGCCATGAGCAGTAGCCGCTGCTCGTGAGCCATACACAGGTTCTGGGAATATCCTCTCCTCTTGTACAAATGGCGTGACTACCAGATATTTACTTCTATATGCTTTCTCCTGTGTTACTTTTCCACCTCCATATCCAGAAGGCCATCTGTCCTCATCATAAAGATAACAGTACATGTCTTTGTCTTCCGCATACTTGGCACTTTCTTCTACATAGGTCATGTATTCCTCTCCCAGATATTCTGTATCTAGTCCAACCCTGCTATGTATGCAAAATCCTCCCATGCCCATTTCTTTGAATACATCTATCTGCGGACGAATTTTATTTTCTTCTATTTTCGTGTTCCAACTCCAAAAGGGAATCCCTCTATACTGGCTGCCTGGTTCATAAAATGTCGTCATATTCTTTCTCCTCCATTATATGTCTGCTATTTCTATATTTTTTAACCTTTTACTGCTCCTGCTGTAATAGAGCGCACAAATGTTTTCTGTGCACACAAGTATAAAATAACAAATACAATAGCGCTTACAGTAAGTGCTGCAAAAATTGGTGTATATCCTAAAACTGAAGTCCTGTCTCTTAATGAAGCAATTCCTACAGACAGCGTATATTTTTCCGATTCACTGATTGATACCAGTGCCCACAAATATTCATTCCATGAACTCATTCCACCTAGAATTGCAAGCGTCGTAAGCATAGGCTTTACCAGAGGTACTATCATTTTAGTCAGCAGTCTGGCCGTACTACAGCCATCGATACGTGCCGCCTCCGTAATCTCATTCGGTATATTATCCATATAATTTGTCAGAAGGACAAGACCCAGAGGTGCAAACCCTTGATAATACGGAAATACAATTGCAGGAAGTGTATTCTGTATTCCCAAATCTATGATCTGCAGGTACATCGGAATCAGTATGATTGGTGTCGGGATTAACATATTTAATAAAATCATGTAATAAAAAAACTTTTTAAATTTCATCTTAAGCTTCGAGAACGCGAATGCTGCCAATGTAATAAATACTACATCTACAGCGACTGTTGCTGCTGTATTTATAACTGTATTTTTTAAATAGACACCAAGTTTTCCCTGTGTAAAGGCTGCAATATAATTATCAAAGGAAATAGAAGAAGGCAGTGTCCATATGCTGGATAAAAACTCTCCTTCTGTCTTAAACGACTGTAGCAAAACCCAGATCAAAGGATACAAAGAAATGCAGGCATAAAACAGAACAATACAAAATACAATAATTTTCCATGGTTTTCTCTTTTTCTTTTTCATGCTTCCTCCTTCTTTCTGGAACTTTTAATAATTTGCGATATAATTGTGACACCAATAAGCATCAGCATCATAACTATAGACGCTGCCGTTGCAGGTCCAAATTTTTGTTTAGAGAACGCCTCTCTATATACATATGAGGTCACCACTTCACTGGCTCCTCCCGGTCCGCCCTGGCTCATCGTCCATACAATATCAAATGCCCTTAGATCATTCGTAACGCGCAGAAGCATCAGGGTTAAAAATGTTGGCTTCATATAAGGAAGAATAATATGCCTTATTTTTTGCCAGCCATTCGCTCCGTCTATATCAGCCGCTTCTAGATAGTCCTGAGGCAGAGTCATAATATTGGCATACATAATAAGCATATTAAATGGAATTGTCTTCCATATCCAGGTAACAATAATGGAAGGCAGCGCCGTGTCTGCTTCTGACAGCCAGGCGTGTGCCAGATTCCCCAGCCCTAACATATCTAATATTTGATTGAGTGGTCCGATCGACGGATCATAAATAATTCTCCAAATACATCCCACCACAACTGTAGAAATCAGATACGGTATAAATAAAGCAGCATTAAATCCATTTCTGAATTTAATTCCCCGAAAAAGAACATAAGCCAAAAAAAACGCAATCGTCATGGAAAACAAAATATCCAGCCCGATCATTTTCGCTGTATTCCAAAAAGCCGTATGAAATTTTGTATCTCCCAATACTTCTATATAATTAGAAAGTCCGACAAAATTTGTCATCTCCCCATAACCTTTATATTTATAAAGGCTGATCCGAAATGCATTAAAAAGCGGTATATATAAAAAGATACAGAGAACGGCTATAGTGGGAGCTATCAGTAAATAAGCAGGTATACTTTCCTTAATATCTCTTAAAAACTTTTTCATATCTTCTCCTTTCTTTTGTGATTAAAAAAACGGTGCAGAATTTTTCTTTTCTGACACCGCTTTTTCATCTCTAAACAAACTGCTGGGATTTTTTACTGATTTGCCTCTAAATAGTCATCATACAGTGTCTGCAGTTCATCACATACATAATCCAAGTCATATGTTCCATTCAAGTAATTTGGTATCAGGTCTGACATAAACGCTGTTTTTATCTCTGTAGAAACTGTAACAGGCACATAAATATCGGGTATAAAACCATTTGCGGAAGCTGCTTCAAATGCTTCTAAAACTTCCTGTACTTCTGGTTCCTTTTCTACCCCTTTCAAACCAGATACCGTATATTTAAGAATAGGGTTTGTATTATAATTTGTCCTTGAAGTCACAAATTTTAAAAACTCAAGCGCTTCATCCGGATATTCTGTTTCTGCATTTATTGCCCAAATATTTGATGAACCACCAAGGCTTCTCGCCGGAAGATCTGCGATCCCTGGGAATGTGTAAGTAGCCAGCTCCATATTATCCGGTGCATTTTCCATAATATATTCGATTTTGCTTGGAGTAATAAGAATCTGTGCTAGTTTCCCCTGAATAAACATCTGCTGTACCGCTTGTAAATCTGCTGTCATAGCATTCTCCGGCAAATAACCGCTATCCCACAGTTCTTTATATGCTTCCATTCCCTGCCTTACCGATTCGCTCTGGAACGTCATACTTCCGTCCTCAAAGTTCTTTCCTTCCTCTTCCATTTCTTCACGGCAGTATTGATCCCAGAACAACCTCGGCCACCAGTCCACACAACTGTTATTCTGCTGTGCAATTGCCGTGTATCCTGCATTTTTCAATACTTCACAATTGTTGATAAATTCTTCCCAGGTTGTTGGTACTTCCAACCCCAACTCATCATAAATAGCCTTATCATACAGCACAGCTGTCGTTGTCAATGCAAACGGCACTCCATAGTCACAGTCGTTTTCGTCGCCAGTCGCCATAACTGCCATATCTTCCAGATTCTCAATCAATTGAGCATCATAGGTCTCTCTCCAGCTCATATCCCCTTCATAAGCATCACTCTCCAGAGCATCTTCTAAATTCATCAGAAGCCCATCCTTAATCTGATCTGTATAATATCCCGCCTGTGTCCAAAATACATCCGGTATTTCATCGGAAGATGCCATGGCTGAAAATTTTGCAGAATAGTCTGTCGCAGGTACGTATGTAAAATCAATCTTAATATCCGGGTTCTCCTCCATAAATAGATCCATTGTCTCCTGCCCGCATATTTCCATTGTAGATAAAACTCTCAGTGTAACTTGCCCATCCGCATTTTCTGCAGTTTTTTCTTCTGATTCTTTTGATCCGCATCCAGCCGCCAGAGTTACTGTCATAATACTGGTCATTAGAAGCGCAATCCATTTTCTTTTCATACACTTGCCTCCTTCATTCATCCTTTGAACAGTTCCGGAAAATGTTCTATATTTATGATTTAATTATATAAATTTATATACATTATGACCAATATTTAATTTTGATTGTTCCATTACTTTTATCAATATTAGTAATATTCAATACCATACTTTTATCTAGATCAAAACCTTCTAATAGATATGTTTTGTCCATTTTGTACACTTGTTATATGTGTATGTTTATACTATACTCAACATAGAATAGAGAAAGTATCTTTATACACGTAACGCCACAGAAAGAGGGTAAAATGGAAATGTCAATACAATACAAAAGCTTCGCAATAATAAACTTGTTTCTTGGGATAATATTTCAACTGTATGCAATCTATTAAATTGTCAGCCTGGAGATATTGTGGAATATATACCCGATGAAGAATAACCATAACGCAACTGTCAACACTCTCCACGAAAGGATGTGTTACCATGCCATTACCACAGCAGAACAGCCAGCACACAATTGATGATATCTATGCACTGCCGGATGGACAGCGGGCAGAGCTGATAGATGGTCAGATGTATATGATGGCGCTGCCGACACGGAAACACCAGCGGATTACATTAGAGCTTTCAACCATCATCAACAACTACATCAAAAACAAGGGCGGATCCTGTGAGGTCGATATTGCCCCATTTGCCGTCTTTCTGAACGAAGATGATAAAAACTATGTCGAGCCGGATATCAGCGTTATATGCTCACCCGACAAGCTCACAGACAAAGGCTGCACAGGCGCGCCGGACTGGATCATTGAGATTGTTTCCCCAAGCAGCAGGCGAACAGACTACTATACCAAGTTATTCAAATACCGCACTGCCGGTGTTCGGGAATACTGGATCGTTGATCCTGAAAAGAACAGAATTATGGTCTATTCCTTTGAGTCCGATGATACCGCAGAATATACTTTCTCTGAGGTTGTCAAAGCCGGAATTTATAATGATCTGGAGATTGATTTTAACACCATAGCTCTCTAAACTATTGCCGCTTCCGCACCATTGCGGAGGCGTTTTTTCCTCTTTGCAGGGTGCAATATCACACAATCAGAGTATAAGAAAACCAACCATCTGCGGTTGGTTAGCAACTACTATTCCTCCATTTTTGAATATTTGATTTTTGTAAATTTAAATTTTTTAATTTGTAGAGGTGTAAAATGTACAGTGAATTACTGGGATATAAAACCAATGATGAAAAGGTATATATTTGCGAAAACTACTATAGATAAACATGAACTAACTACTTTTTTATGAAATATCCCACTCTAAAAAAGAAGTTATTAATGATTTTGTTCAAAGGCGAATAAGCCTATTGAATGGCCAATGTGATTTTCATTTTGAAGTTCTCCCCGATCATACCTGATTCTTTGGAGCTTGCTGAAAAATTATATCTATATGACAATCTGCACCCTAGTAACCTTATTCGCTTTCAGGATATCAAAATTGAATTTGTAACGCAAATCCCTCAGATCAGCTCATATCAGAATTTAAAAAATATTTAGGGAACAAATAACACATAAGGCACCCTGTCCTCCACGGGATAGAGTACTTTTCTATTTCACTGTGGGTAAATTGTGGGTACGGCTTGAATTTCAGTTCTCTCCATGATATACTAATCCTCGTTGTAAAGCCCATCAAAACCAAGGTCTATAGGGCTTTCTGCGAAAAGGAATCGTGTGTTCGAGACCTTCCACACGTAAAACAAAACTAAAGGAGAACAAAAATGAAAAATCTACAGCAAACCAAAGTGCTTTTTATGGCACAGGCGGCTATGATTGCCGCTATCTACACCGTACTCACACTGCTTGGCGCATCTTTTTCCTATGGAGAAGTCCAAGTCCGTATCTCAGAGGCACTGACCATTCTTCCAGTATTTACCCCTGCGGCAATTCCAGGACTGTTTATCGGCTGTCTGCTCAGTAATATTCTTGGTGGATGCATCATACCAGATGTTATTTTCGGCAGTCTGGCAACTTTGATCGGTGCGTTTTTTACATGGAAAATCCGCAATCTGAACAAGTTTCTTGCCCCTCTTCCTCCGATTGTCTCCAATATTTTGATCGTACCCTTCGTACTGAAATATGGATACCAGCTTCCTTTTCCCATTCCGTTTATGATGCTGACAGTTGGAATCGGAGAAATTGTTTCCTGCGGTGTTCTCGGAATCGTACTTTATACAGCATTGAATAAATATAGACATATTTTATTCAGAAGCAAGTTTTAAAAATAAATCCAGACAAAAACAAAGCTTTCGTATACGGAATAAAGGCTTCTCTTTTTTATAAAGCCTTTGTTCTCTGTAACGAAAGCTTTGCTTATATCTTTTTCTTTTAGAAAAAATATCAGGAATAATTCCTCAGAAGGAAGAACACACTATCATGGACATTCCCTACAGCTTCTCCTCATAACTGCGTACTTCTTTTCGGACGACCTCATTACGGTATTTACACGGGCACTGGCTTTGATGTAGGTGCCGTCTATAAACAAACTTTCTACATCAAGAAAACCGATTCAATACTTTCGCGCCCCAAATCGCTATAAAATCTTTCACTTCTTCCAAACTTACGATTATAATTCTCTAGCGATATCATATGCCGCCCAGATGGCATCCATCACATTTGTCGGCCGCTTTGCATCGCCGATCAGATATGTGTGCTCTCCTTTGATTTTCTCGTACAGTCTGTTATCCGGTATATATCCCACGGATACAATGATGTGGTCCGCTGCGATCTCATGTTTAACTGCCATCCCCTGCGGTCCTAATGCAAACATCAGTTTTGCCCGGTTCGCCACATTAGGATAATTCTTTACGGTCTCAGTGATGATCGCTTTTCCATCTTTGTATTCATCTACCACGGCATTTTTTATCACCTTCACTTTATAGTAATCAAGAATTTCCATCAGCATATTATAATTTGCCGCTGATAATCCGAATGCGTTGAGGATCGTCTCCGTCATCTCCACTAGCGTTACTTTTTTCCCTTCGCGTGCGTACAGATAAGCGATCTCGCAGCCTGTAAGCCCGCCTCCGATGATGAGGATATTCTCTCCTTCCTCCTTCACGCCGCCTTTTCTCAGAGTTTCGCATGCATAAGTCACATTCGCAGCGTCAAGCCCCGGTGTATCAAGGCGCCGTTCTCTCGCACCCGTAGCTATAAATATCTCATCATAGCCTTTTGTCATCTCTTCTGTTACTTCCGTATTCATGTGGACATTGATTGGAAGCTCTTTCATCTGTCTTTTATACCATGCAAGCAGCTTCTTATCATCATCTTTAAAATCAGGCGTTGCCGCTGCCACGAACACTCCGCCCAGACTGTCTGTCTTTTCATACAGATCCACCTCGTGTCCCCGCAGTGCACATACTCTTGCAGCTTCCATTCCGCCTAATCCGCCACCCACGACCAGAACCTTTTTCTTCGTTTTGGCAGGTGTCAGTGCATAACTCTTTTCACGTCCGCATGCCGGGTTCACGGCACAACTGATGTCCTTCCCCTGGAAAATACGTCCCAAACATCCCTGATGGCATGAGATACATGGGCGGACATCCTCCAGCCTGCCTTCATAAAACTTTTGTCCCAGTTCCGGGTCAGCCAGAAGCGGACGTCCCATTCCCATGATGTCGATTTTTCCTTCTTCGATCGACTTTTCTGCAAGATCCGGATCGTCAAAACGTCCCGCACAGACAACCGGTATGTTTACCGCTTTTTTTACTTCCGCCACGTCAGACAGGTTACATGCTTTCGGCATGTACATCGGCGGATGCGGCCAGAACCATGAATCATAACTTCCATTGTCACAATCCAGCATATCATATCCATACTTTTCCAACAGTTTCGCTACTTGGATCCCTTCTGCCAGATCACGTCCCTTTTCTTCAAATTTCTCCCAAGGAAGTGCTCCTCTATTGTAGTCTTTTACATAACTGCGGACGCTGTATCTGACTGAAACCGGAAATTCTTTCCCACATTTTTCTTTGATGGCTTCCACGATCTCTTTTGCGAATCTAAGACGGTTTTCAAGACTTCCGCCGTATTCATCCGTCCTTTTATTGTAGAAAGCGATCGCGAACTGGTCAAGCAGATACCCTTCGTGGACTGCGTGTACTTCCACTCCGTCTCCTCCCGCCTGCTTTACAAGATACGCTGCCTGAGCAAAATTCTCTACATATTGCCTGATTTCTTCTTTCGTGATCCCTCTGTTGATCAGCGTCGGATCCCATACATTCTGGATCGGAGCAGGCGCCGGAAGCATTTTCCATTCAACCTCACTCTTTATATTTGCCGCACGTCCAGTCATTGCCGTAAACTGGATAAAGATCTTGGAACCATACTTATGTACCCCATCGGTGAGATAACGCATTTTTTCTATATATTCCTCCGGGTAGTTGACCGGATTTCTTCCCGGCATAGGGATGATGGGTACTACTCCTGTGACGATCAGACCGGTACCACCTTTTGCTCTCTCAATATAGTAGTCCGCCCCGTCCTTTGTATATGCTCCTGTCTTTTGGTCTAAAAGACGAGGGGAGAATACTCCCATCGGCATCATTGCAATACGGTTTGGCAGTTCTGTACTTCCCACTTTGATCGGTGAAAACAAATGTTGATACTTAGTTCCCATAGCAAACTCCTTTCTTGTCTCTTCTGAGACTTCTTTCAACCTTTTGTTAAGATTATAACACTAAGACTGCTTAAATTCTATTGTCACAGAATACAATTCGCCGAATATTATTTTGTTAAAATTGACGGTTAAAATTTCATTGAATTATTTTTTTCTGCGTGATATGCTGTTTTTAAATATACTCCAGACACGAGGTTACGCTATGGAAATAAAAACAAACCGCCAGAGGCAGGCTCTGGAAACAAAACAAAAAATCTTTTCCTGTGCAGTCTCACTTTTTGCCCAAAAATCTTTCGAAAATGTTACCGTACAGGACATCTGTACCAAAGCTGAAGTATCTGTCGGCGCTTTTTATCATCACTTCAAAAGTAAGGAGAATATTTTAGACGAAGGATACCGATTATTTGATGATGAATCTGAGACCGCATGGTATTCGGGCCATCCGGATTCACCTTTGGATTCCGTACGCTTTCTCGTGTCAGCGCAGGCACACTCCATGGAAAAGCTCGGTGCTCCCGCGGCGCTCCAATATTTCAAGAACCAGCTTTCCAGCAGAGAAAAATACATCCTCGACACACAGCGTTTTTTTTATCAGACCATTAAGTCTTGTGTAGAGCAGATGCTTTCAGACTCTATTCTTAACGGTGACCCTTCTGTGATTACAGAGGATATTCTTTCCGGGACGCGCGGCATCATATATGACTGGTGCCTGCACAGTGGTTCCTATGACCTCACGGAAAAAATACTGCGTATCACTGATATGGTGCTCCATTATTATTCCTATTAAATTTAGACACAGATTTTTTTAATCATCTTTCTGACCGTCCTGCCGGTTCAGAACCTGCAAAAAAACGGTTCGCGGTGACATGTCCACGAACCGTTTTGTCTACAGTCTGAGGGATAAATTCCTACTCTGCTATCAATGTACATAACCAATAAATGTATTTCCGCTGCCATTTGCCATAGCTTCCATATCATTGACGCTCACCGTATTTTCTTCTCCTGTATCCGGATCCACATAAGTCACATCTGTTGTAGTATACCCTGTCAGTAGAATGGCATGGCTGGAATCTGTCAGCGCGATAACCGGACATCCCTTATTGATCACATATAGTACCTGATTCAAGGTACAACCTGTCAAGTCTATCTTTTTCGCCTCCGGAGCATACTCCTCCATATATCTTTCGCAAGCTTCTAAAGAAGTCTCTCCTTCTCCTTTTTCAAATGCACCTGCTTCTGTATAGTAGACAAGATCTCTGTTCCCTTTTTCCCATATATATGTCTGATTGGACGAGATTACGACTCCAGAGACCTGCTCCGCCTTTTGAATTGCATAGCCTGCTTTATCATATACGGCTACTAATTCGCCTACGCCGTACACATAGAACTTCTCCGATTTACTCTTGTCACTTAGACTAATTGTAATTGGACGCTCCTTCAAGATCTGGTTTGCACGAAGAATTTTCGGAGACTCACTTTTCAACTCTTCATTAAATGTAAACCTTATCTGCGTCTCTTTTAAATCCGTTACGACCGTTTCAAGAGTAACCTTTCTGTCCTTTCTTTCTTCATTATTTGTAATATAATCCGGACTTGTTGCATGATAAACATCCTCGTTTTTTACAACCCGATTAATCGTCACCAGATTTTCTTCCACAAGAATATCCGAAATAAACGTCCCTTCAGCGGAATAATTTTTTACTGCTTTGTTTTCAACATCGCGAATTTCCAATTCATACATTGGAGCTATCTCTTCTCCGGATACTGATTTTCCAGAGTCCTCGGGATGAAGCTTACCATATATAAAATCATTCGCGACAAACCCCAGTGGACGAATCGCATCTCCTTCCGGCGCTTCAATCGTATACTCGTCTCCTGTTGATAAATTTTGAACTTTTATTTCTGTTGCACTGTTCAAAGAGCCGCTGGTCTGGTATGCAAGCAGATGTCCGTCCTCCGATACAGTATATTGACCTTCCTCCAATTCCTCTGCCAATACAGTCTGTTTGTCATTGTCCAGATTTATCTGATACAAGGTACCTCCTGCCAGTACAAACAGCAATTCCTGTTCCTTGTTGTAGTATACCATTTTGCCAAACTCATCTTCCGCTATTGCAAATGATTTCGTACTTGGGATAAACGCCTTTTCTTCTACCGCATTTTTCTTGCTGCTGTACTGATAAACAGCGACCCCGACTTCTCCCTCATGCATCCCCCGATTCATATATCCATATACTGCGAATACGGTATCTCCATTGTTCTCCATACTTATAATGCGCACTGCATGCTGGTCATTCCTGCTGCGCACATCATACCCTTCCTTATTTGCAAAACTAAATACCTGAGAAAGTTCGTCTTTTTCTCTGTTATAAATCCACAAATCTCTCTCCTGTACAAATGCAAGTATTGTTCCATCGCTGTTTGTCTCATACGGAATGTCGCCTGAAGCGATTCCTAATAAAATCCCATTCTTATCCAACACATTCTGCGTTCCGTCAAACACTTGATTCATACTGCGGTTATAATCCAATAGATACATTTCCTCTTCGCTTAACCGCACTCGGAAAAATTCTTTTATATTATACGTTTCTGCCGCCCCTGTATCTCCGGTACAAGTCACCTGATATTTTGCGAGGATCGATGTATATACTGTATTGCTTTCCTTGATACTCCATTCTGTCTCTCCGGAAATCTGCGGCGCTAAATCTCCCCATAAAATATGCGTAATGTCAGAATGAATATTTACCGTCTGGTATGTGGTATTGTCACTCGTCTCATCTGGTTCAAGGTAACTGTTCAGTTCCTCTGCATTTGCCTCATCAAACGTCTTATTGTGGAAATCCTGGGCAAATTGTATGCACTCCTTTATTGAAAGCTCATCCTGCCTTTCTATACGCGTATAGTAATAACTTTCCCCCTCTTCTGTCGCTAAAATGATACGTAAAACTGCTTCCTGCACATTTTCATCCAATGCTCCGCTTAAGTCCAGCGTCATCTCATTTTCCTGAATATCTTCTGCCTCGCCTGTTTTATACACCTCTTCTCCGTCCAGTGAATAAACCTCATACTTTACCTGCTTTACGGGTATTTCTCCGGTTTGAATCCCCATAGTAAGGGACTGATTTACATCCAGAGGAGTAATCGTATCCCGCATTGCAGTAATATCCATCTCTTCTACATAACCAGACAGTGTATTGACTGTATATCCTTCTACTGTAAAATATACCCGCGGAAGTGTAGGATCCCCTAAATCCACAGTAGCATCGTCTGTACCTCTATTTATAATCAGGCTGCTGATCACAAGCGCCGCCAGAAAAACAACAGACAGCACTCCCGCCTTTATCAGTCTTTTCTTCATTTATTTCTCCTTCTTACTGTTAAGCAACTTACCCAGAACCGGATGTACACAGAGCAATTCCTCGCAGCTTCTGATTTCATCACCGGCTTTTGTCTCTTTGCTGTTTCCATTTCTCTGCTTCCTTTGCACTGCACGTATCAAGATGTTCTTCGGTGTATGCTCCATGTCAATAAACTCCAATATCTGCGTCTCATATCCTTCTCGTTCCAGATATTTTGCCCTAAGCCCGTCTGTGACTAGCGCCGCCATACGCTCTTTTAAAAGTCCATAATCCAGAATCGGACTAAGCGCTTTGTTCTCTATCTGTCTGTTTAATTCATGCTGGCAGCATGGTACAGAAAGAATCACCTTCGCATTCCATCCGACTGCCTTTGCCAGTGCATAGTCTGTAGCCGTATCACAGGCATGAAGCGTCACAACCATATCTATAGCAGTCACACCCTCATAATCCGCAATATCCTCCTTCAAAAATGACAGCTTCTTATAGCCATATTTCTGTGCTAAAGAACTGCAATGTTCAATCACTTCTGTTTTCAGATCCAGTCCTATAATTTTTATGTCATATCCTTTTAATTCATGCAGATAATAATAAATTGCAAACGTCAGATAAGACTTGCCGCATCCAAAATCTAAAATCGTTATTTCCCTATCCTTATCAAGCTGGGGAAGAATATCCGCGATAAATTCTAAAAACCGGTTAATCTGGCGGAATTTGTCGAATTTTGCATGTACAATTTTACCTTCCTTTGTCATCACTCCCAAATCTATCAGAAACGGGATTGCCTTTCCTTCCTCCAGTATATATTTTTTACTTCTGTTATGAGAAAAATCCATCTGCTGCAAATTATCTGCTGCCTTTCTTTTTTGTACAGTTACTTTCCCTTTTTTACTCACAAGCACTGTATACTCCATCATTTTGCTTACCATCTGCATCTGTTTGAATTCCTTCATATAAAAGAGTATCTTTTCCAACGCTTTTTCGGCGCTTAAATTTTCGTGAAATACTTGTGTCTTTGTATATGCCTCAAACTGGAAGTAAAACGCGTCTTTCTTTTCAATCGGACGTACCTTTACCTTTCGTATTCCCTCTTTTTCTCTTGGATTACTTATCACAGCGCGAATAAAATTTCTATCTAAAACATTTTCTAATATCTTACCCAAATGTTCCATATCTGACACCTCTTAGAACCTTTTGCTACAATTATACATTGTAAAGCAATCTGTTAAATCCCGCAACATTTAAAACAGATGCCTTTGGACTGACGCTTCCGTTTCTGTGAGAAGTTGCTTGACGTAGGGACGGTATACCGATACAATGAGAACAGAAGAAAGGATGATAAGAATGGACTTGCAAACATATCTGGATACAAAAGGAATCAGTAAATACCGTCTGTCAAAATTAAGCGGTGTTCCCAAAACCACTATCATGGATATATGCTCCGGGAAAAGCTCTTTGCAGAAATGCTCTGCGAAAACTATCTGGCAGCTTGCAAAGGCGCTTCAATGTACAATGGAGGACATTCTGGCCTTTGAACAGAAAGAACCTGTCTATGATGAAGAAACCGGGCTTCCTGCAAACCGGGAATATCTGGAACGGGGGCTGCCGCCTTATCTGCAAAATTCCGTTAAACAGATGTGCGCTTCCTGGGCGATTGAGGACAGCGGACAAACGGATTACCATTGGGATATTGCATGGAGTGAGTTAAACGCGGATATTAACGCTGCAGAATCCGGGCAGGAAATTTCTCCGGAACAGGCGTGGTATCTGCGAGAAAAATATTTAAGGATAAAACGAGGTGACTGTGTATGATTGATTTTACCAACCTCCCTGTGCGCAACAAGGCGTATGCGGGGGCCAACGGAAGCAAGATCTCCGTAATTTATAACGGAGAACAATATATGCTGAAATTCCCCTCTCCGGGATTAAAATAAATGGACAGAAAATCCGGTACTTTGATTTTCTGTCTTCCCTGCAGAACAAAGACTGCAACAAGGCGCTGAAGCGGATTCTTCCAAAGATCGATATGGAGAAAATAGATAAAATCGTGGACGAAACCCCGTTTCTGTCTAATCTGCAAATCTCCTTTTATAAGACCATGCTAAAGGAACGCAAAGAACGGATTTTAGATTTTTCTTACCAGAAACTTTTAAAACGAGAACGTGCAAGAACACAGGAGCGTTAAGCTTCCTAAAAATAAAATTATAAATTTTATCAGAGCCGATGGGAACAATCCAGTCGGCTTTTTCCATTTTTACCTCTCTCCCCGAGCTCCGGACAATCATGCCATGTTTTCCTAATCTACAAGGCAGGGGAATTAATCGGGATATTTGGGGCTTTTGTATATAAACATTTTATACTTCCACTAAGTCCTGTTCAATCAGGAATCCTTTTTGTGCCAGCATTTCTTCTATCATATCCAGTGTTTCCTCGCTGTCTGCTTCAACGGTATGATAATGATAATTGGAGGTAATATTCTTCAGAGGACTGGATTTTCCACTCTTAATATCATCTAAAAACCGAAGCGCCGTCCGGCGGGATGTAATATTAAGCTCTGCCTCTAAATGCCCATAAACTCTATGATTTACCATGACATTTATAATCCTGCCTCCCAGATCTACAATTGAAAACAGTTCTTCTTCCAGCTGTTCATCTGTATGCTGAACCTTAAACGTCCGGCTCACACGATAAGGCTCATTCAAAATATATCCCCTGTTCGTAGAAATAATATCATGTCCTGCCGCACGTATCAGAGCAATGTCCTGCACAATTACCTGACGACTCACATGATAATCGGATGCCAGTCTTTTTCCGGACACAGGAACACCACTTTGTTTAATTTGATCCACAATTGCATTTCGTCTTTCCTGTCCAGTCATCTGTTCTTTTCCTTTCCTTACTTATATAATACTTTTCTATACTGCATGCAGGTTTTTCAGAGAAACATCCAGAATTGGCGCTGAATGGGTCAATGCCCCGCTGGAAATATAGTCTACCCCCAGATTTACAATTCTGCTGATGTTCTCCTTTGTTACATTTCCAGAACACTCTGTCTGTGCTCTGCCGTCTATGATTTTGATCGCCTCTGCCATATCCTCTGCCGACATATTATCCAACATAATGATGTCTGCTCCTGCCTCAACCGCCTCGCGTACCATATCCAGATTTTCTACCTCTACCTCTATTTTTCTTACAAACGGTGCGTATTCTCTTGCCATCTTTACTGCTTTTGTTACACTCCCTGCTGCCCCGATATGATTATCTTTTAGCAATACTCCGTCTGACAAATTATAGCGATGATTGTATCCGCCTCCTACACGCACTGCATACTTTTCAAAAATTCGCATATTCGGGGTCGTCTTTCTCGTATCCAGAAGCTTTGTTCTGCTTCCTTCCAATAAGGCTGATACTGCATGTGTATAGGTAGCAATACCACACATTCTCTGAAGAAAATTCAATGCGACTCTTTCTCCGGATAAAAGTACCCGTATATCACCGACTACCTTTCCCATTCGCTGCCCATTTCGTACTTCTTCTCCGTCTTTGCAATAAAATTCTACTTTCGTTTCTGCATCCAAAAGCTCGAATACCCTTTTGAATACATCCAGCCCCGCTACAATACCATCCTGTTTGCAGATTAATTCTACTTCTCCTGTTACAGCCTCCTTCATCACTGCATTTGTGCTTACATCCTCACTGGAAATATCTTCTTTTAATGCTTCTAATATCAAATGGTCTGCCTGAAGCGTCATTGTAATCTTATTCATTTTTTCTTTCCTTTCCTTCTATACACTTAAAGAAACTTACGCACTCTCTTTTACTTTCTGTCTGTAACACTCTATAATTTTCTGCGCTGCGCGCTTTGCAAAAACAAGGCTCTCCAGCAAGGAATTACTCGCCAGCCGATTTGCACCATGCACACCGTTACAGCTCGTCTCTCCAACGGCAAATAGCTGTTCCATCGATGTCCGGCTATTTGCATCCACCCAGATTCCGCCCATAAAATAATGCTGTGCAGGAACAACCGGTATACATTCCTTTGTCACATCATAGCCTTCTTCCAGACAGTGTTCATATATATTCGGGAAATGCTTCAAGATCGTCTCTTTGTCAATCTTTTCCATAGAGAGCCATACATGCTCTGTACCGTCTTTTTTCATCTGCTCACGAATCGCCTTTGTTACTATATCCCGCGGAAGCAATTCGTCTACAAACCGTTTCTTATCTTTATTATACAGTACTGCTCCTTCTCCTCTGACAGACTCGGAAATCAAAAATCTTCTTCCTGGCTTCTTCGAATATAAAGTAGTCGGATGAATCTGTACATAATCCAAATTTTCCAGACGTATTCCATGCTTTTTAGAAATCTCCACCGCGTCTCCCGTCAGGTGTGGAAAATTCGTAGAATGTTTATACAGACCGCCAATCCCGCCACTCGCCAGAATAGTGTAGTCTGCATAGATCTCTATTTTTCCCCATTTCTCATTGACAGCATATACCCCCGCACATCTCCTGTTTTTTTCTATAATATCTGTCATAGTAGTGTACTCGAAAATCTGAACATTTTCAAGCTTTTTTACTCTCTTAAGCAGTTTTCCCGTAATCTCTTTTCCTGTAATGTCCTCATGGAAAAGTATGCGCGGCCTGGAGTGTGCCCCTTCTCTTGTATACACAAATTCTCCATTCTTCTTTTCAAATTCAACACCGCTGGCAACCAGATCTTCAATAATTTCCCTAGAACTTCTTATCATAATATCGACAGATTCTTTCCTGTTTTCATAATGTCCTGCTTTCATTGTGTCCTCAAAATATGCGGCATAGTCATTCTCGTCGTGCAGTACGCAGATTCCTCCCTGTGCAAGGAAGGAATCACTGCTTTCTATATCTGATTTTGTCAGCATGATAACCTGTTTATCCAAAGGTAAATTCAGAGCGCCAAACAGACCTGCCACCCCTGTACCCACAATTACCACATCAGCCTTTAATTTCATCTTCTTATCTCCCATTATCTATTTTGCCAGCTCCAACATACGTTTTAGAGGCTTTTCACAGGCTGTTATAGCCTCCTTTGACATATGTATTTCATTTTCTCCCGTTTCAAGTACCCGTCTGATTTTCTCCAGGGTAATTTCTTTCATGTCCTGGCAAATCGGAACAGTCTCTGTAAAATAAAATGTCTTTCCAGGGTTTTCTTTTTCCAACATATACCGCACTCCTTCCTCTGTACAGACAATAAACTCTTTACAGTTGCTCTGCCCTGCATAGGCAATGATTCCAGACGTACTCCCTATATAATCTGACAACTCTAAAATCTCCTGTGGGCATTCCGGATGAGTAAGAATTTCAGCCTGTGGATGAAGTGCTTTTAAGTTCTCAATCTCTTTTTTCCTCATTTTTTCATGGATCGGACAAAAACCTTCATTATATATAAAATGTTTATCTGGAACCTGCGAAGCAACATAATGTGCCAGATTTCTATCTGGTATAAAAAATATATGTTTGTTTGGAAGTGCTTTTACTATTTTTACCGCATTTGCCGAAGTCACACAGACATCCGCATATCGTTTCAGCTCCGCTGTGGAATTAATATAACAGACTACCGCCAGATCTGTATATTCTGTCCTGATTTTTTGGATCGTTTTTTTGTCTGCCATATGTGCCATTGCGCAATCTGCCTCTCTATCCGGCATCAGTACTGTTTTCTCAGGATTTAAAATCTTCGCGCTCTCTCCCATAAAAGAGACCCCGCAGAAAACAATTGTCGTTTCCTTCAAAGTTACGGCAACTTTGCTTAAATAAAAAGAATCCCCAATATAATCCGCAATTTCCTGCACTTCACTGTTTACATAATAATGCGCAAGGATTACTGCGTCCCTCTCCTTCTTCAACCGGTTTATTTCATCAATAATTGTCATAATTGTCCTCTTCCTCTCCGTAAATTCACATTATTATAGCATATGTTTTTACATGTGACAAGACACATAACTTTACAACAACTTCCGTACAATAAAGACCTCCTCGAAGTTTTATGTCCGAGGAGGTCTTATTCTTTCTGTTTTTATCTTTTATTTTTCCAAATAAACTCTCAGATATGTCATTTTACCGGCAGTTTTACTTCCAAAGGATTCTCCAGCCCATTTTCAAAACGGTACAGACTGTCAAAATTGTACCGCATCATATTTTCCACATCCTTATCCGTATAAAATGCCGTATGTGGAGAAAGTATCACATTAGGAAAGGAACGAAGAATTGCCATCGTTCGGTTTTCGATCACATCTCCCATGCGGTTGTAATAATACAGACCATCTTCTTTTTCCAGCACGTCCAGAGCTGCTCCTCCGAGCTGCCCGGATTCCAGGCCTTCAATCAGAGCATCTGTATCAATCATACTTCCTCTCGCACAATTCACCAGCATAGCTCCTTTTTTCATATGGGATATCGTCTGTGCGTTTATCATATGATAACTCTCCGGTGTCGCCGGCGTATGTATGGTAATGATGTCAGACTTTTCGTACAGTTCTTCCAGAGTAACATATTCACAGGGCAAATTCTCTTTTTCGTATATATCATATGCTAATATTTTACATCCAAATCCCGAAAGATTTCGCACTACATTCGCCCCAATCTGTCCGGTCCCTATCACGCCCACCGTACACGAAGCCAGATCTCTTCCTATCTTTTTTCTAAGGGTATAATCCTGCACTTCCGCACATTTTAAAATATACAGCATATTCCGCAGACACATCAAAATCAACATGACTGTATAATTGGAAACTCCGTCTGGGTCATATTTCGTATTGCTTACACGCATTCCGAGCTCTCCCGCCCTCTGTAGGTCGATATGGTCATATCCAATCGAGCGTGTCGTGATGTATTTTACTCCCAGGCTATGAAATCTATCTAGAAGCTCGGCGCCCATTTCACAAGGCGTGGTGCTCACCGCATCACACCCCTGCGCCAAATGTGCGTTTTCCAAAGTCGGATATTGGGCGCTCCATTCAAAGTCAATCCCATACTCTTTTTTCAGTTTCTCTGCCACATCTAGTTCATCAAACTCACGCATTGCATATATAAAAATCTTCATGTTTGACTCCTTTTGCAATAATTCTGTCTTTTATTCTTCTGCCTTACATTCGATTGCGGAGAAATCTCTCGAAGGATCGATCTTCTTCAGTCCAAATCCGGTCAGAATATAAATCAGAGAAATGACCGGTACAAACATTGCAAGGAAATTGTATTGACACATAGGTCCGGCCGATACTCCCAAAACGCCTGCCACAAATACCGGCCCTGTGCTCCACGGCATCAGTGTTCCGCCTAAGGTACCAACATCCTCCATGATTCTTGAAAGATTTTCCGATTTCAAATTATAACGTTTCAACAAAGGATTAAATAATGTCGCATCCATTACAAATGGGAAATTATAGGTCGGCACTAAGGTAATACCAAGCCAGGTTGTAACATATGCGGAAAGCAGAACGCCTTTTCCTGTCTTAATTCTTCTTACAAGCATGTCGAAGATTGGCTGCAAGATTCCGGTGCCTGTTAAAATACCTCCTAAGCCTAACGCACTGATGAAGATAGAAAGGAGCTTTAACATACTTGTCAGCCCGCCGCGGTTTAAGATAGAAGTAACCATTGTATCTTCTGTGTTTGCCACATAACCACTGGTCAGAAAAGTTCCAAGATCAGAAATCGACACTCCCTGATATACAACAGCGATCGCCGCCGCAAGCAAAGCGCCTACCAACAGGGACACAACGGTTGATTTCCGCATCAGGATCATCACGATAACAACAATCAGAGGAATCACCGGCAGGAAATTAATGTGATATAAGCCCTGTAAAGATTCTACAAACGCATCTGCAGCCGCCCTATCATAATTGTCGTTTGCTGTCACAACTCCCATTACGCCATAGACAATCACGCAGAGAACCGCCGCCGGAATGGTTGTCCAAAGCATCGCTTTAATATGTACGAAAATGTCTGTCTCTGTCAATGTGGAAGCCAGAATTGTTGTGTCAGAAAGCGGAGACATTTTATCCCCAAAATAAGCGCCGGATATAATTGCGCCGGATGTAAAAGCCGGATTAATGCCAAGCGCAGTTCCTATACCAATCATTGCCACACCTACTGTTCCTGCTGTCCCCCAGGATGTACCGGTAGCCACAGAGATGACGCAGCAGAACAAAAAGGTAAACGGTAAGAAAAACTTCGGTGTAATAATTTCCATTCCTCCCACCAGAATGGACGGAATCGTTCCTGCTGCCATAAATGCGGCAATCATAATACCTACAGCTAAAATAATCGCTGAAGAAGGAATACATTTTTTCGCGGATTCATATGCAAAGTCTTCAATCTCTCTGAATTTAAACCCTAAAGGCATTGCAAAAACTCCTGCAAGCAGCCATGACACAAACAACAGAATTGCAAAATCAATCTTAAACAGCGCATAGCCCAGGGCTATAAACAGTACGATCACCGCAAATACTATAATTGAATACTGCCATGACGGGGTTTTTCTGTTTTTTTCTTTTTCCATAATTACCTCACTCCTATTCATTCCTATATTCTTTTGTATCTCTTTTACCGAATCGCTTTTTCAAATCCTTTTTCCAGATCGGCAATCAAGTCATTTACATCCTCCAGTCCGACTGAAACACGAATCAAATCTGCCGGAATTCCCTTCTCGGCATCTGCATCCTTTGGGCTGATCAAAGAATGTGCCTCTCCTAAGCTCACCCAGTGCTTAAACAGCTTCAGCTCTGTAAGAAATTCGTTGTATAGTGTGTCATGGTCTACATCTAACTGGAAGCAAAGCATTCCCCCAAAGCGCTTCAACTGCTTTTTGGCAAGCTCATGCTGTGGATGTTCCTTAAGTCCCGGATAAATCAGATTTTTTACAAATGGCTTCGTTCCAAGATACGCCGCCAGCTTCTCTGCATTGTCGCAGTGTCTCTCCATTCTCATTGACAGGGTCTGTATTCCGCGCATAATTAGGAAGGAACCAAACGGACTCAGACAAGGGCCAAGCTCTCCCATCATCCTTTGCACCTTATAATAAATCTCGTGTTCATTTGTACTGATCGCGCCTCCCAGGGCGTCCCCATGTCCATTTATGTACTTCGTAACGCTCTCACAGACTACGTCGCATCCTAATTCCAAGGGCCTGCAAAGATACGGTGAAGCAAATGTATTGTCATTGATATGTTTTGCTCCATACTTGTGAGACAGCTCGCTGCACCGCTTTAGGTCAATTACCTCCAACATCGGATTCGTAATTGTCTCTGTCAGAATCAGCGTTGTATCACCCTTCTTTAATTCTCTCTCCAACGCCTCCGTATCTGTCATGTCTATCATTACAACGTCTGCATTCAACAGCCGCGGCAAATCTTCCTTCACAAAAAAATACGTCCAAAGATATAGATCCTTATGACAGATAATACGCGCTCCATGGTTTAACAATGCCAGAAGTGACAACGTCACCGAGGATACGCCGCTTGCTGTTGCCAGCGTATATGCCGCCCCCTCTAGAGATGCAATATTTGCACAAAGTGCGTCTCTGCTAGGATCTCCGTTTCTCTGATACGTTGTGCCTGATGTCACCGATGCATAGATAGGCACTGCCGAACGATCCGTATAGTTCCCCACATCTATCGCGCGGGTTGAAAAGTTCATCTTTTCATATTCTTTGTTCCTTTCAAAAATATCAGTTCGATCAATCTTGGGCATCAATTCTTCACTTGTTCCCATATTACCCTCCTATTTCTGCCAGATTCACCAGCGGTTTTTTGGTTTAAAGTTATTATATATTCGTTTTTATGAAAATAATATTCGCATTTTTAATATAATTTTTTCATTTAATTTGTTATAAACGCCAAATAATTTTATATAAATATCCATTTATGAAAAAATTGTTTATTTTGTACATTTTCCATTTCTATATTTGTTTATTCTGACACTTTTTCATTTTCTCCACTTTTATCATGCATATTTTATTTACAAAACTCCTGTTTTATATTAGCATATTCATAAACAACTATAATTTTTGCATATAAAAGGGGTAAAAATATGAAAACCAGCAAAAATGAAATCATTTCACGCCAAAATAAAATCATTCATTATTTACGTAAAAACAATTACATAAACGTATCGGAACTCGCAGATATTTTTCATGTTTCTGATACAACAATCCGCAGAGATATTCATCTACTCGCCAATTACGGAGAAGCCATCCGCTGTAAGAACAATGTATGTATATTGGATATAAACAGAAGTCATCCTAAATTTGACGACGAAAAAGGGGCCTCTGCCTGCTCTGAAGAAAAAGACAAAATTGCCCAATATGCCGCGACTCTGATTGAGGACGGCGACACTGTCTTTTTCAATAGCAGTTCTACTGTACTTAGAGTTATCCCATATATCAAAAATAAATCCGTGACAATCATTACAAATAATGGAAGAAGTCTGTTTACAGACAGGGATTCCAGTACAGAACTTGTACTGATAGGAGGTGAAGTGATCGGAAATACAAAAATGGGAAATGCAAAAATGTATACGGCAGGCAGTCTCGCTATTGAAGCAATTCAAAAAATATCTTCTACGAAATGCATCCTCGGTGTGAGTGGCATCAGTGCAAAAGGCGGGCTTACTTCAATGGCAGTTCAAGATCCCGCTATAAACCAGGCCATGATCCAGCACTGTGACGGTCCCGTCATCATTGTAGCCGATCATAGAAAAGTAGGGATCCAGCACAGCTTCTTTTTTGGAAATTTATCCGATGTTTCCTGCCTGGTAACAGACGCCGACAGTGATATGAAAGAACTGGAGAAAATAAAAAAGGCAGGGGTAGAAGTTGTGATTGCAGATTCTTAACAAAGGCAGATTATACCAAGTATTATTGTTCTATATTGTTTAACAGCCTTTCCCTAGTTCTCTTTTGGGAAAGGCTGTCATTTTTTTATGTTTCTTTTAATACTCTGTCTCTAAAATCTGCATATAGTCTGTTTTTTCCGCTTCTGTAATAGTACGGATAACCTTGCATGGCACTCCTGCCGCCACCACATTAGCAGGAACATCTCTTGTAATCACACTTCCTGCTCCAATAATCGTATTGTCCCCGATTGTTACGCCCTGGTCAATATGCACTCCTGCCCCAATCCATACTTTGTTTCCAATTTTAACCGGTTTTCCAAAACATGCACCCTTTGCTCGTTCTTCGTGCCAGTAGGCATGCCGGCAAGTATAAATTCCGACTCGTGGCCCAAATAAAACATCATCTCCAATATAGATACCTCCTCCGTCTAGCATAACACAGTCAAAATTTGCATAAAAATTATCCCCCAGATGAATATGAAACCCAAACTCACATCTGAAGTTCGGCTCAAAAAATGGATTTTTCCCCATGGAACCAAGCAGTTTTTTTAAAATCGCCTCCCTGACCTCTGGCGCCTCCCCATAAGACTGATTGTACTGATTCGTCAAAAATACGGTTTCTTTTCTTGCATTTACTAGTTCTTCTGTCTGATCGTTATACATCTTTCCAGACAAAATCCTCTCTTTTTGTTCTTGTAGATTCATTCTCTCACCTTTCTTTCAAATTGTACTACGCTTTATGTCTGCTGCCATATAACTCTCTTATTGCTATTTTTAAAAATCTTTTCATAATATATCATAAATTATTACGTTCTTTTCTACGATATATTATATTGTCTAATATATTTCTTATCTTGTCATTTTATTGACATGACATTATCCAGAATATAAACTTAATACAAAGGAGGAAATAATTCTATGGAAACAAAATTTTTGTCCCACTCTACCCTCTATAAAGGAGATTATAACTGTTTATTCCGGACACCTAAAAATGAACTGCCTTCCAACGTCCATTACCATGATTTCTATGAAATTGTAGTATATCTAGGGAATGCCGGAATTTTTAAAATAAACGGAAATGAATATCTTGTAAAACGAGGTGACATCGTATTAATCAATATGTTTGATCCTCATACTCTCGTTTACAACAAAAATACGCATTATGAACGTTTCAGTATTTCTATAGACCCTAACCTTCTACTTTCTTTCAATACCTCGCAGTCTAATCTTCTGGATATTTTTTCGCAGGAAAATAGACACTATCCTATTTTTCATGTAGAAGGCAAATGCTTCAATAAATATTTAAACCTACTTTACCAATTTGAACAACATAAACCGGCTCACGGCCAAGATATTTATGAGAAGGCACTGCTCCATCAGCTTGCTTCGTATTTATATAGCGATTGTTACGACGGTATTCACTTTGACAACACAGATTCCCGCCATGTGGCAATGGTAGCAGACATTATCAACTATATCAGTTCTCACCTCAACGAGAACCTGTCTCTAGAAATTATTGCACAGGAAGTAAATTACAGCGAATACTATATTTGTCGGATTTTTAAAAAAATCACGAATAACACTCTTACAAATTATATCGTAGAAAAACGAATTGAAAAAGCTGCTCATTATTTAAATGGAACACTTTCGATTAATAAAGTAGCTGAAAGTGTAGGCTTTAATAACTATAGTTACTTTTATAAAACCTTTTCTAAATATATGGGTATCAGCCCTATGGAATATCGAAAGCAATGTCAATTATCAAAAAATTAAAACTTTATATACAGAAGGCTTTGATTCAAAAATCGTGAATCAAAGCCTTCTTTTATATTCTTAACTATAGAAATACTATGCTCTTATAGCCTTATAGCCCCGGGAGCACTCCTTGAAATAGAGAAAGTATAATAACCCCCAAGAAAACGCCTACTCCACCGATAAACCCTCCTACAGTCCAGCACCGGAATGTTTCTGGTATACTGATTTTATTAAATCGGCTAATTGACCAGAAACCTGAATCATTAGGAAGCGAAAGCCCGACTCCTCCCGCGCAGATAGCAATTGCCGCTAAAACTGGAGAAATTCCTGAAGCTATAACTGTCGAATACAAGATGGCAGATGTCGTAGTAACCGCGACAGTTGTAGAACCTTGCGCCACCCTGATTAATTGAGACAGAACAAAGCCTAACAGCAGGACCGGTATATGTAGATTTCCAAATACCTCTGCCATATAATCTCCAATTCCTGTAAGCTGAATTACTTTTCCGAAGGCGCCTCCTGCTCCTGTTATCAGTAAAATCATCCCAACCTGGTCAAGTCCCTTTCCCATAATTCCACTCATATTTCCTTTTGGTATATATGGTCTTGCGATCAGCATACTACATAATACCCCAACTAACATTGCCAGATTTTTATTTCCAATAAAACTCAATAAAGGAATTGCCGCGCTTTCCTCCGGCAGCATAATAGAAGCAAAGCTTCCTACAACAATCATAAGAATCGGAATTAAAAGGATCATCATTGCCGCACCAAAAGAAATCGTCTTTTCCTTTTTTTCTTCTGTATCCATTAGTTTTTGTTCTTCTAATTCTACTTCATCTAATTCACGAACAAACCCTGTTTTCTTTTCCATGCGATCTAAATATTTTCCCCAGAGTATTCCGCCAAATACAAAGCCTACTAAACTTGCAATGGTAGAATACACAAAGAAAATTCCTATATTTAGTTTCATATTTTCTGCAACCGCCAATGGTCCTGCAGTCGGAATGACACAGGCCGCAGTAATCGACGCCGCTACGCCATAGCACGCTACAAAAGAAAGCCTGCTGATATTTGTCTTTCTGGACAATGCCCTTACCATCGTGGAAAAAAGCACTGTCACTACATCACCAAAAACTGGAATTCCCGCAACAAAAGCTGCTACCCCCAATCCAGCCGGAGAGTTCTTTTCACCAAATTTTTCAATCATCTTATTTGCAATTGCGTTAATTCCTCCTGATTCAAATAGGAGCATCCCAAGCATGACCCCCATTCCTGTGACGATACCAATCCCGCCAATTGTATCTGTAAAGCCCTGCGCAACTGCCGCACTTGCCTCATCCAAGGGCATTCTCATTAATAGTGCTGTGATGAAAGACGTTAAAATGAGTGAAACAAATGCATTTAAATTAAATTTAATAATCGTTACCAGCAAAAATGCCAGCGAAAAAATAAAAATCACAATTAACAATGGACCCGTAACCATAATGTCCTCCTTTATTCATTTGACCTAATGTAGCTTTATTTTCAACAGAGTACATGGCGCCAATGTCCCTGTTAATTTTTATTTCTCTTTTCTGTATACTTCTTCTCCGTTTACTATCGTAATAAGTACTGCAGCGTTCCTTATTTCATCTGCAGGACACGTCATAATATCTCTGTCCAACACAATAAAGTCTGCCATTTTATCTGGTTCCAATGTACCTTTCAGTTTTTCTTCAAACTGCCCATATGCTGCCCACGATGTATAGCTCCGAAGCGCTGCTTCACGGGAAATACAATTTTCGGGGAACCAGCCTCCTTCTGGATTTCCGTCCTGATCTTTCCTCGTTACTGCGGCATATATTCCCCAGTATGGATTCGCCGGAGATGAGGGCGAATCTGAGCCTCCGATCACCATGAGCCCCTTTTTCCAAGGCATACCGCTTGCATAGGATCTGCTGGCACGTTCTTTGCCAATTCTTCGTTCTGCCATTGAAGCGCTCCGTGGAGCATGAATTGCCTGCATACTAGGAAGAATTTTCAACTCTTTAATTTTTTCTACATCCTCGTCCGTAACAAGTTGAAAATGTTCGATTCTAAATCTATGATTTGGATCCCATTTTTCTTTTAAGACCTTTTCGTATGTATTTATTACCTGCCTGTTTGCTTTATCTCCAATCGCGTGTGTAATCACTTGAAAACCATGTTTATAAGCTCTTTTTACTAAATCGTATAATTCTTCATCTGTATGGTTTAATTTCCCATAATTTCCCGGACAATCAGAATACTCCTCAAATAATGCCGCACTCTGTGAACCAAAAGACCCGTCTGCGAAAAGTTTTACCGCCCTGATATTCATTCTGTTTTCATAAAGCCCTATCTCTGGACCATTCTGATAATACTGTTTCTCCCAAAGAGGATCTTCCTGTTCTCCAGGAAGCGACCCCAGTGCTCCACTAATTCTTAGCTTCAGTTTTCCATTTTCATATAAATGTTTCATTGTATTTATATGATCTGTAACAACATTCATCGCCATCACAGATGTAAAACCCAGTTTAAACGACTCCTCCTGTGCTCGAAGCAATACTTTTTCTAATTGTTTTCCAGACAGCGGAGGAATTTTATCAACGATTAATTTGCACGCGTTGTCTGTCACGCATCCTAACAGTTCGCCGTCTTCCCTTTTCAAAATAGAGCCGCCCTGCGGTTCCGGCGTATCTTTCGTAATGCCGGCAACTTCTAGGGCCTTAGAATTTACCCACAGCATATGTCCGTCACATCTGCCCAGTGAAACTGGATTGTCTGGTGCTACCCAATCCAGTTCTTCTTTTGTAGGATAACTCTTGTCCTCCCATACCTCATTATTCCATCCAAAATCACTCTGGATCCATTCCCCCGGTTCTAATGTTTTTACTTTTTCCCGAATTTGCATAAATATTTCTTCTTTGGGTTTCCAAAAACAGTCGATTTGCATTAAAACTTCTCCAAACTTCATAAGATGGGTATGTCCTTCAATTAACCCCGGAAGTACTGTTTTATTTTGTAAATCTATCACCTTCGTACTATCCGAAATATAGGGCTCCATCTCTTCATTTTTTCCTACTCCTATGATTTTTCCATCCTTTACAGCGATTGCTTCCTGTATGGACATCTTCTCATCTACTGTGTAAATTTTCCCGTTTTTATATACACTGTCCGCCTTCACATTTTCCATATTTGGAGTACACCGTCCCTTCCTTTTGTTATAAAAATTATACTATCTGTAAATACCTCTGAAAATTATTTATCTTGCGTTTCGCATTTCATATATTGTTATTATGTACATTTTTACCCCCCCCCACCGTTTATTATTTGTATATTTTTCACAATTTTTCGTATGGTTTCTCCGCATTATCCTTTTAATACTTTTAACCGGCGTAACTTTGAAAGCTTCAGAAAGTGAACCTTTTCGGCTGGCTTTAACTCAAAATGAGGCACAGGGAAATTTCCCCTGTACCTCAAATATTGTACTCTAACCTTATCAAAGAACCTTTATAGTCCCGGAAGCACGCCCTGGAATATGGAAAGAATACAGGTACCTGCAAACATTGTAATTCCTCCTATGAACCCTCCTATTGTCCAGGCTTTAAATGTTTCCGGCACTGTGATACGATTGAATCTTCCTATAGACCAGAATCCAGAATCATTTGGCAATGATAAGCCTACACCTCCCGCACAAATAGCAAGCCCTGCCAGTATAGGAGACACCGTACCGGCCGCAATACTAGATGACATAATAGATGCAGTTGTCATTAAAGCTACAGCCGTTGAACCTTGTGCGCATCGTATTAGCTGCGACAAAACAAAACACAAAAGCAGAATCGGAATATTAAATCCTATAAAGACCTCTGCCAGGTAATCTCCTATTCCCGTTGTCTGAATAATATGACCAAATGAGCCGCCTGCTCCTGTTATCAATAATACTAAGCCTACCTGATCTGCCGCTTCTATCATAACGGTTTCTATCGTCTTAGTTAAATATGGTTTGGAGATAATAGCTGCATAACTCACGCCTATCAGCATCGCTATATTTTTGTCTCCAATAAATTCCAGAATCTTTCTTGCCATCGTTCCTTCGTCAAATAAAACACTCACAAAGCTGCAGAAGACAATAATAATAATGGGAAGTAAAATCATGGACATTGCTTTTCCAAATCCAATTGAATTATCCTCTGTATGTTCTTCCATTGCCGCTATTTCTTCTTTGTCGCTTTCTTCTAATACTCTTACAGTTCCTGCTTTCTTCTCTTGCCTATCCAGAAAACGTCCCCAAAGAATACCGCCCGTTATCATGCCTATTGCTCCTGTAATCGTAGCATAAACAAAAAAGACGCCTACATTTAACCCCAATATTTCACATACTGCCAGCGGCGGTGGTGTCGGAATAATCGCTGATGCTGCTATAGAACCAGAAACTGCAACTGCTGCCACAAAAGTCATACGGGCAATTTTCGTTTTCCAGGATAACGTTCTTACCATAGGTGCAAAAAGAATATCTACAATATCGCCAAATACAGGAATTCCTGTTATAAATGCAGAAACCGCCAAAGCTGTAGGTGAATTTTTGACACCAAACTTTTTAATAATTGCATTTGCAATTGCCAGGATTCCTCCAGATTCAAACAAAAACATTCCCAGCATAACGCCCAGTCCGGTTACAATACCAATTCCTCCTACTGTATCCGCAAATCCTGCTGAAATCCCTTCTGTAATCTCAGGCAAATCCATTCCCATCAATAATGCTGTAAGTGCAGAAGTAAGCAGTAATGCGACAAACGCGTTCATTTTGAATTTAATAATCGCAACCATTAAAAACAAAATAGAAAAGACAAATATTACAATAAGCCAATTTCCTGTTACCATTTTTTCCTCCTCGTTCTTTCTATGATTTCTTAGTTAAAATTATATCGGCAATCTATTTAGAAAGGAATTATTTATCTTGCCACTTACATTTCTTATGTTGTCATTATGCATACATATACGAAATTTTCAACATTATTTTTAATTATTTTGCACAATGAACATTAATGCATTTTGACATAATATATAAATTCACATAGACAAATGCTCCAAAAGCATACATTTTGCTTTCAGAGCATTTATGTTTTAGAATATCGTAACC
This sequence comes from Mediterraneibacter flintii, assembly GCF_055387595.1. Lineage (NCBI taxonomy): Bacteria > Bacillati > Bacillota > Clostridia > Lachnospirales > Lachnospiraceae > Mediterraneibacter > Mediterraneibacter flintii. Next base: position 3,859,134 of record NZ_AP031405.1, read on the forward strand.
TTTTCGATTCCCATATATTTACATATAGCTGACATGATTGCTGTCAGATCTCCTTCTTTTACAATCAGATGATGATCCATCCCTATTTTCATCATCTTATCAACTGTATCACTTGCTTTTACAGGTACATGTAGTTTTACGAGAAGTTTTTCACCGCCTTCTTTCCATTCCTCATACTCTGCTTTTACTACATCTGCTTTTTCAATAAGGAGCTTATAATTTCCTTTGTTTCCGACAATACTTGCCACTGTTGCCTTTTCCATTGGTTTTAACGGAAGCCCCACAAAAGTTCCTTTCTCCCCGCTAGGAGAAATCTGTACTTTTTCAATACCTTCTGCCAACGAATGAGCTGTACTTCCCTCATGGGCAAGAGAGAGAATTTGTTTCTCATCATCTATACTTCCGACTTCCCCCAGGGCGCATGCGCCTCCTTTTGCCGCCAGATTCAGCATATACATAATCATTGTATGCCCTATGTCCCCCTCTGTATCTACAATAAATCCTTCATCCGCCAGCCATGAAGAAGTAAGATTCATCAGTCCGCTGAACATAGGATAACACTCTGCTGCCATTGCATCTAATGAGTAGGCTTCTATCGTTTGCTTTGTTGCCAGATATACCTTTGCCATATACAGCATGGTCTCTTTGTCTGCCAACACCTTTCCTGTACGTTCTGCCAAACACTTCAGAGTTGCCTCTGCCTGTTCGTCCGTAATCTTATCCGCCAGCTCTATAATTTCACTCATCTCCACATGCACCAGTGTCACACCAAATTTTCTTGAGAATTCCCACTCTTCCAGAGACATATCCTGGGGGCCGGCAACACGCCATGTCTGTCTTGGACCTACCAATGCAAGACGCATACCATTCACTGTTTTTATGATCTGCCCTGCTTCTGCTATCGTTTTTACTTTATCTGCAAGTCCTTCCTGCTCTGGTAGTCCATATACATAGTCATATTCTATTCCATTCGTTTTTAAAATGGCGCCGAAGTGCTGCACGCACCCTATAGAAAATGTTTCTGTATACGGCACTGCCCAGAATATCGTTGGCAGGTTCAATTCACTGATAAATACATACTGCATGGAATCCATAATCCATGTTACTTCAACGATCACTAAAGCATCTAAATCTTTCTGTTTAAATTCTTTACATATATCGACTGTGTCAGCAGAGTTCCACGCTATTTTAGAAGCACACACAACATCTACACCTTTTTTCGTCAATACATTTTTAACTCCCTGTATTAACTCTTCCGCCCTGTGTCCGCCGCTTTCATATTCACATGTCACTCCTACAACGCCAACTTTTGGTTGTCTCATCCTTATCTCCCTCCTGTCTTTATTTTTTATCACTTGGCGAGCAGCTCCACGTAATCACTGCTGGTTCCATTCCTATATTCGTCAGTTCATGGGGCTCTCCTTCTTCCACTAAGAGAATATCTCCTTCCCCCAATTCAAAATGCTCCTGTGACTGAGGATTTCTCATAATTACCTGACCTCTGCTGACATAAAATACTTCATGTGACTTCGCATGACCAGGATCGATCCCTCCGGTCTGTCCCGGAAGTAATGTAGAAGAGCCGAACGTAATTTTACCCGTCTGTATATATTCCCTGCATACTTCCGGCCCGTCCAGCGAAATCCGCGTTTCATTTTTTCTTACGACTTTCATATTTATCTTCCCTTTCCTGCTTAATTTAAGCCTTAGATTTCTATAATCTCTTTAAAAAATCCACAACGTATTCCAGGTTTTCTCTAAATGTTCCGTCTTTCACAAAATTCTTTGTAAACAAAGCGCTTCCCATAGTAAATGCCCACGGGTTCATTTCCTTTACAAGTTTTATTCTCTCCTCAGATCCAATACTTCCTGCTAAAATTACCGGACGCTTTGCATGCTTAATATATTCTGCCGACAGTATATTCGGATCTCCGTCTACATAACGATACCCCAGTAAATCTGTTCCAAAAACTCCTTTCTGAGCGAATTCTTCTTCTTGTTTCAACATTTCTTCCAAAGTTCCCTCAAGAATACTTGGACTTTCAGAAACTTTTCCTGCAAATGGGCAATATTTTAAGCCTTGTTCTTTGATATATTTTGCCACACTGTCATAGTAAAGTGTTCCTAGTAAATAATCAAAACCACACTCTACCGCCAGCTTAGCTCCTCTCATACACTCTTCCTCCGAATAAGAAACAACTTCAAGGAAAGAGATTTTACCAGCATCTCTCATTTTTTTACATAAAACTTTCATCTTCTCTGGTTCCATTCCTACATCTTTAAAGCCCCAATATTGAATGGGTAAGTCTTTGTTTTCCTCAAAGATCTCAATCGCGTCTTTTACTGTTTTATCATTGTGGGTCAACATAATAATGATCTTATCTATCATACTCATCTTTTTCACTCCTTATGTATTTTGTATATTGTATACTAAAAATTTATTTAAAAAAATTTACTCTGCTTTTTTATTCTTCAAAGCAGTCTGTTAAATCTTCGAAAAGTTTCCGATACATTCGGTACCCCTTTTCATAGATTTCCTTATTTACTTCTGAAGGAAGAATTCTCTCCTTTACTTCCACCATATTATCTACAGCGCTGTCTATACTCTCAAAACTTCCCGTTGCCTTTCCTGCCAGAATCGCTGCTCCTAAAGCTGCTGCTTCTTTTGATTTTACCGTTTCTAGTGTCACTTGGTTAATGTCTGCTTTGATCTGATTCCATACACTGCTCTTGGAACCACCACCTAAGGATCTGACTTCCTTTACCGTGATTCCCATATCAGAAAGCGCATCTATATTCCGTCTTAGTATATATCCCAAAGCTTCCATTATCGCTCTCATAAAATGTGCTTTTGTATGTTGTAGTGTAAACCCAAACCATACTCCTTTCGCTTTAGAATTCACATCTGGCGCCAGTGAACCTGACAAATGAGGAAGCATTACAAGGCCATCACTGCCTGCCGGTACCTTTTCCGCTTCTTTGCTTATAAAATCATATGCGTCTCCGCACCCTCTCTTTTCAAGAAGCATTTCTGCCTCGCAAAACTTATCGCGAAACCACCTCAGTGTCATTCCGCCATTTGTAAAAGTATGGATCATATACATTCCTTCTTTTGGAAAACAAAACAGCGGCATTTTAGCCTGAGGATCAAATATCGGTTTTTCTACAGGAACGCATACAGCCAGGGCCGCACCAATGGTTTCAGAAAACATTCCTTCTCTTATATTTCCTGCTCCAATTGCTCCTGCCGCCTGATCCAATGCCCCTGTGCAGACAGTAAGATTCTCTCCAATCTGCAGTTCAGTCGCTACTTCTGGAAGTATTTTCCCGACCGGCATTCCTGATTCCACCACTGGGGCAAGCTGTTCTTCCCGTATCTGCAGAAACTCCAGCATTTCTTTCCAATAACTTTTCTCGATAATGTCCCAATAGGTTGTAGAGCACACAAGAGAAGGTTCTGTAGCACATTTTCCAGTCAGCCTGTATAGAAAATAATCTTCAATCAAAAGGATTTTATCCGTTTTATCAAATACTTCTGGTTCATGTTCTCTTACCCATAAAACTTTTGACGCGGGCCAGCATGCTTCAAAGCTTACCTGCCCTGTTTTTTTATAGCAAACATCATTTCCAAATTTTTCTGTTAATTTTTCTGCTTCTTTTGTTGCTCTGTTGTCCATCCAGACAATCGCGTTGCGCAATGGTTTTCCCTTTTTATCCAAAAAGAACAACGTTTCCCCCTGCGCGGACATTGCCATGGCTAGTTCTGTATCTTTATCAAAAGAATATTTCTTTTTTAAATCAAACAATCCAGCTTTAAATGCCTGCCAATATACTTCCGGTTCTTCCTCTACATAGTTTAATGCAGGAGTCAACAGATCGTATTCCTGTGTGGAAACTGCCAAAAGTGTACCTTTTTCATCAAAAAGAGCGATTTTTAAAGCTGTTGTGCCTATATCCAGCCCAATCAATCGTTTCATGCCGTTCTCCCCTCCTCTACGGATTCACTACATTTACTGGATTTCCACTCAAAAATGCCTTTAAGTTATCTATCGCTATATTCATAAGGCGAAGTCTGGATTCCTTCGGCGCCCATGAAATATGAGGTGTGATAATACAATTCTTTGCCCGAAGCAATGGATTATCTCCTTTAATTGGCTCTGTCGATACAACATCCACCCCGGCAGCATATACTTTTCCTGAATTTAATGCGTCTGCCAGATCTTGTTCTACAACCAACGGCCCTCTTGAATTGTTTAAAATAATAACTCCGTCTTTCATTTTTTCAATATTTTCCTTGCAAATAATTCCTTCTGTAGACGGAAACAGCGGACAATGTACAGAGATAACATCCGATTCTGCGAGTAATTCTTCTAATGAAACATACTGTGCGATTTCTTTTCCAGATTCATTTGAATATTCATCATACGCAAGCACTTTCATTCCCATTGCTTTTGCAATCCGTCCCGCAGACTGCCCTATCCTTCCAAATCCAATAATCCCCATTGTTTTCCCTGCAAGCTCAATTAACGGATAATCCCAAAAGCACCAATCCGGATTCTTTTCCCAAGCTCCTTCGTGCACAACTTGATCGTGGTGTCCAATATGATGGCAGATTTCTAAAAGCAATGCAATCGCAAATTGTCCTACTGCATCTGTCCCGTATGTAGGAATATTTGTTACCGGTATATTCTTTTCCCGTGCTGCATTTACATCCACAACATTATATCCTGTGGCGAGAACCCCTACAAATTTTATATTTTTGCACACTTCAAAAACTTCTCGTGAAAGCGGTGTTTTATTGGTAAATACGATTTCCGCTTCACCGATTCTATCAATAATTTCCTGGATATCTGTGAGAGAAGTCCGGTCATAAACCGTTACTTCCCCCATACCCTCAAGTCCTGTCCAGTCTAAATCCCCGGGATTTAGCGTATAGCCGTCTAAAACTACAATTTTCATCTGTTCCTCCTATTTCAGTACTTCCGGATTCACAACATTATATGGTTTTTCTCCTTCCAGTACTCCCGTAATACCGCTTAATGCTTCTGCGCACATCCCCATACGAGCCTTTAATGTACAGCTTGCAATATGCGGCGTTAATGTAACATTATCCAATTCTAAAAGTTCTGGGCTTACATTAGGTTCATCTTCAAAGACATCCAGCCCCGCCCCTTTGATTTCTCTAGTTTTTAATGCCTCTGCCAGGGCTTTTTCATCTACCACTGCTCCTCTTGCCGCGTTTACGAGGTATGCGCTTTTCTTCATCTTGCGGAAAGTATCGGCATTTATAATATGATGATTTTCTGGAATATACGGCATATGTAATGTAATGCAATCACTATTTTCAATCACTTCATCAAAGCTCATATATGTGACATCGTATTCTTTTTCCACTTCCTCAGGAGCACGAAACTTATCATAGTAAATCACATTCATTCCTAATCCCTGGGCCTTCTTGCAAACCATTTTCCCGATACGTCCAAATCCCATAATGCCAAGTGTTCTTCCATATACCTCACAATCTATATCAGAAAAATTAGGAGATTTCCAGATACCCTGCCTTACTTCTCTGTCATATCTTGCCACACCTCTCATAGTAGATATGATCAGGGCAACCGCGTGCTCAGCCGTCGCTTCTGTCACTGTTGTCGGAGTATTTACTACCGGAAGCCCTACTTCTGTCGCATACTGCCAATCAATATTGTTGTATCCTACGCCGAAATTTGCAATTACCTTCAAATTTTTAGCCTTGTCTATTATCTTTTTATCCCCCTCATTATCTAAAATAAAGTAAGCGTCATAATCCTCTATCATATCGTAGACTTCCGCATAACTAAACGCGCCCTTTTCTTTATCCGGATATGTAAATTCATACCTTCCCTTATAAGGAGCCAAACATGCTTCCGGTACCCATTCAGAAATTAAAATTTTCATCATTTTTATTATCCTCCTTTTAATCGTATGCCCTAAAAGATATATCGTAACTCATTCCCTACGAGCGACGAGTTGCACCCGATAAGGGATAAAATTTATTGGATTTTTTCTGCCATTCTCTTCACATCTTTACATGTTCCATTCCATGCTGCCATTAGAATATCCATCTGGTCTAAGATGCAGAAATGTTTTACTCCCAAGTCTCTATAATACTCCGCTTCCTCCAGAGAGCCAATTTCCACTCTCGGCTGTACACCATGTTCCAATGCAACTTTAATCATTCTCTCATGCTCCGCCTTAATGTCTTCCTTGTGGTCTGCACAGTTCCATCCACGGCTCATACAGTAATCAGACGGTCCAAACTGTACCATATCTACACCCGGAATCGAGCAAATTTCTTCGATATGATCCATTGCTTCTTTCTTTTCGATCATAAATGCCTTTACAAGGCTTCTGTTCATTGCCGCATATTCCATCTGTTTCAACTCTGGATGATAGTGGATCCAACGGCCATTTGGATAGCCAAATTTTCCGCCATCCTCCGGAGTCTTCGGAGTAATCTTTTCTAGTGTCTCTCTTACCTGTTCCGGTGTTTCATGATCTGTGAACAAAATTGCCTGGAATCCACATGCCGCTGCTTTCTGCGCTACATAAAACCGATTTTGAAAATCCACTTTAATCATAGAGCCTGCATCATATAATTCACATGTGCGTGCAAAATTTTCTAAGTCATTCAGTGTAAATGGAGCATATTCTGCCAGAAATTCAAAATAGTCGAAACTTCCCGTAGACGCTGCCGCTTCCACAATAGTAGGCCATGTACTCCAGATTCTCGTATTTACTGTTGTTCCATTTGACTCCAAAATGTTTCTTAATTTGTTTAATTTCATGTTATGTTTCTCCTTTATCTATTTTCATTTTTTTAGAAATATTTCTTGGTTACATCATATCTTGATTCTGGTTTATCGTCGATTATTAATCTTGCACTTAACATTTCTTATCTTGTCTTCTCCTTGTTATGTCATCTTTTTCTGATCAAACAAAACCGCCAGAAGAATAACCATTCCCTTCACCACCGTCTGCCAGTTTGCATCTATCATAAGCATTGTCATACCATTAGATAAAATCCCTACTATGATAATACCTATTACTATTTTTTGCACTTTTCCAATTCCACCACTCATACTAACCCCACCTATTACCGCACAAGTAATCGCATCCATTTCGTATCCGGATCCATAGCTAGGAAGCGCAGATGTAGAACGGGCCGCCAAAATAATCCCCCCTAAAGCAGACATGAAACCTGCATATCCATATATCATTGTAGTAACAACCTTTACTTTAATTCCTGATACTACTGCTGCCTGAATGTTTCCACCAATTGCATATGTATAACTCCCAAATTTTGTCTTGTGTAAGATAATAAATGTGATTACTGCCATCAAAGCAAAAATTAAAATCGGAATCGGAATGCCTATAAACGAGCCTCCTCCCAAATAGAGAAAAGATTTAGGAAAATTAGTGACGGGTTTTCCATTTGTATATAATTGGGCAAGTCCTCTTGCTGCCAGTTGTACAGCCAAAGTTGTTATAAATGGAGGTACATTTCCATATGCAGTCATAATACCGCTAAATATCCCGCAAAGTAACCCAACCGTTAATCCTATCATAATCCCTACTCCTACAGGCAGTCCAAATCCCGAAGAGCTGATCATAGATCCCGTAATAACAGCGGAAAGTGCGACAACAGAACCACCTGATACATCAATTCCCTTGGCTATAATAGGAAATGCAGTTCCCAGGGCAATTACACCTGTGATGGATATCTGCCTGAGGACATTTAAAATATTATTTCTAGTCATGAATGAATCCGGTTTTAATATTGTCATAATAATAACCATTAAAAGCATAACAAATAAAATACTGTATTCACTAATAAATTTTCTTATATTTTCTTTTTTCATCTCGCGCCTCCTTATGTCGATGTAATTCCACTCGAATACGCCATTATTTTTTCCTGGCTAAATTCATTCCGTTCCAGGCTGCCCATCATCCCTCCCTCATGCAGTACCATAATCCTGTCGCTCATTCCTATTACTTCCGGCATCTCTGAAGAAATCATAATAATACTAGTTCCTTTTGCCGCTAATTCACTAATCAAACTATGAATAACAGTCTTAGAACCGACATCAATTCCTCTGGTTGGTTCATCTATAATCAGAATCTCAGGCTCAATTAGAAGCCATCTCCCAATCAATACTTTCTGCTGATTACCCCCTGATAAATTCTCCATCAACTGGTTTATATCTGAAACTTTTACAGATAGAGTTTTCCTCATGTTTTCTGTGGCATTTTTTGTCTTTTTCCCACTGACAAACCCCCATTTTGTATATTTTCTAATAGCCGCAATGTATGTATTTCTATTAACATCTAAAGGTAGAAAGCAGCCAGAAGCTTTTCTGTCTTCCGTCAGGAAGCCTATTCCATATGAAATTGCATCTCCTGGTGTCCGTATATCAACCGGTTTTCCTTTTATATAAATCTTTCCCGACGTTTTTTTCCTCATACCGAAAAGCGTTTCCATTATTTCTGTTCTGCCTGCTCCCACTAAACCTGCAAAGCCAAGAATCTCTCCCTTATGCAGTTCAAAACTGATATTCTTAAATAAGCTTTCACAAGATAAATTTTCTACCTTTAGTACAGTCTCCCCAATATCTACGTTTATTTTTTGGTAAAAGTCCTTAATTTCTCTTCCAACCATAAGAGAAATTAAAATATTCTGATCCATCTCTTTTGCAGTCCTGGTATCAACATACTGTCCATCTCTGAAAACAGTAATCTCATCTGCAATTCGGAAAATTTCATCCATCTTATGTGAAATGTATATAATTGTTATTTTCTTTTCCAACAGATTTTTTATAATCCGAAACAAATTTTTCGCATCATCTTCCGTAATAGAAGATGTAGGCTCATCCATAATAATCAAATCTGCATCACAGGAGACAGACTTTGCTATCTCACAAAGCTGCTGCTGTGCAACTGTAAGATTTTTCATTTTTGTTTTTGGATTTATTCGTATGTTAAGACGCTCAAATATTTTCGCACTCTCTCTTTCCATCTTCTTATCATCCAAAATCAACCCGTTCTTTCCAGTTTGTTCTCTCCCTAAAAACATATTCTGAGCCACTGTACGTTCAGGCATGTTTGCCAATTCCTGATGTATCATCGCAATCCCATGTTTCAGTGCATCACTAGGGCCCGCGAAGTGTACCTGCTGTTCTTTAAAAACAATCTGTCCCCCGTCCGGTTTATACAATCCTAACAGCACTTTCATCAAAGTAGATTTGCCAGCTCCATTTTCTCCCATTAAAGCATGTACAGTCCCTTTTCTTACTTTTAACCGTACTTTGTCTAAAGCTAATACACCAGGAAATTTTTTTGTAATATCCTGCATTTCTAGTATATACTTTCCTTCCATAGATACTGCCACCTTTCTCTTCCTGACATAAAAACGAACAATTCCGCATCAGGCTTTCTACACTTAAAAAAGAGGCATATGCTCCCTAGCGCCGGGAGCATATGCCTCTATATATAATCTTATTTACCAAGGACTTCATCCCATACTTCCTGGCACTCATCTATATTATCTTTTGTCACTACCATACACTGCAAATTAATTGTATCTTCTACTTCTTCTCCATTGTTCAATTTTTGTAGAGTATCAATCGCTGTATCAGCAATGTTTTTTACATTGTCAAACACCGTAACATCCAGCACACCTTCCTCAATCATTTCCAAAGCTTCTGGTGTTGAATCAATTCCTGCAATATAGTAGTCTTCAAGATTTAGCCCCTGCCCTTGTATCGCCAGCCCTGCACCGATAGCCATTTCATCGTTATTACTGATAACAGCGTTAAATTCTTCTCCTGACTGCAAGAGATTTTCTACAATGTCCATCGCATCTGCTCTTGACCAGTTAGCACATTCCTCCTGCACAACTGTAATTCCATCATATTTTTCAAATACCTCCTTATTGCCTGCTGTCCTCTCATTCGTATATTCTGAACCTAGTTCACCCAGCAATATAATAACTTTTCCAGTTTCACCCATCTTTTCTACCAGACCTTCCGCCTGCGCTACTCCGGTATCATATGAGTCCATTATAATTGTGGTATCCGGTTTTACAGAAGAATATAATGCCTTTGTCGTTATAAGTAGAATTCCGGCTTCTTCGCACTGTGTCACATAATTTTCACACGCATTGGAATCTACACAGTGCAACACGATTCCTGCAACATTCATAGAAATTAAATTTGTAATATTTTGTGACTCTGTATTTACATCTTTCTTACTGTCTAATACCATTAATTCGTAGTCATCTGTTTTTGAAACTGTATTCTCAAATGCATCTACTAAATAGGAAACATAATTGTCATCCAAGCTATGTACTACCAAACCGATTGTTTTTTTGTCTTCGCTATTATCAGAAGTTGTTCCTTCTTTTGTATTCTTATTACCACATCCGGCAATAAGACCGCACAGCATACATACCAATATGATTATTGAAATAATTTTCCTTTTTTCCATATTCTTTTACCTCTTTTAGAATTCCAAATTTTCTGTATATTCTTTACCCATGAAAAATCTAGCTGTTTTATATGTATCGACCACCTTGCATATATTTGCCTCTCCCACAAGCCCCATCAGTGTCAGCCATTCTTTATTAGTGAGCTCTCCTCTTTTAGTAAGGAACTCCGCCATCGCAATCATCGCATGCTCATTTGCCTCATCAGAAGTCAGACCGGAAGTAATGACATTCCACCCATCTTTTGTTTCCAGTACCGGCCATTTTTCCTGCCGTCCTTTAATCAATTCTATTTTTAGCCTTATTGTTGCTGGAATTTCCAATGATGCCAGTACTTCTCCATTCCCTTGAAGCGCATGTACATCTCCTGTGATAATTTTTCCTCCTTTAACCTGTACGGGAAGATATAATACTGTTCCTTTATTCAATAAATTACAGTCCATATTACCGCCATATGTTCCAGATAAAAGTGTACTTTTTTTCTCTCCACAAGGAGTTACTGCAAGAACTCCTAACATAGGTTTTATTGGTATCGAGAATTTCCCGTGAAGCTTTGCTCTGCCATTCTCTATCGGAACTGTGATTGTCTCATCCTTTTCCAGATAGGAAGACAGACCGCCAAATTCCGGGCGATAAATAGCTAAATGTCCTGTCGGCGCCACATTTATGTCTTCTACCGTAATCTTCACCGTATCTCCTGGTTCTGCATTTTTCACCGTTACCGGTCCGCAGCAGGGATTCATTTCCAACCCTTTTTTATAGAGCTCTCCTTTTGTAACCGATTCATTCAATTCGTTTCCCCAACAGTCCGGCGCTATAAATAAAACACTTTCGCCAGATACCGCCTCATAAACACTTTCTAATTTTTCGTCATAATACGGAGTAGTTTCTGTAATATTTTTCATTCTTTCTCCTTTCTCATATTTGTTGTACAACTTTTTATTCGCGCTTTTTAAGTTATTCAAATTATACCCCCCCCCCGAAAAAATCTTTTCATATCTTGCACAACATATTGCTTATTTTGCATTTCTTTCCTATTTTTCCAACAATAAAAGGGACGTCACTGTATTATAAAAAACAAGTGACATCCCTCTATCCTAACTTATATTTATTTTGTTTTACATTCTTCACTCAAAAACCTGGCAACTCCATCTTCATCACACCCATGTATTACTCCTGTTACCATTTCTTTAATTTCTTCCAGTGCATTTTCTGGGGCATAACTTCTATCCGCAATCTCAATCATCGGCACATCATTCCAGTTATCACCAAATACAACTATTTCATCACATTCTACATACTTTTTCAGCTTTAACAGTGCTGCCTGCTTACTCGCCTTGTTGCTGTAAATTTCCAGGCAGTACAGTCCATTATAAATATTTAAGTAAAAGGAATAGTTAATTCCAGCAATTCCTTCCAGCATATCACAGATTGGCTCTAGTACTTCTTTTTGTCCTGAATACGTAATATAAAACACTTCTCCTCTATACGATACATCCTGCATATCCTTCTGAAAAGATACCTCTGCACATTCTTTCAAAGCCCGTTCACTATAATACTGTGTCTGCTTTTCCAGTTCTCGCCTGCCATAATAAATATGAATACCATCCTTACAATACATATACTCAAAGCAAGACAGTCCTTTTTCCTCCATTAACCTGATGACCTTTTCGGCGCTCTCCCGATTTATAGATTCTACAGATATATATTTTTTGTTTTGAAAATCGTACAGAAATACTCCGTTTGTCAAAATTCCTGGTATTTCCAGCTTAATCCCTTCTAATCGGTAGTCACATCCATAGGGCATCCTTGCAGTAGCAACTGAAAATTTCATTCCCGACGCAATACACTGATTCAAAAGTTGTGTGGATTTCTCTGAAATCTTTTTCTCTTTATTAAATAATGTGCCGTCTAAATCTGAAATATATAATGTGCTCATGCTTTTTCCTCCTGGATTCTCACTGATACTTCCATCATAAGTCAGGTATCGAAATCATGTCGATACACAATCTTGCACTCTATATTTCTTATCTTGTCTTACTCCTTCTCAGAATATAAATTTACAACCGTAATGAAGAACCTCTGCTATCTTTTTCCACAATATACCGCTGTATTCTTCTCTCCGTCTTCTTCTACCCTCACATCTGAGAAACTTTCAATGTACTGTTTAAACTGTGAGAATCCATAGTCCCGCACTTTAAAATCTCCGAACCGATTCCGGATCTTATTCCCCAGTGTTCCCAATGGCACCCCCTGCCTGCCGGCATCTTGAATCAGTTGCAGAATATACTCCTCCAGCATTTCTTTTTTGCTTTTATCCTCATACAGTGTTACAGACACCTTTGTTCCGTCCTGTATGAGCTTTAGCTTCGGAAATGTCTCTAAAAATTTAGACAACAGGCTGTACCCATAACGTCTTACATCAAAGTCTGGGTACAGCTTTACCAATCTGCTTCCTACTTCGCCCAGCCCCGTCTCCTTATTGTCATTCTGGTTCTCTGTAATGATTTTAACAACAGCTTCTTCAATTTGATTTTTAGAAACTGCTGTTTCCTCGCTTGCTTTCTCCACATCTTTTCCCGAAACTGTGTGAACGCTGGCACGTTCTTCCTTCTCTAATGTATTGTCTTCCAAAAGCAGCTCCAACTCCGTAAAAATATCACATGCCTTTCGGAAGGGCTGTGGTGTTTTTACTTCTCCCATTCCAATTACTGTTTTGCCGCTTTCTCTAAGCCGGCTTGCCAATTTTGTAAAATCACTGTCGCTTGACACAAGACAAAAGCCTTCCAATTCACTTGTGTACAGCATGTCCATCGCATCAATAATCATAGCAGAATCTGTAGCATTCTTCCCATAGGTATAACTAAACTGCTGAATCGGCGTGATAGAATTCTGTAAAAGCTCTCCCTTCCATCCGGCATTGTTTGTCTTTGTCCAGTCGCCATAGATTCTTTTGTATGTTACATTACCGTATTTTGATAATTCATCCAATATTGGTTTGATATACTTTGCTGACACGTTATCCGAGTCAATCAACAGTGCGTATCGATCTTCCATATTTTATATTCCTCTCCCTCTAAATTTTTCCATCTAAATGTTCTGTCTTCATATACCATATAACTATGCGCAGAATCCTCCTTTGGAATCGAAACAGACCCCGGGTTCATATACCAAATCCCTGTCCCGTCTATCTCTTTACATGCCGGAACATGCGTATGCCCATTTAGTAAAATATCGCCAGTCTTTAACATAGGCAGTTTCTCTGGATTGAATACATGTCCATGCGTAGCAAACAGACAGATACCATCCAGTTCTAAAAATGCATACTCCGCCATAATCGGAAATTCCAACACCATCTGGTCTACCTCTGTATCGCAGTTTCCCCGTACACACAGTATCTCTCGGCACATAGGATTGAGCATTGCGATTACCTCCTTGGGGGCATATCTCTCCGGAAGATTATTGCGCGGGCCGTGATAAAGAATATCCCCCAGCAGCAACAATTTATCCGCTTTCTCCCTTTTATATGCCTCCAGCATTTCACCACAGTATTGTGCAGAACCGTGTATGTCTGATGCAATCATAAGTTTCATAAATTTCCTTCTCCTTTCAACAAAAAGCTCTCCTGCTCAATTCCCAGTCCCGTCTCTATCATCTTGTCAATTACCGGCTGTAAGAGTGGCTCTTCGAGCTTTTTCAATTTCTCCAGCTTTTGTTCCCCAATTGGTTCCGCATAGGCTTCGTAAGCCTCAAACGTCTCTGCATCCATATATAGAGGCATAAGTTCTGGAAAGATTTTTGTTTTTATATAATGAAAAATCTTTACTCCTCCATAGTCTAAATCTCCGCTGTGCAGATAACAGATATTCTGTCCTTTCAGCACACAATACAGCTTTTGCAAAAATTCTTTTTCTTTCGGAGTAAAATACCCGTGACTGAACACATAGAGCGTATCCTCCTGATAGGGCGCTGATACAAAGTTTGCCTTATTTTCTATAGTAATGATTCTCTTTAGTCCCGGCTGGGCTTTGGATATACGGGCATTTTTAAGCATCTCGCTGTTGAGCGTAGCCCCGTAGAACCAGTCACCTGTCTGAATGTATTTCCAACCTGTTCCATCAGGAACCTTCATTTCCAGACACAAGGGGCCCTTTACGGAAAGTTCCTGTGCGTATTCTTCTATAAAAATCTGAGATAAAATCTCTGTATCATTCATCTCTGCTTCATCCAAATCCGCATCTAATCTTACACAGTACCTTCGCGCCTGCTTTACCACATAGTCCTGATATTCCTTTTCAAACCGCTTTGTATCTCCAAGATATTTCTTACTAAACACCCGCTTGTAAACAGGCTCTTCTTGCTTATCCAATCCTCGGAAGCACTCCTTGTATGCCGTCGTCTTTTCATATCTTTCCCGTATATTACGGCTCTCTGCCTGACTAAGAAGATTTTCATAATAAGCGCGAATCCATGGCTTCTCTATCTGTGCCAATTCCTCTTCTACTAAAGCTCTATACTTCTGTGTCCAGTACCACCGCGGCTGAAAATCCGAATCGACAGTCTTTTGGTACAATTCATAAAAATACGGCATATCCTCCAGCCGGTAAGAGAGGGAATCAAACTCCAGCCCTCTGTATCCTCTGCTCCAGTTAATCTGTATTATCCCTGCTTCCTCAAGTATTGCGGCAGCCTTAGATACCTCCGACTGTAGATGCTCCCTGCTAAAAAGCTGCCCCTTTTTATTATCCAGACTCTTTCTGCCTGTACTTCCTTTTCTCCATTGGTTTTTACTGTTTTCTACCTGTGCAATTATTTTCTCAATGAGATACTGTACTTCTCTGTCTCCACTCCAATCAAGGAGACAGTTTCTTTTTTCATCCTCCGCCATACCTATTCTTCTCCTGCAAGCTGCCCGAACTCTTGCCTCTCAAACTCCTGTATGGAAATATGCCGTTTATTGGGATTCGCATATACAAAAGTCTTATCCACGTTTTCTATGTAGTTCTGTATTTTATCATTAGTTGCACTGATAATAGCCTGAAAGCCCAGCCCGCGAATCAGAGAAATACAGCTTGCCACTTTCTCTGCGTCCATTTTGGAAAACGCTTCATCGAGAACAACCAGACGAAGGGTAGACGGTCTCTTCATTTTTGCCGGCAGATTGATCTTATATATCTGCGCAAAGCTTGCAAGCAGAGCAATATATAAGGGATTCTGTCCCTCTCCTCCTGAATTCTTTTTTATCATGCGGCTCAATCCAATGCGCATCTCTTTTTCACCACGAACGATCTGCTGCATGTCAAAAGACAGGTAGGTACGGTAATCCGCATATTTGTCCATGTTTCTCTTCGCCTCTTCTAATTCTTCCCTCGTCGCGTTGTCCGGCGGGATAAATATTTGGATCAGCTCATTCATCATATCTCCGTATTCTTCCTCATGCTCCATTGTGAATAAATCTATCTGATTTTCAAAATGATTGCTTAACTGAGATGGCTTAATATCAAGTGCTTCATCCATAAACATTCTGTAGTACTTTCCGTCCGGCCCTTTATTTTTCGAAATCACAAATTGGTATTTAACTATCTAATCCTCAAAAACCATTGATTTTTCAAGGCTTCACGCCTGTTTTTCATTCAAACCTTATCTGTTTGCCCTTGTTTTTGCCCTTACGAGCCGAAACAAGGGCAACTTTTTATTCCCCGCCGACCACCTTATCCAGCAGCCTTGCGGAAGTGCGCTTCGCTTCCCTTGTAGAGTGAGCGTAGATGTTCATTGTGGTACTGACATCGGAGTGTCCGAGAAGTTCCTGCACATCTTTCGGCTTTGCGCCGCCGGAAAGCAGATTGCTTGTGTAGGTGTGACGGAGCGTGTGGAAATGGAAATCTTCAAGCCCTTTCACTTTCTTCTTTGCCGCCCTGCACATAATCCCTACCGTACTCGGCGCTTCATACGCCCCGTCTGCTCTCAGGCAGACAAAGGAGATTTCCTTGTAATCCTCCGGGACTTCCTCTGTCCTTTGCAGGCTGTAAACCTCATAATAGGTGCGCCCTTTTTCCTTTACTTCTTTGTAGTAGTTCAGGTGATAAAACTCCCCGTAGCGGAAACGGTTTTTGCGCTGTTCTGTTCTCGCCGCCCGCAGGATTGCCGCCAGCGTGTCGCAGAAATCAACGGTGCGGACTTTGCTCCGTTTTGTCGTTCCCACTTCGGTTGTGTGCCTTGTTCCGTTATAGCGCATGCTTCGGCGTACCGTGAGATATTGTTCCTCAAGGTTAATATCCTGCCAAGTCAAGCCGCATACTTCCCCGATACGAAGCCCCGTGTAGTACGCTATCTGCACAGGCAGCAAGGCGGGATTATCTTTTGCCTTGAGAAATTCCTCCAGCTTTTGGAACTGTTCATGGGTGATAGTAGGAATACTGGAAGTATCTTCCTCACTGTCCGAGAAAATATCCGTTTCCTGCTTCCTGCCCCTCAGCTTCACATACTGCATAGGGTTAAAGGTAATCAGTTTTTTCGGGAAAACCGCAAAGCGGAAGGAATTTTGCAACACCGCCGAGAACAGGAGCATATATCCTTTGCTCATGGGCTTTGAAGTTGTCCCGTCCGGGTTTGTCCCACCGTAGCTCAGAAAATCAATGAACGCCTGCAAATGGTCGGCGGTCACGGTTTTCAGCTTGCGTTTGCCAATGGGATATTGCTTGATACGGTTGACCGTTCCCTGATAGGACATGACCGTCCCGTTGCTTAAGTTGCCGGGTTTCAGTTCTTCCTCTACCCACATATCCAGCATATCGCCTACCGTGATGTTTTCCGCTTTCCCGACAAACTGCTTTTCCTCATAGTCCGCTATCGCTTTGCGGAGCATGGCTTCTGTTTCCGCCTTGCTCTCTGTGCCTGCAAACTCTTTCTGCACTTTTCTGCCGCTTTCATCTTCAATATAAAAGCGTCCGTACCACTTTTTGCCTTTCTTTCTTACAGAACCTTTTGCCATAGATAAAAAACTCCTTTCTATCCGTGGCAATCGGGACTGTGACATATGGTGTGCGTAAAGTAATTGTGTCACTTCCGCCAGTGAAAGTCAACTGGCGTCTTTACTTGTCAAGGTGCCACGGAATTTTCTTTTTCGGAAAGCCTTTCTTCGGCTTCCTCCACTATCCCGAAAAGTGCGCCCATCGACATTCTTGTGCGCCCCTCATCGTGGATATGTAAAATCCCGTCTAAAAACCGTTTCATATCCTCAATCGGTACTTCCATCTTCTTGCGGTATACCTGTTCCATGATTGCCCCGGACTCTATGGCGTACCGTCCAAGAGACTCTTTCAGCCCTTTGTCCTCCGCCACACGGTCAACTTCCTCCATAGCATCAGCAAAGTAGCAGGTCATAACCGTATACAGGTCAACCATCTTGCCGAGAAATGTCGTGAGAAGCTGCTGGTGCGGCTCGCCCTTTACTGTATAGGAAACTGTGTCCAGATATTTCCTGATGTGTTCCTCAATATCCCGCTGGCAAAGAGTATAGGTGTCATATTCCTTATCATCGGAAAGACCTGTCAGCCATTCGGGAGTTGTGAGCAACGCTTCCGCAAGACCGTTGATAACCATTGTGCGCTTCGGATCAACTCCGTCCGCTTCATACCGCTGAATGGTGGATTTGTTCACGCCTACACGCCTGCCAAGTTCCGGCATGGTAATGTTTAACTCTGTGCGGCGTTCCTTAATCCTCCTACCGACCTGTTTTGCGGTGAATGTGGTTTCTTTTTTCAAGGTGTTCACCTCCTGACTGGTATCAGTATAACACGCCGATACTTATTTTGCAACCTTTATCTCAATGAAAGTTGTAAATAAACTATGAATGGTTGCAAAATAGGTTGACAAGAGATGGCAGAATAAGTATAATGATAAAACAGTAGTTGCAAAATGAGTATTCTAAAAGGAGGTTGATAGAATGAGCGCAGTCAAAATGGGACTTACCATAGAGGAAGCCGCAGAATGTACGGGTATCGGCAGGAACACCATGCGGAAGCTGGTGGAATGGGGAAAGCTGCCCGTCCTCAAAGTGGGGCGCAAGACCATTATCCGCAGGGACACGCTGGAACGGTTTCTGACGGTCAATCAGGGAAGAAATCTTCTGAAGCCCGATGATGTCCGCAGAGTGGAATGACCATCCATTCTCTTTTCGGAAAGTAACCCTAAGCCCTCGGCGTTTGAGAGCGAAATACACCCCTCGCACAAATCTTCGATTTGTACTCCGGGTATTTCGCCCTTGCAGGGGGCTTCCGTATCAACCGCCTGCGGCGTATGATACGGGGCTGTCACCGCTGCCGCAGCGACAGCCACAACCGTAAACGGTTGCAAAAAAAGGACGCACCTTGACAACAGAAAACGGAGATGATGTATGCCGAGACACAGTTTTATCCAGATGTCAAAACTGCCCAATGTCAAAGGGCGAATATCGTATATTACAAGCCATGCAAGGCAGGAAAATCTCTATGCCACCTACCGCACCGCCGACAGCACCTTTTGGAGCAACCTTGCAAGGGAAAGCCAGCAGGAGTTTCAGCGCAGCGGCACAGAGGGCAAATGTATCGAAGCAAGGGAACTGATTATCGCCTTGCCCGAAATCTATACGCAATACGAGCCGCAGCAGGTACTCACGGACTTTACAGAGGAGTTCCGCAGGCGGTACGGTGTGGAGTGCGTGTCCGCCCTCCACCACAACAAGCGCAAGACAAATTATCATATCCATCTGATTTTCAGCGAGAGGAGGTTGCTCCCCGAACCTGATGTAAAGGTTGCTTCCCGCAGCGTGTTCTTTGACGAGACTGGAAAGCGTGTCCGCACCAAAAAGGAAATCACGGGGGAGGACGGGCAGATACGGAAAGGCTGTACCGTCATCAAAAAAGGCGAGGTATACGAAAGCCATCTGTTTACTACCAAAGATACACGCTTTAAGGGAGAGCCTTTTCTCCGAGAGATAAAGGAAGTGTATACAGAACTTATTAACTGCCATATCTCCGATCCTGAGCAGCACTTAAAGGTATTTGATAAAAACAGCGTCTATCTTCCGGCCAAGAAAATCGGCAAAAATAATCCCAAAGAGGACGAAATCAAAGCCGATAATGCCGCAAGGCAGGAATGGAACAGGACAGCGGATATGGCGTTATTATCAGGTATCTCCGAAGCAAAGATTTTAGAAGTCAAGCAGACAGAGATACACGAAAAGGCGAGCCAGTCTATCAAAAGCAAGGGCTGGCTGCCGGGTCTGTTCCGCAGTATCGTAAACAAGGCTAAGGACTTCCTGCAAAACTTAATCCGTGAACACGATATGCCGCCGAAGCCTGTCCTTGAAATAGATATGGCAGAGTTCCGTACCATGCAAAAGCTGATGATAAAGGCGCAGGATAAGGCGAAAGAAATCCGGCATTTGCAGGATACGGTACTTCCGAAGCTGAAACAACAGCTTGCCGATACAAAAGGGATTTTCAAGGGTAAGGAGCGCAAGGCGCTCACAGAGCAGATACAGCGGACAGAAAAGGAAATCGCTGAAAAGCTGGATAAACTGCCCGATGTTCTGAAAGAGGACGGTTATCCCGATGTGCAGGCGTACATGGCAACCTACCGTAAGGCGGAGGCTGTTGTGGAGCAGTTCAATCGTGACCTTGCCGCATGGGAGCAACAGGTCAGGGAAAAACAGAAACCCGCCAAAAAAGAGCAGGCAAAGCCGCCTGAACGAGAGAGCGTGCTGAAACGCCTGCGTCAGCTTCAGGCGGAGGGTAAGCAGAGAAACCAGCCGAGACAGAGAAAGAAATCCTTTGACAGAGACAGCCGATAGGCACGAAAAACCGCCGCTATGGTATCACCCATGCGGCGGCATACATAAAAATCTTATTTGTGTTCTGCAAGCGTGACTTTCATATCCTGAGCATTGATGCTTGTTTCCTTTTTGCACTTCGGACAGTAGAGAGGGAAGTTTCTTAATTCTGTATCTTCCCGTATCATTGTGCGAGTTTTATTGCCGCAGATAGGGCAATATATCCATTCTGTGGCTTTCATGTTACTTTTCTAATTTCAAGTCTTTTATTTTTTGAGATATTCTCTCAATGACCTGTATAAAACATTCATCACTTTTGCCCGTCGGATCGGGAAGTCCCCAATTATCATCAAACGCTCTACCGATATAGGGACAACCGACATCACACCCCATTGAAATCGCAATATCGGGCGTAGGGATTTTATCAATCGTCTTGCTATACTGGCTTTGCTCCATATCTATCCCATAAAGCTGTTTCATAAGCCGCACAGCGTCCTGATTGATTTGTGATTTTGTTTCTGTTCCGGCAGAATAGAAATCAAACTTATCTCCCGCCAAATGTTTTCCAAGTGCTTCTGCAATCTGACTGCGGCAGGAGTTATGCACACAAATAAAGGCTACCTTTTTCTTATCCATCGTTAAAACCCCAGCTTGTGCAGCAGAGCAACCACATCAGCAGCTTTCAAAACCTTACCCATAGCAACAACCTTTTCGTTGACAACAAGGGCAGGCATACTCATAACACCGTATTCCATTACTTTCTGCATATCGGTAATGTATTCGACCTCTACGGAAAGTCCCATATCCTTTACTGCCTGCTTTGTGTATTCAAATTGTTCGTGACAGGATTTACAACCTGCCAACACTTTGATACAGCAGATTTCTCCCTCTTTCAAATCAGGACAGCAATCGTTTGTAATGCTTTCTGCTTCGCTGGCAGCACAACCGCAGCTACAAGCGCAAGCAGGTGTTTTCTTTTCTTCTTCCTTTTTCTTTCCAAAGTTAAATAATGCCATAATAATAACCTCCTAAAATTAAACAATTAAATATTGTATTGCGTTGAAAAGATAGCCTACAATAATAATACCAGCAGCACATATTCCAATGAAAATACCAAGCAGTTTCGGTTTGACCGCCTTGCGAAGCATAATCATTGAAGGGAGCGAAAGCGTAGTAACGCCCATCATAAAGGAAAGGACAACGCCGAGCAAAGCACCTTTTGCAAGCAGGGCTTCTGCAATCGGAATTGTACCGAAAATATCCGCATACATCGGAATACCGACTATCGTAGCAAGAATTACGCCAAACGGATTATTTTCGCCAAGTGCTTTGACAATAAATTCTTCAGGAATCCAGTTGTGAATGAAAGCACCAATGCCCACGCCGATCAGAACATAAGGAGCAACCTTTTTAGCGGTTTCAACAACCTGTTCCCACGCAAATTTCATACGGTCTTTGAAATGCAGTTCCTCCTGCGGAACATCAATCGAGTGACCGTTTCGGATATATTCTTCCACTTGATTATCGAGGTGCAACTTTTCAATTAGCGTTCCGCCAGCCACAGCGATTACCAAACCGAATATTACATATAAAACAGCAACTTTCCAGCCGAAAATACTCATCAGTAAGACAAGGCTTCCGAGGTCAACCATCGGCGAAGAAATCAAAAAGGAGAATGTAACGCCAAGCGGCAAACCTGCGCTTGTAAACCCGATAAACAACGGAATGGAAGAACACGAGCAAAACGGTGTTACCGTACCGAGCAGAGCGGCGATGATATTCGCCCATATTCCGTGAAATCTGCCGAGTATCTTTTTAGCTCTTTCGGGCGGGAAATAACTTTGAATATACGAGATAATCAAAATCAAAACGCCGAGCAGTACCATAATTTTTATGGTATCATAGATGAAAAACTGAATACTCGCTCCTATTTTACCCGTGGTATCTAAACCGCAAGCGTTCAAAAATGTTTCAATGAGGCGATTCAGCCAGTTCATACCAAGGACTTCATTTTGAAAAAAGTCCCAAATTGTTTTTAGTGTCTCCATAAAAAGCCCCTTTCATATAGTTATATTGAAATATGTCGATTTATCGTCCCGAATATAAGCCGTGCGGAAAAGCAATCAATAAACTTCCTCACTTTTCACAGCACGACTTGTTTTCGCTTTCAACATCAAGTGTTGTCAACTGCCGCAAACATTCTTTTGCCTGCTCCACACCTTTTTCTGAAATAGAATAGTGTGTCCATTTTCCCTCTTTGCGCCCGACAACTATTTCAGCGTCACAAAGAATTTTCATATGGTGGGAAAGCGTAGGCTGCGTGACATTGATTTCTTCTAGCAACTTGCAAGCACATTTTTCACCTGAACGCAGCAGTTTTATAATCCTAATGCGGTTTTCATCACAAAACGCTTTGAAAATTGCCGCAATTCTTTTTTCATCCATCTCTCTCAATCACCTCCTATAGATAAATGTCTATGTGTTATTATATGCAACACATAGAAAAATGTCAATATATTTTTTTGATTTAAGTGAAACAGCGGTAGGAAAACTAAATCCTACCGCTGTCTTCTTATGCAAAGATGATTTCTTTTTCCACAATCTCCTTTGCACACGCCCGTATGTTATTCATTCTCTGTGTCCATTCCAAAGCGTTTTCCGCCTTTAACTGCTCCGTAATACCCTGCACCCGTTTCATCTGCTCTGTGAGCCTTTCCATGCGTTCCTGCGCCTGCCTGTCGATGTCAGCAAGGTAATTGTTCAGTCTGCCGCTTGTGAACAAGGTTATGTAGGTGGCTCGGCGGTATTCTTTCAGATACCGCAAGTGCCGCTGTCCCCACAAACCAATAGGCTGTTCTTTTTCGGCTGGTAAGATAAGACATGGGATATAATAATCTCCTTGCAGTTCATACCACAGACCATTTTTATCATCGTAAATGTACTTGTCCATTGAAAAATCCTCCGTTATAATATATTCGCACATACATCACAGTTCTCCGATTGCCACACTTTGTTATATCTTGTTATGAGATTTTCTTGCCCTTGTATTTGCCCTTATGAGCAATGAGGGAAAGAGTAAACTTGTGTGTAACCGTATAAAGAGATAAGGCAGACACATTGCGATAAATCCTTTATTTTCAAGGCTTTTGGAGGATTTTATTAAAACACTGTAACCTCTGTTGAGAGGTCATAATTTACTGATATTCAAATTGGGATTTATCTTTTCCGAAATCCAACCTGCTGATGATCCGGTTTAATTCATCCTTCTGCTGGTATGCCTCCCGTATTGCACTGCGTATCTTATAAATAAAATCCTCTTTAAAATGTTCCACTGCAAATGCTGCCTGTTCTTTTGCCGCCTCTTTATACTTCTCTAAATCTTCACAAGAAAGAGACTGAAGCAGTTCTTCGTAAGGGATGTTATTTTCAATAGTAGTAGATAGAGAACGGTTCGGATATTTTTGAATATAACGCCCTCTTATTTCTATCAAGCTTTGATAATTTTTTTCTTTCTTTTGTTCTATTATAATTTTCAATTTTAATTGTTCATTCTTCAAATATTCATAATTCCCAAAACGGCGTCCATTCAAAAATGCAAGAAATCTTTCTTCATATTGCTCATTACTTAAGAAATCTTTTTCTTTCCATGTCAATTTTTCATTTGTCTCAAAATAATTTTTCTTCAGTTGTTCCCCTGTTGATTGGTTTCTCCATACCGCTTTTTGCAGCTCTTTTATCTCCTCCTTCTTCTCCTCCTGAGCTTTCATTAAATTCTGTTTTTGTTCTTCCCAACGCGCAATAGATTCCTCTTGCAGCATGGCGATTCTTGTCTTAAGCTCCTCCTTCTTTTTCTCCTTTTCTGCAATCGCAGCCGCATCAGACTTCCATTCCATATACTCCTCAACGGAACGCTCCAATGCCTCTAACTCAAGCGCTCTCTTAATCTCTTCTATTGTTTCCTGCAAGGGGATTCTTTCTTCCTGCAATGCCTGACATTTTTCTTCCAGTCGTCTGATACGCTTACGCATGCTTATCTCTCCAATATAGGCACGCCTTGTATAATTTTCAGGATTTATATGCTGCAGACGGAAGCTGTGATATAACATACAGTCTGACGTAATTCCAATCCGGCATTTTCTAAGCTGGTCTATATCCTCACATTTCATAACATTTCCCAAGAAAAAGTGGATATACGCACGCACATAGTTCTCTTTTGTAATAACCTCCTGCGCAAGAGAGCCTTCTTTTGCCAAATACTGTCCTTCTATCAACTTTTCAGTGTCCAAGACTGCTGCCCTGCAAAATCTCTTCTTATCCATTTCTCTGTAAATCTCAAGTGCTGCTTTCGCATACTCCGGAGCCACAACTAACAGCAGTTTATTATTTCCCAGGTACCCTTCTACAGCATTGTGCCATTTCTCATCTCGTATATCCAAAAGATCCGCGAGAATCTGCACCGGCACTGTTTTCCCATATTTCTTACTCAGGCGGGTTCGCAATTCATATCTGGCCTCTTCTACCTCATTCGGGTATGCTTTTTTCCCCTGCTTTAGTTCCTTTAATTCCTCCCTCGCCACCTTCTCCTCTTTTTTCACTGCTCTTAACCGAGTATCCGTATCTCGGCGTTCCTCTTCCATCTCCTCCCGTATTTTAGCAAGGCTTTCTTTCAGTCTTTTTAATTCTCCTTCTGTAATTCTCTGATTCGCAAAACGCTCTATATCCCATAATGTCTGATTTGGAACCGCATCCACTTCTCCCCAGGCTTTTAGTCCTGCTGTCGTCCTCTGCCATTTTGCCCTGCTATTTTCCAGACGTTCCAATGTCTCATTTACATTTTTTAATTCTGTCTCAAGGGCAGTATACCCACTCTCTGCAATATGAAAGATTACTTTTTCATATTCTCCTTGCAGCTCTATTTGTTCTTCTTCTAGCTTTTTGGCTTCCTCTTCCTGTTCCTTCAATTCCTTTTCAATCTCTGCTCTTCGATCTGCAAATTCCTGCAGTTTTGCCTTCATCTGCAGAATTTCCAGTCTGTCTATCTGGTACGAACAAAAAGCTTCCTCTTCACTGGCCTTAGCATACGCCTCATATTCCTGCGCAATCTCTCTAAGCCAGCGGACTTCCTCCATAGTCTCTTCGATTTTGCTCCTCATTCTTCCGTACTGCATGACACTTTCCTGCATATCTTCAATATGAATGTCCTGTTCCATACAGATATATTCTTTCACAAAATCTTCCAGCTTGATATTCATTTTAAACGGAATCGCACGCCGGAATAACCGCGGGAACTTCTCCATGTCAAGACCGCCCAGATAAATATTGTAAAGCTGCCTTCTGAATCTCTCATTGCTGGGGCCGCAGTAAAACTCTTCCTGCGCAAAGTTTCTCTGTAAATACTCCCGAATTTCCACCGTCGTCAGGCATCTTTTATCCGCGCGGTACTGATTTTCCAAAAGCCCTCCCGCGTGCCAGAAAAACAACCTTCCCACTTCATTTGTCGCTGTTTCTACATCAAACACAACGCCGACACACTGTTTTTCCCCTGACCCCGTTTCCGTAAATTCCAGGACGATCGTGCTGGAAAAATTTTTATTTCTAAGATACTGTGATTCATTATTCTCCCCAATATTCACCATACCTCGCAGATATTCGATCAAAGAACGATCTGAATCGTCTGCCGCCGCTTTATTAAAAAATCCTCTTCCATCTGTATTCGCATACAGCACAATCTGCAAGGCATCGATCACAGTAGACTTTCCACTTCCTGAATGGCCTGTAAAAAAATTAATTTCTTTATGAAACGAAAGTATTTTCCGATCTATATAATGCCAATTATTCAGGCATATCTTCGAGAGTGCTTTGAATGATTGCTTCTTCTCCACCATATTCCTCCTCACTGAATGTTCCCAGTAGCTCCCTGATGTCATCTCCAAAAAGTACCGCATGAATACTTGGATAAATAATAAATCTTGTATTTTCGTCCAGCTCTTCTAATACGTCCATCGGTTCAATGATCTGATACTTTTTCAACAATGCGATTGTCTTTCTCATCTCTGTCGGCGACGGAAGTGAAGAAAGAACATGAAACTCCCCTGCTTTTCCATTTACCATTCCCATTGTGACTACAACATGGCTGCTGGACGAAACTGCCGCCATCTGTTCGTCATAAAGAAGCTTTAGCACAAGCAGGTATATCGTTGCTAAACGCGGCAGCTTTTCTCCCCATAAAGTTTCGCCTTGTATATAGATCAGTCCCATATGCATATTTTCTTGCAGAGTGATTCCTGCAACTGCAAAATATTCCTTTAGAAATTCAAAGTGCCTGCTGCCTGTTCTGTATTCCCCTGACACTGCCATTCTGCCTGTCCTTTTGTCAAACTTCCTTTCCAGAAGAAACGTCTGCCGGTATAACACCTGTATTACGTTTCGCAGACGATCCCGTTCTTCATCATCCAGTTCTTCATAATACGCAATCATAAATACCTCCTCAGCTTTTTCTCGGTATAAACTTCAAATCTGGATAACGGTACCTTCCATTTTCTATCATTTCAAGTTCCTCTTCTTCTAAAACCCGATATTTGCTGTTTTTCTTTGTACTGTAATCGTATGCAAGAATTAACTTTTCGAATGTCTCTTCGTCCATATTCTCCACATTCTGTATATCCATTATCCCATCTTCCATATGCGCCTCGATAAAATCTTCAATTTCTGCCGCACTGTATTTAATCTGTATCCGGTTTAATTTCAATACATCCTCTTTTGCCAGATCTGCAGTTTCCTCCTCTGCTTCCATCTGACTGATAAAATCTACCCTGCTTTTCCTGCGCTTATATAATGACTTGCCTGACAAAATCTCAAGAAATGACAAATTCATCTTTTGAGATGCCGCTTTAAGAAGCTCCTCTTTGTCTTCCTTCTGTGCGATTTGATTTAGCAATTTTACCACTAATCCTTTTGTGTCTGTCTCTCCGCTTAAAAGATAGTTCAATCTTGTAACGGTAGCTCTCACATATTTGGAATGTTCCTTATCCATATTTGAGATACGATGTTCTATATCATCAAAGCCCCTTTCTATCAAATCCAAAAGCTCCAGTACATCCTCCTTTGTATCTCCTGTATTCTGCGCTTTCTTTCGAATACTCTCAATCCACTGTTCATCTTCTCTCATGTCCCGCAGACATTTTTTAATATCCATTTTGTATATATAGAAATTATCTGAAGTTTTTAGTATATGATATTTCTTTTTTACTATTTCCTCCACATATCCGTTCAGATGTTCCTGCAGTAGTTCGCCATAGGTTTCTTTGTTTAGGAGCCTTTCAAAAAACTTGTCCATATTATGAAGCATGTCCTGTAAGGCTTTATTCAATTTTCTCGTATTTATAAGAGCCGTACGAAGCATATTCAGATTTACTCTGGGATTATTTTGAAAAGAAAACAATGTTGCATAGACATTTTGAATATAAACCTCTGTCTCTTCCATTTCTTCTGATGAAAGTCTTTCAAATGCTTCAATAAATATCGCAGCATAATCTGGTATAACGATGTTTGTAGTCATTGTATTGTAATCATCAATTTTCTTGAGCCATCCGCTTTTCAACAGCCATTTTAAAATTCTGGACGCAGTTGTCTCTAGCAAGTCTGTCTCTGTCTCATCCTCTTCCCGCATAAGCTGAATCTGTTTTTTTGCGTTCATATCGCTCAATATCTGTACACAAATTTCTTTCGTAAGAAAATAATTACTATACTGATACTCTTCATTAATATATAATAATGATTCTATGTAAATTTCTCTATTTACTGAACGAAATAAGCCCCAAAATGAAGCTGGTATTTCAAACCGTATCTGCATATTGTCTGCTCCTACTTCTCTAAACATAGCGTCTGCGCGCTGCCGTTATTATTATACCATATCCTCATACAATTAAGAAAGAAGCAAGCTCTACAAAAGCAGAACATGCTTCTTTTCTTACTGCATTATATATACCTAATCACAGTATTTTTATTTTTTATGTTTCCTTATCGCTATTAAAACACAACTCAAAAGAATAAATATAAATGTACCACCAGTTATTATCGCTTTCCATATAATCTCTATATCATCTCCTGTTTTTGCCGCTTTTTGTCCGGCAGCTTTATTTCCTTGTCCTCCTTTATCCCCCTCGTTTTTATCGCTCTGTCCATTTCCTTCGTCTGTTTTTTCTCCATCTTCTTCCCCTGATTTTTCTTGAACTTCAATCTTTAATACTGCCATTATATCAGAAGGATTCGCAAAAGTTCCATCTGACTGTATTACTCCTGTCAAAGTGTAGATTCCTGGTTTTTCAGCGCAATACTCTCCCTTCCATGTCACCTCTGCTTCACGATTCGTACCATTATCCAAAGTAATCAGTACCTCCATAGGAAGATTTAATGCATCCCATTCTGTCCCATACGGAACCTGCATATCAGATGGATTCTCTACTTTTGTTATATTTAGAATAGTTCCTGTTTCTAAATTTTCAACCGCTTTTTCCAAATTATTATATGCCGCGGACACTTCACTCTGGATAGCATACTCGTTGTCTAGTACAACTTTTGCCTCTGACAAAGCTATTTGAAATGCATTCCACACTGTATCAGAATAGTTTCCCTGTTCTTTGTCCTTATACGTATTATACAAATTCTCCAATTCTGTTTTATCTGGTTCTTCCTCATATATAAAAGTTCTTGTTCCACTTCCTATTGTTATAATTTGCGTGTCTTCAGTATATTCAGAAGTACCATTATTTCCATTTACTTCTACAAATTGTCCACCGTCTACTACTGGAAATACTAACTTCGCTTTAACATTGACCGGAACGGTTACTGTCATTGTATAAGAAGTTCCCTCTCCTTCATATGAAACATCCACCTTTCCACGCTCAGTTACAATACTGCTATTTGCACTAATACCAGTCTGTCTAGTATCCGCTGGACAAATGACCACCTCTGACGCTCCTGCTTCTGATACTTCTACTCCCGCTAAATTCTCTACCATTTGCAGCGCCGCCGCTGCGCCCCAACCGTGAGACTGACTCTCTCCATACTGCCATTGTTCCCATGTAAATGTATATCCTTCATTTACAAGTTTTGCCCATCCGTAATCTTCTGTATTTGTCAACAAGT
Source organism: Mediterraneibacter flintii (assembly GCF_055387595.1). Classification (NCBI taxonomy): domain Bacteria; kingdom Bacillati; phylum Bacillota; class Clostridia; order Lachnospirales; family Lachnospiraceae; genus Mediterraneibacter; species Mediterraneibacter flintii. The sequence goes on from NZ_AP031405.1 coordinate 3,888,611, forward strand.
TGACTGCTGCATCTGCCCTTCCAGAGTCGAACAATGCCTCTACTAAAATATCTGCCGTCATAGGCCCTTGTTTCATTCCCATATTCGCAATATATTCTGCCATTGACTCTGTCAGCTCTTCTGGAACAATACCAAATGCAAGTGCATAAGATGTAGCATGCTGACTTTTATGGCTACTTTGAGTCCCATTACTCTTCAAACCATCTGCATACACATTTTCCTCTGTAAGTAAACTATTATTTATAGCTCTTTTAAGGTTATCTGCCTTTTCTTTATATGACTGTATTTCACTTTCATCTTTTCCAAGTTCTTCAGCCGTATTGGATAGCACATCGTACGCCCGCACAGAAAGCGCGTTCACAGTCGTTCTGGCTCCATCTACAGTTCCGTCCCAGTCATAATCAAATCTTCCTGCCTTTGGCCAATCGACAATTCCCTGATAATAAGGATTTCTCTTTGAGTCTCCTCCGCCTTCCAGTGCTGTCACAAGACCATTTGTATCACCGCTGGTTTTTGTGTTCTTTTCAATGTACTCTGCTGTTTTCTGCAGATATGGATAAGCCTGCTTGAGCAATTCTTTGTCTCCTGTCTGCATATAATATCTCCATACCATAACAGGAAAATTCAATGTAAAGTCTGGTATGTCTCTATTTTTGTCTACATTCGGATAAACAGAATTATATCTACCATCATCCCAATATCTGTCCGCTGAATCCATAAATTGATATATTGCTTTCCTTGTCGCTTCTCTTTCATACCATATAGAATTTGTTACCGCACTTATATTTACTGTATCCTGGAGGAATTGTCCTTTTTCTCTTGTCGGAGTATCTACAAACTGATTCTGCACAGAATAAATAGCTGAACGTTTCATTAATTCATACACTTGATTGAGCATATCATTTGAACTTTCAAATGTAGAATCGCGCCCAGCCGGCACTTCCGTATATAAAATAAACGCTTTTATATCCTCCTTAGAAAATTCCTCTTCTTTTGCTGGTATTGATACATATCTAAATCCGAGATGATCCCATGTATTGTACGTCTGTTCTCCATCTTTCTGTGTATAGATAAACGTCATATTCGTAGACTGTGTAGACTCTTTATTCGTATTAATCGCACCGCTATCTGTCAGTTCATACCCCGTCTGAATTGTATATTTCTGTCCTTCTTTACCATTTGCAAAATGAATGGATAAACGTGCCGGAATCACTTTTCCAAAGTCTGCAACCGTTGTTCCATCTTCCAGTTTCGTAATGCTAACCGGATATATCTCTTCTTCTGTAACATGGCTCAATTCTGCCTGGACATGCGTAAAGGTTTTCGTCGGATGGGTACCGTGTACATGCACAGCTCCCCATTCAGACGCATCATAACCGGCCTGCGCCCATCCTTCCAATACTTTTCTGCCGTCGCACTCTTCAACATAGTCCCCTTCGCTATTACGTGTCGTGTTTCCAAAATAAGGACCGTCTATCGCCGTCCATGTTCCGTCTGTTACTACTGTCTGGCTACTTCCGTCTGCATAATATATAACAAAGTGTCCCAAAACTCCCTGCATTGTATCTACACGACCCTGACCTCCACTGTAGAATCGGTCAAGTATACCAAGAGTCAGTGTTTTCTGCCCTTTTACTGCTTCTGTAATATCCCAGCCCTGATACCGTGTCTCTCCCAAATAATCAAATGTCTGGCCTCTGCCAATACGTATCCCGTTTACAGACAATTCATAATCCTGAGAACCTGCTACATAAGCAATAGCTGATTTTATTTCCTTGTTTTCCAGATTTTCTTCTTTTCGGGTATACCAGAAGAAATTCTTTCCTGTTTTAGCTTCTCCGTCAGATACTCCCCAGTTTTGTGCCCCGCCAATAAAGTTGTCTTCATACAAAACTTCTCCCTTTGGAGAGCGTACAACAATATCTGTAAACTGACCGATTTCTGTAGTTGTCGTGCTTTCGCGAAAACCTATAGTACCTTTTCCGTGTGTATCATCTTTAGTTGTATCGAGTAATGTACCATTTACATATGTTTTTATTTCATTTCCTTGTATTTCTATACGCAAATTATAACTTCGTCCTGCCTCAAACCCATATGGTATCTCATCTTTCAGCGTAGTAAATTTTCCATTAGATCCTTTATGAATCTTCAGTCCTCCGTTTTCTTTAATCTGCCACATGTATCCACTGTTATTACTGTCTGGAGCACGGAATACAAATCCCGCCGCGCCTTTTATTACTTTTACACGCATAGACAATGTATAATCTGTCCAGTCTTGCCCCTGATTTAAAAGAGAGATTCCGGAAGTATCTGCCTGCGCCCATTTTCCATCTTTTACAATAGTAATTGGCAGGTCCGAGCTAAGATTGCTCCATACATCCAATCCTTCACTAAAATCTGTCCTGTATGTCTCTCCAGAAGCAACTTCATTTTTTTGTACAGAAATACTATCTTTACCATTCTTATAGGCACTTAAGTCAGAAAAATCTTCTGAAAGCAATACCTGTTCGCCATCTAATGAAGTTACTTTCAGATTAGAAAAAGAAGCAGACTCTCCTTTTGTTTCACGAAAGCCAAACGTTCCTTGCTTCCACGTATTACTTGTATCCGTATATGTATCTAATTCTTTTCCGTCTATTTTTGTTGTAATTTTATTATCTTCTATTATAAATTCTACATGATAAAGTGTATCCGCTTCTAATGAATATGGAACAGCGCTATCACCATCTATTTTTGTAAATTTCCCTTCGTTTTGTATATGTCGAGCAAGTCCTCCTTTATCCAAACTAAACTGCCACATATAACCACTGTTGGCATCAGGTGTACGGAGCATAATTCCTGCTGCGGTCTCAATAATCTTCATATCAAATTCTATTTTATAGTTTGTCCATTCAATCCCCGGATTATAAAATGTAATAGGATGGGCTGTACTTCCCTTCACTGTCGCCCATGTTTCTGTCTCTACTCCAGAAGTCGCTGATACTTGTGCGAATTCTCCCACCTGTCCATCTGCTTCATAAAAACCGAAAGATCCCTTTGTAAAATTATCGTCTGTAATATCCTGCCCCACCGTCTGTCCATCAATGTTCGTCACAATGGTATTCCCATCAGCCTTTATATGAAGTATATAATTTATCCCTTCTTCGATCTCTATATTTACAGTTTCTAATGCCTGAAGTGTTCCGTCTTTTAAAACATTTTTCACAAGTCCGATACCTGGTTTTATCTGCCAGACATATCCGTTATTATAATCTTCCTGTACACGAAAAGCAATTCCCGCCGCCTCAGTTTCCGCACTGACGGCGACCTCCAGCTCATAGTTCTCCCATTCAAAAGCTTCTTTATTCGCAGTCACCCCGCCTCCATCTACTCTTGCAGATGAACCTCCGTCAACCACGCTGATAGGAGAAGACGCCGGAGCCTGAATCCATTGCGCTCCCCAGTCTTCATCTGACAAACCTGTCGCGAACTTTGCGGGCTCGCTGAATACAGATTGCGCTCCAGAAGAATCCCACGAAGCTACCTGCCAAGAATACGGATGTCCTGCTTCTAATTTTTCAGCCAGACCTTCTGGCTGTACATTAGACTGTTCGGAAGAATTTACCTTCCCACTATCAAACACTTGTTCTCCTGTCACTTCATCCTTTACAACAATCTGATATGCTGTCTGTGACTCATCCATATCTGTATCATTCAGCCACCAGCTAAATCTTGGTATTCCCTCTACATTCATTGGATTTTCCAATTCGTTTGTCAGTAAAGCGGACGGCGCTTCTGGAGCAGAGTTATACCCCCCCCCCTTGTTTTTCCGGGCTATCCGCCAAGACTGTCATAGGATTTAATGTAAGAGAAAATGCCATAATTCCAATTGCTGCCTTTTTGCACATACTATTAAAATGCACAATTTCTTTTTTCATTACTGTAACCCTCCTAAAAAATTTGCTATACTTTTTCAACCTCTCTTTCCGAACTTTTATATATTTCGTTCATAAATATAGCTTTTCGTTTTATTTTATCATGCATATCTAACAGTCAAAAAGAGTAAAATATTTGGAATATAGGTAATATTCTATTGATTCTTTTAATATTAGCAAACAGCAGCAGTTTTCATTTTTCCTTTCCTAATCCAGCCACTTCGCGGCATATGCCATCCTTACGGTCAGCTTGCCCTCCATAATATTTACCGGAATGTCAGCGTCAATCGGGTAAATAACAGGGCACATTTCATTCTCAAAGAAATACACCAGTACCCTCTTTTGATAAGGGTCTACAATCCAGTATTCCCTGACCCCTGCATTCTCATATTTCTGCAGCTTTATTATATAGTCTCTTTTACTCGTTCCCGGAGATATTACTTCCAGTATAAAGTCCGGAGCACCTTTGATGTTTCGTCTTACAATCTGTTCTGGATTGCAGACAATAAACACATCCGGCACCAGCATAGTCCTGTCGTCATTGTCAAGCTGTACATCTGCTGGCGCTATAAACGGCGTGCATGGACCCCCTTGTTCAAAAATGTAGTTGGCAATCTGCCGGTATATTTCTCCTGCAATCAACTGATGGAAAGAGGTAGGGGACGCCATATCATAAAAACACCCGTCTATCAATTCTACTCTTGTATCCTCGGGCAATGCATAATAGTCTTCCACCGTATACATGCCCTGCTTTTTTTCTTCTGGCTCTGCATGATACGCATAGGCTTCCTCTCTTATCATATCTCTGTTTTGTTCTTCTCTATCTTTTTCTTTTGTTGTCATAAATGCTCTCCTTTCAACTCTTCGCCACTGTCCTTCTGGAACACAAAAACGTCCTCCACCGGCGTATCAAATACTCTGGCAATATCTACCGCCAGTTTTAAAGATGGATTATATTGTCCCTTTTCCAGACGTACAATCGTTTCCCGCCTTACTCCTACTTTATCTGCCAACTCATGCTGGCTTAAATGCAGCTTTTCTCTGTACGCTTTCATTCGTGTATAAAATGCAGACACTTTTTCTCCTCATTTCTGCTTTACTTTTCTAAACTCTCTGTGTGATAAATATATCACTTTATCTATTCTAAGTCAATACTTATTCTTCCTGTCCATCCATTTACAAAACACAGCCGCCGCCACAGTACTGACTGCCGTCGCTATAATTCCTGCTCCCACCACTGCTGCCGGATTCACACTTCCATACTGGCTGCGATAAGCGATTACATTGACAGAGATCAACTGTAGGGAAGAAATGTTCAAAATCAAAAACGTACACATCTCATTGCTGGCGACGCCTTTTTTTCTTATCTGTCCCGGAGCCCTCCCTTTTCGTCTTTCCTCCTCCAGCTTTTCCAGTTCTTCCATTGCCCTTAGTCCGGCAGGCGTTGCCGCCCAGCCAAGCCCAAGAAAATTAGCGATAAAGTTTGTAGTAATATGTTCATTTGCCCTGTGCTCCTGTGGAATATTCGGAAATAGAAAATGGATCAGAGGACGCATTTTTTTAGATGCCAGAGTGATAATTCCTGCTTCTGATGCGATTTCCATAATTCCTGCCCAGAAAGACATCACCCCTATCATAGTAATGCAAAGTGTCACAGCTTCTTTTGAAGAATCCAGCGCGGCATTTGTAATATCCGGCATCTTACCGTTAAAAGCTCCAAAGATAATTCCGGCAAGAATCATTCCTGCCCACAGGTAGTTGAGCATCCTTTATTCCCCCTTCAGATCCTTCCACATATATTCTTCCACAACCTCAAACGGCGCCGGTCCTACCGAAAGAACTGCCTCGTGAAACTCCTTATGTGAAAATTCTTCTCCTTTTTCCTTTACCCACTCTTTTTTCAGATTTAAGAATTCAACATATCCTATATAATATTTCAGGTAGTTGCCCGGTGAACCTATGATCAATTCATAAATTGTTTCTATTGTTTCTGTATCTTTAATACCATAATTCGTAAAAAATGCCACTGTATCCATTCGATCCCATCCTTCATAATGGATTCCCATATCTGCAAGTGCATACAGTCCCAGAATGATCGAGCTGTTTTTCTGCAGCAGTGTAGCCTGTTCTTTTGTCATCGGAGCCAGATAATAGCTGCACATCTCTGCATATGTCGCCCAGCCTTCTACATATCCGCCGAAGCTGAAAATATTCCTTAACGGATCCGGATCTGTTCCTGCGTAATATACAGTCTGATATAAATGGCCCGGATATCCTTCATGTGCCAGCGTGGTAAACAGTGTCAGGCTGTTGCTCATATGTGCCTGGTTGACATAGATAACATTCTCTTCTGTATTGTCTATTGCCGGAATCATATAGAATGCCGGACTTAAGTGCTCTTCCATCGCTTCTGGTACGTATTTGACCTGCAGCTCTGTTTCTGGTTCCGCCGGAAATGTATCAGTGATTTCCATTTTCAAATTACTTAAAATTGCTTCCGGATCCGTCTCTGTCATAGAAAATGTTTCCTGTGCCTCCTGTGCAGTAATTCCGAGTACAGATTCCATTGCTTCTAAGTCAGTTATAATCTGCCTTCTGGTCATATCTTCCATCTCAGGAATACTTTTATCAGAACCCGTGGATTCCTTTACAACCTGCTCATAATACTTTTTGCCTTCCGGAAGATAACAAAGTCCTTTTTCATTCTTTCCTGTTCCTTTTAATTTTTGAATTTCGGATACAAGCTTGCTGTATGAAGGGTATATATAGTTCTGTAATGCGAATGCATTTTTTTGTATATAGTCACTTTTTTCTTTCTCAGTCAACTCGTCTAATCCATTTATTCTATCTACAAATGTAGAAATCAAATAATTGCTGTCTCCCATGTCTAAAAAAGCATTACACTGCTCTATTACTGTATCTACCGCGTAGTCCGCCATGAATAATCCTTCTTCTGACTTTTTCTTCTCAAATGTAATCAGACTATCAAAATACTCCGGAGTTGTCTGCATTAAGTCTAAATAGGTTTTTACATCATTTTCATTATAGAACTGGTATTCTGACAATAATACTGGAAGCTGTGTCTGAATCCCACTGACCAGTCCTAATGGTTCTTCATACAAAAGGTATCCAATATCTGTCTCCAACATTTCTAAATAATATTCTACAATATCATATGTCAACTGATTTTGTACAGAAAGATCATCATAAGAAAATGCGGAGAGAGATTTTCGCATATTTTCTATGGACACATGAACAGCTTCTTCGTCCGCAACAAATGTTCCAAATGTAACCGGTGCATTTTCAATCCCATAATCCTCTGGATTCTTCAATGTATAATGAAGGCTCACTGTATTTGATGCCACTTCCTGTGCAAATATCATTTTTGTATATGTAAGAAACGCACTATCTGCATCTTGGGGCTGATTCTGCTGACAGCCGGATATTGTAAGTGAAAATACCAAAATGCAGGCAGCCAGTGCTCCTCCAAATCTTTTTTTGTCAAAAATTACTCTTTTTTTTTCGGATTTTATATTTCGGGAAAATAGAAATGCCATAGAAACTCCCCTGATATATTTGTAATATCTTATGAAATCTTTCTTACTGATATTCTTAAATAACTGGAATTGCAGCTTTCTAAAAGACATATAAATGAAAAAAGCGCACAAACTATTAGGAGAATTTTGTATGCAGCTTTTTCTTTATATCGCGGACTTTATTGTTCCATTTATCGTTCTCGCAGTCGTTATCTATGGACTGCTCTCTAAAGTCCATGTCTACGACTGTTTTATAAAAGGAGCCAAAAGCGGATTTTTGACGGTTATCCGTCTTATGCCGACATTAATCGGACTTATGGCGGCCGTAGGAATCTTACGCGCCTCTGGATTTCTTGATTTTCTCGGTCATTTATTGGGACAATTTACCTCTTATATAGGATTCCCCGGCGAGCTTGTTCCTTTGACAATTGTTAAAATGTTTTCTTCCTCCGCCGCTACCGGACTTCTCCTGGACAGCTTCAAGGAATATGGTACTGATTCTAGATTAGGATTGATTGCTTCCATTTCTATGTGCTGTACAGAAACCATCTTTTATACAATGAGTGTCTACTTTATGACCGCGCACATAAAAAAGTCCCGCTATACTCTTACAGGCGCCATGATTGCTACATTTGCCGGTTTAGTCGCAAGTGTAATACTGGCCGACAAGATGCTCTGACCCTTCCGCCTCAGGATTGTATTGTTAAAAAGGTTGTGCTAAAATTATGTAAAGAAATGCTTATACTATAAAGGGGGTGTACTCATGGCTAGTGTAACATTTGCACACTTAAAAAAAATATATCCCAACGGATTTGTCTCTGTAAAAGATGTATCTCTCCATATTGACGATGGGGAATTTGTTATATTTCATGGCCCCAGCGGATGTGGAAAATCAACTATTCTGCGGATGATTGGTGGTTTAGAAGATATTACCTCAGGAGAAATTTATCTGGGGAAAGACTTTCTCAACGATATTCTGCCCCGAGACAGAAAATTGGCTATGGCATTTCAAAATTATGTACTTTACCGCCATCTAAACGTATACGATAATATAGCCTTAGGGTTGAGACTGCGGAACCTTCCCCGCAGCGTTGTAGATTCCCGTGTAAAAACCGCAGCTTCTTTTTTTGGCATTTCTCATATACTGAATAAGAAACTAAAGGCGGTCTCTGAATCAGACAAGCAGAAAGTAGCGCTTAGCAGAGCAATTGTCTGCCACCCTAAGGTTCTTCTTGTTGACGAAGATTTCGCACGTCAGAATGAAAGACGGCGTGCAGAAATGATTGCCGATATTAAAAAAATTAATGAAATGCTCGGTATTACAGTCCTGTATGTAACGAATGATTTCCAGGAAGCAGTTGACTTAAAAGAAAAAATCGTTTTTATGAAGGATGGCTGTATCACAGAAATACAGCCTAAAGGTAAAAATTTGACTTCTTAAATAAGCAGTATTAACAAAAAAGACAGCGCGAAAACAGCACTGTCTTTTCTAATAAGAACGTTTTTATTTTTATAGCAAAGCTTTATATATTTCTCTTTTTGATACACCCCTGTCTTTTGCCACACATTTCATTGCCTCTTTTTTGTCTTTCCCCATTGACAAATAGATCTGCATATGTTCCTCTATTCCCATCTCTTCCCATTTTTCGCGAGCTTCCTGCTTTAATTCCTCTGCACTTTTTCCTTCTATCACCAGAACACATTCTCCCTTTGGTTCATGCTCTGTATAAAATATAACTGCCTCCTCTAAAGTAGATCGCAATACAGCTTCATACTTTTTTGTCAGCTCCCGACATATAGTAATTTTTCTGTTTCCCAATGTTTCCTTTAATAATGCCAATGTCTTGCACAGTCTGTGCGGCGCTTCGTACAAAATAATCGTTCTTGTTTCCTCTGAGAGCTCTTCCAGTATGCGCTCCCTCTCTTTCTTATCCGGCGGCAGAAACGCCTCGAACGCAAATCTGCGTGTAGAAAGTCCTGAAACCGTCAGTGCTGTAACACAGGCTGCGGGGCCGGGCAGTGAGGTTACTGTAATTCCTGCTTCATAGCACATACGTACCAATTCTTCTCCCGGATCAGAGATACCTGGAGTGCCCGCATCTGTAATCAGTGCGATATTTTTTCCCTCTTGAAGCTTCTCAACCAGTTTCCGCCCCTTTTCATATTTATTATACTCATGGTAGCTGGTCATTGGCGTCTGTATTTCAAAATGATTTAATAATTTTATACTGTTTCGCGTATCTTCCGCCGCAATCAAATCTGCTTCTTTCAAAGTTCGGATTACACGAAATGTAATGTCCTCCAGATTTCCAATGGGCGTTGCACATAAAAATAATGTCCCTGACATAGAACTGCTCCTGTATGTTTTTTCCTATTGATACATCACAATTGGGGGCTCTATCCTAACTCTTGATTTTGCTCCTCTGACTCCCTCTATCAAAACCATTGTAGGTTCTTTATGAATATATGGATGTACAAATTGAATTCTTTTCGGCTCTATTTTGTACTGATTCATTTTCACCATAATTTCTGTCAGTCTGAACGGCCGGTGTATCATATAAAATCTGCCTTTATCCTGCATCAGCTTCATACTCTCCCGCAAAATATCGTCCAATGTGCACAATACTTCATGCCGCGCAATTGCTATAGCATCCCTCGGATTTTGTAAACCATGCTGATAAACCATATAAGGTGGATTTACTGTAATCACATCAAAAAAGGCAGGCTTAAAAATTTGTGCTGCCTCTTTGATATCTCCTGTCACAATTTTAATTTTATTTTCCAGATGGTTATGCTCCACACTGCGGCGTGCCATCTGTGCACTCTCCTCTTGTATTTCCAATCCGGTAAAGCACTTTCCCTTCGTCTTTGCCGACAGCAAAATCGGAATAATTCCCGTTCCTGTTCCCATATCTAATACAGTTTCATCCTCTTTTACTTTTACAAAGTCTGAAAGAAGCACTGCATCTACCCCAAAACAAAACCTCTCCGGATTCTGTATCAACTCCAGTCCGTTTAACTGCAAGTCGTCCAGCCTCTCTCCCGGCAGCAAATTATTTGTCATCTAATTTAGACGCTCCTTCATTCTTTTCCAATTCCGCAAGTTTTTTCATCTCTTCTTTCGAAATCTTGGATTTTTTTCTTCTAGGTTTAAATTTTAATTCCTCTGCCTTATATTCCCGAATTTCCTTCTCATCGTTTTCTAAATTGACAATTACTTTAACTTGTTTGCGTAAAACACTTAAAGAATGTACTGTACCTGTCAGTCCGTCCATTGTAGTTACATTATCTCCAACAGACGGCAACTGACTGTTGAGTTCCTCATAGGTCTCCTCTTCATTTGTCAGACAGCACATCAGCCTGCCGCACACTCCTGATATTTTAGTTGGATTCAAGGACAGATTCTGTTCTTTCGCCATTTTAATAGAGACTGCAGCAAACTCTGATAAATAGGTACTACAACATAAGGGACGTCCGCATATGCCAATCCCTCCACGGATCTTCGTTTCATCCCTCACACCAATCTGCCGCAATTCGATTCTCGTTCTGAAAACTGCCGCCAAATCCTTTACCAGTTCCCGAAAGTCAATTCTCCCGTCTGCAGTAAAATAAAACAAGACTTTATTGTTATCAAACGTATATTCTGCATCTATCAGCTTCATTTCGAGGCCATGCTTCCGTATCTTTTCCAGGCAAATTTGGAATGCTTCTTTTTCTTTTTCTTTGTTCTTGCTTACTGTCTTTTCATCCTGTTCCGTTGCAATCCGAATAACAGGCTTCAGCGGCTGAACTACTTCTTCATCCTTTACTTCCTTAGGTCCGCTGACCACTCTGCCGTACTCTACGCCTCGCGCTGTCTCCACAATCACGTGATCTCCCTGTTGGATCGTCAGTTTCCCCGGTGCAAAAAAATAAATTTTGCCAGCGGGCCTGAATCTTACGCCAATTACTTTTGTCATTCTTCCTAGTTCTCCTTTATCGTCAATAAAAGCAGCTCCATCGTCAATTCAAAATTCACATTCGCCTTCATTCTTGCTTTTGCTTTTTCCAATGCATCCAAAATGTTTTCGATTCCCTCATAGGAACTTTTGCTTGCACGTTCTTTGATAAACTTAAGCTGATCTGAAAACACAACCCTGTCTACATTCTTTGTTGCCTTGTAGATGAGTACATCTCTGTACCAGATTGCAATCACATCCAGATAATCATTAATTTCTAATTTATACGTCATGCATTTCTTCACAGCTTCCATCAGTTCACTGACATTCATCTCATTTATACCACGCAGCAAATGCACTGCTTCTTCTTTGATCTCATTAAAGTACTCTGATGTAGCAAGCATGATCGCCTTTCCCATATTTCCCTGGGCAAATGCTACACATACGTCTGCTTTATAGTCTGGTATTTCCATCTGTTCCATCAGGTACTTTTTGACAAGCTGATCTTTGATGTTTCTTAACTTCATCATTACACACCTGGACCGGATTGTCGGCAGTAATATTTCTGCATTTTCTGTAAGAAGCATAATTACTGCATACTGGGGAGGCTCCTCAATTGTCTTTAAAAGAGCATTCTGTGCCTGTACACTCATTAAGTCCGCATCTGGAATAATATAAATTTTGAATTTACTGCTATATGGCTTAATCACAATGTCATTGTTTACCTGCTCCCGAATGTCGTCTACGCTTATCGTATTAGGCTTTTCATGCGTTACCCGAATAATATCCGGCTGATTTCCACTAAGCGCTTGTCTGCATGACTGGCATTTCCCACATGCATCTCCATCTTCATCACGCTCCTGGCACTGTAAGCTCATAGCAAATAAGTTTGCCAGCATTTTTTTACCTGCTCCTCTTTCCCCATTTAAAATATATGCATGGGAAACAGCATCTGCCTTTACTGCGTTTCCAATATATTTAATAATATTTTTGTGACCTACTACGTCTTTAAAACCACTCATTTTATCACCTGCTGTTTCTTTCATATAAAATCATTTCGTATATAGCGTTTCTTTTATACACTCTATTTTACAACAATTTTCTTACAAAAATGTAAACTTCTTGATAAGTATACCATATTTTCATATGAAGATATAGCCCTAAACTCTGACAGCAGGTATTTTTAAAGCTTCTACAATCTTTTTATTATAAATGCTTCAATTTCACTCAAGCATTTTTCAAACTCTATATTTTGAAATCTGTTCTCAACTCCTATTTCTTTCAGCTTATCTTCCGAAAAATCTTTTTCATCTGCCAGAAATCTTCTGCACATTTCTGCATATTTAGGAGATTTCTGCAGACGTTCTCGTTTTATTGCCCGTTCAAGGCGCAGATCATCTCTTACTTCGATATAAATCGGAACCAAATTCTCCTCCCCAAAATAGTTACACATGTCTCTAAAAGATTCTAACGTTCCAATAACCAGATAACTGCTTTCTCCTAAATCAATTTGTCCGTCATCCGCAGTAAAGTACTTCCATATGCCACACTGTGTATTATATGACCTCAGTTCAATAATCTTATTTCTTTGCTTCATGCTGGCAAGTACAGCCTCATTAACAAAATAATAATCCTCTCCATCCTTTTCTCCAGAACGAATCGGACGAGTTGTATAAAGTATAATTGTCTTTAATTGCGGGCATTTCTTCCGCAGTTCTTTAAATATAGAATCTTTTCCTGAAGAACTTTTCCCCATAATATAAAAAATTTTATGCATCTATCCACACCTCTATTTTGCCATTTTTCTTAAGCCCTTGTATCTGAAATCCTAATTCTCGAAATTTGTATAAACTAAGCTGTACTTCCTTTGAAATTTGTTCACCCGGTACAATCAAAGGGACACCTGGAGGATAAATATAGGCATACTCCGCAGAAACATATCCTTCACTTATTTCCCATGCTATACTTTTTAAGTTCCCCGTATTCCTATCTCTTTTTGATATATCTATTTTTTTTCTTAATTCCGCACTCGTATATTTTCTGTCAAGCTTAGGAAGATAACTTTGTGTAATCTTCTTTCTACTATTTTTGCCTTCCTTCCACACTATATTTCGGTCTATTTCTAAAAGCGCACTATGAAGCCGCTGCATTCCTTCTGGAGTATCCGCTACAGAGGTCATTCCCAATACATAACTTCCTGCCGCCATTTCCATTTGTAAATGATATTTCTTCAATAAAATATTATATATATCCTTTCCCGTATATTCCGTATCCCTTGCAGAAATAACAATTTTAGAGAGATCATACTCTCTTGTCTGCTGTAGATTTAACTTTTTTAATTTTTGCAATTCCTTTCTTGTTTCTTTTAGTAACTGTACATAATCTTCAAAATATTCTGCTCCCTTTTCTTCTATTTTAGAAATGCACACATCAATAGACGCCATTAGAACATAGGAAGGACTGCTTGTCTGTAACATATCCAGATAATAACATACTCTCTGCCAATCAACAATACTGCCGTTTTTATGCAGAAGCGCTGTCTGTGTCAAAGAAGGCAATGTTTTATGAAGGCTATGTATAACAATATCAGCCCCCTTTTGATTTGCGTTTTCAGGAAAATATGGATGAAATCCAAAATGTGCCCCATGGGCCTCGTCCACAATCAAAGGAATCTTATATTGATGGACAACAGCGCTGATTTTAGCTACATCTGAAAGTACTCCGTCATAAGTCGGGGATGTAATAACTACTGCTCTTATATTTGGAATCTCCTGTAATATTTTTTGAACTGCCTCTGGATCTATCTCTCCATTTAAGTCTTTATCCGGATAAAATTCCGGATATATATATATAGGAATCAATTTATTTAAAACGACTGCATGATACACTGACTTATGACAATTCCGCGCTATCAGTATTTTATCTCCTTCTTCCGTAACTCCTAAAATCGCACTAAGTATGCCCGCTGTACTCCCATTAATCAGAACTGCTGTTTCCTGTGCATGATAAATCCTAGAAGCACGCTTTTGCAATTCTTTTAATATACCCTGCGGATGATGCAGATCGTCAAATCCCTCTATTTCCGTAATATCAATCTCATATGGCAATTCAACCTGAGAAAAACATAAATTCCTTTTATGTCCCGGCATATGAAAGCCATAATAATCCGACTCGCTGTACTCTTTTAATTTTTTATATAGCGATTTCATATTCTTTCTCCAAAATACTTTAAAGTTCATTAATATAGCAAAAAAGCGCAAGCCACAAATGGATTACGCTGTTTCTTCTTATGAGAGTGCGGGGATTCGAACCCCGGACAACTTGATTAAAAGTCAAGTGCTCTACCACCTGAGCTACACTCCCATATTCAATTTATTCTCTTTACAGAGAAAATGCCCAGAGCCGGAATCGAACCAGCGACACGAGGATTTTCAGTCCTCTGCTCTACCAACTGAGCTATCTGGGCATATACACTAAAGTCCGTATACAACTTCAAGAACTTCGTGTGAGTTGCGGGGGCAGGATTTGAACCTGCGACCTTCGGGTTATGAGCCCGACGAGCTTCCAGACTGCTCCACCCCGCGCTATTAAATTTTCTATCTCTTCTGAGATAAAGCCGATGATCGGACTCGAACCGATAACCTGCTGATTACAAATCAGCTGCTCTGCCAATTGAGCCACATCGGCGTTTTATGTTTCCTTTTGAGCAACTGATTTGTAATCAGTGCTCTGCCTGCGATTGACTTTCATCAATCTTATTAAATTGTGCCACATCGGCAATTTCTAATTTTCTTTCATACAATGCAAACTAATAATTGACATTGTCCGATTCCAAAAACTTTATCGGCTAACAGATGATGAAAGATTTAAACCATTTTGGTCTTAGTAAGCAGCTTGCCTTTCATAACTCATTCAACATCAATAGATGAAGAAAAATTCGAACCGTTTTGGTTTTAGCAAACAGATTACTTTTTATAAATCATTCAACATCAATGGATGGAGAAGGATTCGAACCTTCGAAGGCGTTGCCAACAGATTTACAGTCTGCCCCCTTTGGCCACTCGGGAATCCATCCATTTCTTTTTGAGTGGGGCCTATAGGGCTCGAACCTATGACCCTCTGCTTGTAAGGCAGATGCTCTCCCAGCTGAGCTAAGACCCCACATACGACCCAGAAGAGACTCGAACTCTCGACCTCCGCCGTGACAGGGCGGCGCTCTAACCAACTGAGCCACTGGGCCACACTATTCTATTTATCAGGTTATACCCTGAAAACTGCATATAAAAGAAATTA